>PLIG01000094.1 GCA_003139255.1 Acidimicrobiaceae bacterium | reverse complement strand
CGCTGTGGGCGGTGAAGAGCACTTCGGTGCCGTCCACACCGACTTCGCGACTCCCAGACAGCTTCTCGCGCACGCGTTCGGCGAGGAGACGAACCAGGCCCGGGTCCTGGTACCAGTGGTCGACCACCTCCAGCTGCAGCGGCCCGTCACCGGTGGCGTCTGGCGAGCCTGCGGCATGGTGCGCCCGGCGGATGTAGTCGCCGACGCTCGCAACCGAAGAATGAGGAGCGAGGACGATCCCTATCGCGCGCCGCGCGCCGACTCGTGCAAGCTCGGCCACGGCGTCTTCGATACGAGGAGAGGCGAACTTCGCGCCAGACGCCACCACGTACCTTCCCGGGCGGAGCATCTCGAGCGATCGGGCGATGCCGGCTACCTGCGCCGCTGTTACCTCCGTCAGGGGGGAGACACCTCCGATGGCGAGGTAGCGGCGCTCGAGGTCGGCGAGAAGCTCGGGGGTGGGAGGGTGGCCCCGCCGGATCTCGGTGTAGAAGGCGGGTAGCTCCTCGAGCGAGCGCGGCGTCCCGTGCGACATGACTAGTACGCCCACGAGCTCGCTGCGGGGATCGAGCGCCACTGATGTCATCGCAGGGAGTCCGGCGAGGTGGCGTGCACCAAATCCGTAAGTCGGGCCAGGGTGTCGGGATCCGTCTCGGGCAACACCCCGTGACCGAGGTTGAAGACGTGCCCGATGCCGGATCCTCGGCGGAGCACCTCGCGTGCCTCGTTGGCTACGACGTCCCAGGGGGCGAGGCAAGCAGCCGGATCAAGGTTCCCTTGAACGGCGAAGCCCGCCCCTATCCTCGCCCTCGCCTCGTCGAGAGGCACCCGCCAGTCCACGCCGACCACCTCCGCACCGGCCTTCGCCATCAACGCCAGTAGCTCCCCCGTGTCCACACCGAAGTGGATTCGCGGAACGCCGAGATCCTTCAGCCCCTCCAGGACGCGACGACTCGCCGGCATCACGTAACGCTCGTAGTCTGCCCTCGACAGCGCACCGACCCAGCTGTCGAACAGCTGCACGGCGGCTGCTCCTGCTATCACCTGCGAGCGCAACGAGGCAAGAGCGATGTCTGCGAGCCTGTCCAGGAGAGCCGTCCACAAACCCGTGTCGCTTCGCATCAGCGCCTTCGTGCGGGCGTAAGAGCGTGACGGACCGCCTTCTACTAGATAACTGGCAAGGGTGAAGGGCGCCCCGGCGAACCCGATGAGAGGCACCCCGAAAGGAGAAAGGCCCTCGACGGCGATCTTGACGGCCTCGATCACGTATGGCGTGTCAACCTCGGGTTGCAGGGGTCTCAGACGTTCCAGGTCCGCCTCCGAGGCGAAAGGGTTCGCAACCACGGGCCCCAGCCCGTGCTGGACGTCCACGCCGAAGCCGATCGCCGCCACGGGCACCACGATGTCGGAGAACAAAATTGCGGCGTCGACGCCATAGCGCCGAACGGGCTGGAGCGTGAGCTCGGCGGCAAGCTCGGGGCGCCGAACGACTTCGAGGATGCTGACATTCCCTCGCGCCCTGCGGTATTCGGGTAGGGATCGTCCTGCCTGACGCATGAACCAGACCGGCACGTTCTCGACCGGCTCTAGTCGGCAGGCACGAAGGAACACCGAGTCCGCCACTGGCACGGGAGAACGCTACCGGACTTGTGAACGACGGCTTCTTAGCTGGCGACGCACCCCTTGCGCATACTCGTCGAGTCTGCTCCAGGCGGTGAGGTCGCGCTCAACCGGTATGATTATGGGCTCACCTCACACTGGGTGGTGGCGACGAAACCGAGGCGAGGCTCGGTTCCAGCCGGCCGACCAGTGGCCAGTGGCAGGGTTGGTCGAGCTTTGGTGACGGACCTCTGTCTGGGTGGGGTGATCAGCGCCTCGGGTGCCGAAGTCTCCGGGGAAGTGGATCCGGCTGGTCCTCAGCGGTCAGCCGTCAGGCGAAGAGCCGAGTAGCAGTGAGGGAGCCGCCGTGGAAGGACATCCCGAGCTTCAGGCGGAGCAGGCTCAGGTTGACCGGGCATACGAGCGGCTCGACCAACTTCGTGCCTACACGCAGGAGCTTCTGGCTTCCGTGCTCGACCAGGGGCACGGGGGCACCGCCCAGTTCCGCGAAGAACGTGACGTGATCGTGCGAACCAGCCTCGCCCGTCTCGAACAGCTCGACGTTGGCGACCAGGCGCTGTGCTTCGGTCGCATCGACCGTATTTCGGATGTCGGCACCGGGATTGACGGAGCCGGCGGGTCCGGCAGGGCGGTCACGACGGAAGAGTCCGGCGGGGCGGGCGTAGGGGTGGAGAGCTTCCACATCGGCAGACTCGGAGTGTCGGCTGAGGACCTGGAGCCCCTTGTCGTCGATTGGCGAGCGCCGGTCGCGGAGCCTTTTTACCGGGCCACCGGCCGCGACCCCATGGGCCTCGTGCTACGGCGACATCTGGCGTCGTCGGGCCGGCGGGTCCTCGGCGTCGAAGACGAACGTTTCGCGACGAGCCAAGTCGAGCCGACTGCCACCGGACCTGACGGCAGGCTCGGGTACACGCCCGTTGCGATCACAGCCGGCGAAGTGGCGGGTCTCGAGGACGGGCGGGGCGAGGGTGCGCTCGATGCCGATTTCGAGCACGAGATCGGTGGGCCCGGGGCTCTCCTGGCGGCTCTCGGGAGCGCTCGAAGTGGGCACATGCGCGACATCGTGGCAACCATCCAGCGCGAGCAGGACGAGATCATCCGGGCCTCACTCCCGGGCGTCCTGGTGGTCCAAGGTGGGCCGGGGACAGGGAAGACAGCGGTGGCGCTGCACCGCGCCGCTTACCTGCTCTACACGCACAGGTTTCCCCTCGAGCGCCAAGGTGTGCTCGTGATCGGTCCCAACCCGCTATTCCTCCGCTACATCGACAACGTGCTTCCGTCTCTGGGCGAGAGCGGCGTCACTCTTTCCACGGTGAGCGGCCTGGTACACGGCGTGCAGGTACGGGCGCAGGACCGCGCGGAGGTGGCCCGGCTCAAAGGGGACGCCCGCATGGCGGAGGTGGTGGCACGCGCCTTGCGAACCCGGCAGCGCTCGCTGCGCAGCGACGCGGAGGTCCCCTACGGCGCGACAGTCCTACGGCTCGGAGCGGACGCGTCGAAAGCCATCGTCTCCGCGGCGCGTCGCCGCCCCGGCACGCACAACTCCCGCCGGGTGTCCGTCGAGCAGATGGTGACGCGTCGGCTGGCTGACGATTACCTGCGCACGCTCAGCCTCCACGGCGACTCGGGGCGTCCGCCTTCGTCCGTGATCGCCCAGCCAGGCGCGCACATTCCTGTGGAAGCGGTCGAAGACGGTCCTGCAATTCGTGATCCTGGTCGAGCCTCGGGGTCCGCCATGAGCAACTTGGGATCGGCAGGTCTAACGGACACGGGATCTGCGCCACCGGGTGTGAGCGACCGGGGACCGGTCAAGGCCAACGGCAGCGTGCGCCGGTTCGGTGGAGAGGATCCCGGTGGAGACGCACAAGGCGGTTTCGACTTCGTCGAGTTCAGTCGGCGGCTACGTCGGGTGCCTGAGCTGTCCGACACTATCGATCGCATGTGGCCGCGCCTGAGTGCAGAGGAGCTGCTTCACGACCTGTTCGGGTCCCGGCCTTTGATAGTCCTCGCCGCCAGGGGTCTTTTGAGCGCCGAGGAGCAGGCGCTTCTGAGACGCCCACGTTCTGGCGCTCTCTCTGAGATCCCCTGGACGTCCGCTGACTTGGCGCTCATAGATGAAGCGCGAGTGTTACTCGGCCCCCGAAAGGCGCCAGCCGCGAACGACGGGGGTGAGCACGAGGAGGGACCGCGCACCTACGGGCACATCGTCGTGGACGAGGCACAGGATCTCTCGCCCATGGAGCTGCGCATGATGGGTCGCCGGTCGCTGTCGGGCTCGGTCACCGCCGTTGGCGACATCGGCCAGGCCACGGGTCCCTGGGCCCCGACGACCTGGGAGGAGGTCACAGCTCACTTGCCGGCCAACCGTCCGGCGCGCATGGTGGGTCTCAGTGTGAGCTACCGCACTCCTGCCGAGGTCATCGAGGTGGCGGGCCGCCTGCTGGCGGAAGTGGCACCCGGTCTCACACCGCCGACCCCTGTGCGCCGCACCGGGGTCAAACCCCGCTTCGAGAGGGTCTCCTCCGGGGCTCTCGCTCAGGCGGTGGCGGAGCTGACGTCGGAGCTGGTGGCCGAGGTCTCGCCGGGTACGACGGCCGTCCTCGCCCCCTCCTCTGCGGTTGCTGACCTGGCAGCGGCGCTCGACGCCACCGGAGCGGACAGTACCGACCCATGCCGAGAGGGGCTCGGCGCCCCCCTCAGCCTGTTGCCTGTCGATCTTGCCAACGGGCTGGAATTCGACGCCGTGGTTGTCGTAGAGCCATCGGCCATCGTCGAGGAGTCCGCGCAAGGGCTGCGAGCGTTGTACATGGCGCTGACTCGCCCCACCAGGCGCCTGACCGTGGTGCACTCTCAGCCTCTGCCAGCCGCCCTTTTGGGCTGAATTGGTAGCACCGAGGCGCTGCGTCCGCTAGGAAATGACGCCGTGACGCAGGCAATCTCGGTAGAGGCTTCGACGCCCGGGCGACGTCGGGTGCCCGAGCGCCCCCCGCTGCTGGCCGTGGGGGTCATGATCTGGCTGGCCTCGGAGCTCATGTTTTTCAGCGGCCTGTTCGCCGTCTATTTCACGATCCGGGCCCACGCCACCTCTGCCTGGCCGCTCCTGGCGGGCGAGCACCTCGACTACGTGCAGGCAGGGATCTTCAGCGTCGTGCTGCTGGTCTCCAGCCCCACCTTGCAGCTCGGCGTGTGGGTGACCTGACCCCCTGAAATCGGTCAAGTTGACCGAAGATTGGGGTCCGGTCAAGAGCAAGGGCTCGGACTCTATTGAAAGTCAACCTGGGAGGTTGTCATTAGAAGTGCCGTCATGCGCGCTCGTAGGAACACTCAGCCCAGGTGAAAACTTCCTTTAGGGCCCCGTCAAGACCGACAGGGCGCGCAGGCGGACGCGAGACGCTGGCGGACAGACGGACACCAACCCCGCGCGCGGGACGTGCCCGGCGCGACGAGTGGCTCTATTCCTTCGTGGCCTCCGCCGACTCGGTGCCCGAGGCCTTCTTGCCGGCCTCGGGCGCTTTCGCCTCGGAGTCCTTGCTCCCCTCTTCCAGACCCTTCTTGAACTGGGACTGCGCCGAGCCCAGGGAGCGGGCGATTTTGGGAATCTGCGAGCCTCCGAAGAGCACCACCACCGCCACGACGATGACGATGATCAGATCGGGCCCAAAGATCTCGGCAAGCATGTTTTAACTCTCCAATCAAGCGGCTCCGCCGTGAGCGAAAGCCGTCACCTACAGGTTAGACCCGGGCAGCCCCGAGCGACATCGGGCCATCAGGTACCAGAGCTCGCCGGATTGCGCTCCCGTCGTGGCTTGGCACGATCGCTGGCACACAATGCCGACGTCCGTTGCGACGAGGAGGTCTTCCCAGGCTTCAACCGGCAAGGAACACGCCCATGACCAGGGCGGTGACCGACGACAAGGAGCTCACCGCCCGCCAGGCTGCGAGGCCCGCCCGCGAGCTCGAGTGGCTGTGGAGCAAGGCGGCGAGCCCGGTCAGAGCCACCACGGCGATCTTCACCCCGAGAACCACCTGCCAAGCCGTCCCCTGTCCAGCATGCGTGGCCGAGACGTTCCATATCCCGGTTGCGACGAGGGCGGCGTAAGCCGGCCACTGGACCCTGGCGAAGGCCTGGGCCAGGGCGCGCGAAGCACCGCCTCCCAAGCCGCGCGCAGTGGGCACCAGGCCGGCCAGCGTGATCTGGCCACCGACCCAGACGGCAGCGGCGAGCACGTGGATGGACAGCCTTATCCCGGCGAGGGTGGGGGAGAGGGCGCCGGGCAACGGCACGGTCACCTGGTCACCTCCCCTGCCAGCTCGGCTTGCGTTTTTGCGCGAAGGCGACGGAGCCTTCCATGGCGTCGGCTGACGGGAATACCGCGCCCATTGCCTCCGTGTTCAGCTTCCAAGCCTCTTCCTCGGGCACGCTGAGCGCCCCGAGCATCACCCTCTTCGACCACCGCACGGCCAGGGGGGCGTTGTCGGAGATCAGCGCGGCCAAGGCGAGGGTCTCTTCGAGCAAGCGGTTCGCGGGCACCACACGGTTGACGAGGCCGAGGGTGTGCGCGCGCCCGGCATCGATGGGCTCACCGGTGAGCGCCAGTTCGAGTGCGATCGCCAGCGGCAGGCGGTTCGGCAGCCGGATGAGAGCTCCTGCACCTGCGATCAGGCCGCGCTTGGCCTCGGGGATCCCGAAGGTGGCGTGCTCTGATGCCACAGCCAGGTCGCACGCAAGCACGATCTCGCACCCGCCGGCGAGGGCAGCCCCGTTCACTGCAGCAATGATCGGCTTTGGGAAGTTCCGATGAACGATTCCTGCGAAGCCCCCCGAGGTGCCCATGATCGACCCCCCCTCGCCGGAGGCGAAGGCCTTCAGGTCCATGCCCGCGGAGAAGGCCTTCTCTCCAGAACCGGTCAGCACGACCACCGAGCAGTCGTCATCCTCCGCGAGCTCGTCGAGGGCGGACGACATTGCCCGGCTCACCTCTGCATCGATAGCGTTTCGAGCCTCGGGCCGGTTGATGGTGAGGATCTCCACGTGTCCACGCCGCTCGCGTTCGACTGCCGGCATCAGCGCTCCTCTCTACTGGACGTGGTAGCGAGGCGGAGAGCCTGACACGAGCACCCTTTCGCCGACAAGGTTCGTGCCTGCGAGCGCGCGCAGCTCCGCTTCCCCGGCTGCCAGCACGAGGTGGCGGCCGTCGTCGAGACGGGCGATCACCGGGGCGGCGGCCGGTTTCCCGTTGCGCCCGCCAACCACGGTGGCGCCAACCACGGTGGCGCCGACCACGGTGGCCCCACGTCGCGCATGCTGGGCCACTTCGGCCGCGTCTGCCACCTCGACGGCGGCGGCGTCGATAGCGCGCTGGGCGACCTGCGTGTCTCCCGTCTGCCATCCATGCTCAGGTGGTCGACCTCCGTAGATGCCCACGGAGTGTTTGGTCGCGTACCAGCCGAGACCTGTCACCAGGCCGATGCCTCCTCGTTCTCGGAGGCGGTCGGCCATTGTGGCGATGGCGTGAAGTGTGTAGTTGTTTCCCGGGCCGCCGAAGTAGGGGAGGCCCCCCGTGACGGTGAGACCGCGCTCGTCGTGCTCGCTGATCCCCAGCGCGCCGACCGCCATCTCGACCACGCAGGGGAAGCACGAGTACAGGTCGATCGCCGTGACGTCGTCGACGGTTATCCGTGAGGCTTCGAGAGCCGCAGAGGCCGCCGCCCGGATGCCCGGTGAGCTGCCGGGGTCGGGGCGTGCCGCGGGGAACCAGATGTCACAGGCCTCAGCGCCCGACCAGCAGAAGACCGCGCCGTCGGCCACTCCCGCCGCCCGCGCGGTTTCGAGGGATGTGACCACCACGGCTGCCCCTTGGTCCACGCCCAACATGGCGCACATTCGCTTCGGGTAGGGCTCGCTCACCAACCTGTTGTCCGTCGAGATCTCGGAGAGCTCGGCGGGGGCGCGGGCTTGGGGGAACCACGCAAAGGGATGCTTGCTTGCCACCTCGGTGAACGGAGCCATGAGCTCGCCGAGGGCGGAGCGGTGCTCGGCGAAGCTGCGCCCTGTCCGATGGGCGATGACGCTCTCGAAGAGGGCGTAGACGTGGACTGGGGCGACTAACCCGGCGTTCAGTTCTGCCGGACCCGCTCCCGGCCTGTCGTCACCGACGATCGGGTCAGGGGCCAGCTCGCCACCGTCGTCGTCCCAGTTGCTTTGTTCGCGTCCGGGCAATGGTAAGCCGGCGGAGCCCGACGAGCGCTGAGTGTTCAAACGGCGTATCGATCTCTGTGTCTCGGCTCCCGTTATGAGCACTGTCTCTGCCTTCCCGGCAGCGATCCAAGCCGCGGCCCGGTTCACGAGCCACTGCGGTGTGTTCCCGCCGATGCTCGTCACCTCGGTCCGGACTGGCGAGAGGCCGAGCTGGCGAGCGATGCGGGCTGCAGGAGCCGCACCTGCGCCAGAGAAGACGTTGACCATGGACACCAGCCCGATGCGCGAGCGCAGTGCACCTGCCTGTTCGAGAGCGACCTCGCTCGCTCTCACTGCCAGCTCCACGGGTGACGTCGTGGCGTCGCGCTCGATCGCCTGGCCGGTCGTCACTACCACCGGGATCCGGTCGTCTGCCGGCATCGGGTCAGAGCCCTTCAGCGGGCAGGAGGCCGTTCGACGGGGAGGCGGCCAGGTCGGCTACGACCGATGCCGGATGACCTTGGTGAGTTTTTGACCTGTCGGCGTTGTCCGACCGGGCCGAAGTGTTCGCGGTCGCGTCGCGCGCCATCTCACGAGATGCCTTGCCAGGCGAGCGATCGGCTTCGCGCGGATGGGCGCGGTGCCAGGAGACCTCCATGTGTGCACCGCCCTCCGGCGCGTTGCCCACGCGCCAGCGGCCACCGGTCGAGCGAACCACTGCGTCGGCGATGGCGAGGCCTAGGCCTGCACCCACACCTTCGTCCGTGGCCCGGTGGAACCTGTCGAAGAGTCGAGGCTGCTCAGCTGGGGGGATCCCCGGGCCGCTGTCGCGCACAGACAGGCTCACCTTGTTGGCAATGCCCACCACCTGGATGCGAACTGTGCCGCCGGGACCGGCGTACCGGCAGGCGTTGTCCACCAGAACTCCTGTGAGGCGGTCGATCCATTCGGGAGGAGCGTTGATCCAGGCGTGCTCGTCGTCTCCACCGCTCACCGAGAGCGCGATGCCCCTGGAGCGGGCGATGCCCGAGAACCTGTCCGCGCAACCCTCGGCAATCGTGGTGACGTCGACAGGCTCGTCGCCCGGTGGGGGAGGTTCAGAGTCGAAGCGTGCCAGCCATAGGAGATCCTCGACGATGTGGCGGAGGCGGGCGCTCTCTCGACCGACACGTTCGAGGGTGTCGCGGTATCTCGAGGTGTCGTCTTGCCTGGCCGCTCCGCGAATGGTGCCCAGCGCCAGGTCTACTTCCGCTTCGATGACACTGAGGGGCGTTCGCAGCTCGTGAGAGGCATCGGCGGTGAACTCGAGCTGCCGGCGTCGCGCCTGTTCGACCGGGCCGGACGCCTTGAGCCCTATGACGAGAGCGCCCAGGAACATGGCGATGACGAGGACCGGACCAGCGATGATCTCCGCCGCCACCAGAACGCTCTGCACGTGCTCGGTGTCCGCGAGGCTTTGCCCGGCCACCAACCAAGTGCGCGAAGAGCGAATGGCCAGCAGGCGGAACGAGCTCCGGCCGAGGTTCGCGGTGGTGGGCCGTCCATTTCGCGACCACGCGGCGGCGGGGAGTGATGGCGCGCCGTCGCTCAGGGCCACCGTACGGCCCGTCGACTCCACCCTCCAGAACACGATCGGTACGGCTTCGATGTCACCCTTGTCGTCGACCCCACGCGGTGGTGCCGAGAGATCGCCACGGTGGCCAGCGTCCGCGAGCTGCTCGCTCAGGCGTGCGTCGACCTGGGTGAGAAGGTGATTGGCATCGATCACGTCGAAGGTCACGGTCAATGCCACGTACAGCACGGTGATGAACAGGGTGGCAACTGCGGCGACTCGCGCCGCGTGGGCAAGCTGAGGCCGCCGCAGGAGTCGTGGCCAGCTCACGGAGCCACGATCCTGTACCCAACGCCGCGCACCGTGTTTATGCGGACGTGCGCGGTCGCGAGCTTGGCACGTAGCCGGGCGAGATGGACATCGATCGTGTTCGAGCCGAGCGCGTCCGCCTCTTCGTTCCACGCGTGCAGGGCGATCGAGCGCCTCTCCACCACAGCCGGGGACCTGCGCATCAGGATCTCCAGTATGGACAGCTCGGTGGCTGTGAGGGAGGGGTGCGTCGAGCCGATGCGGACCTCACGCGTCGACGGTTCGTATACCAGGTCGCCGACCACCAGGCGCGGGGACTGAAGTGCTGGCGAGCGGCGCTGTAGCGCCCTGATGCGCGCGAGCAGCTCGTCGAAGTCGAACGGCTTCACCAGGTAGTCGTCGGCTCCCTCGTTGAGTCCGGTCACCCTGTCGTTGGCCGTGTCGCGTGCAGTGAGCATCAAGATCGGCAGAGGTGAACCTCGGCGGCGCATCTCGCGCACGACGTCGAGGCCCGAGATGCCGGGCATTCGCCAGTCGAGCACCGCCACCTCGTACTCGTACGTGCGAAGGAAGGCGAGCGCTCGCTCCCCGTCGGGCACCACGTCCACCACGTACCCGTTCTCGCGCAGGCCGCGCTCGAGCACCGAGCGGAGCCCGGGATCGTCCTCGGCCACGAGCACCCTCACCACCAAGGGTCTACTCGCTCGCAAGGAGGCGCATATGAATCCGGCGCCCAGTTCCACGGTTCTGTAAAGGAACGCGGACCAAGATGCCTCGAGCTTCGCGAAAGATCCGCGCGTTCAGGCCCAGGAGGACCGTGTCGAGAAGCCCCTCCACCCAGAGCCCCTCCACCCGGCGTAACTCGGGGAAGCGTTCCTCGTCCCAGCGTTCCTCCATGGTTACGCGGCCTCGGGGGGTCGCAAAGGCGAGCTGGGGCTGGATGGGCCCGCCGCCTCGGGCGCTCTATTCGGCCGGGTGGGTGCTTCTGCCGCTTCGCGTCTTCTTGGGTTTCACGTTCAGCTTCGCCGGACTTCAGAAGCTGGCGAACCTGGGCTTCTTCGATGCATCGAACCCTGCATCGATACAGGCTCAACTGGCAGGCGCGGCGCGTAGGAGCCCGGTTCACGTCCTCGTCGCCCCGTTCGCCCACGTCGCCTTGCCACTCGGTATCCTCATCGCCCTGGCCGAGCTGGCAGTGGGACTGGGCACGCTGGTCGGACTGTGGACGCGGGTTGCGGCCGCGGGCGGTGCGTTCGTGTCGTTGATGCTGTTCCTCACGATCAGCTTCCACTCGAAGCCCTACTACACGGGTTCGGACCTCGTCTTCGTCTTCGCATGGACACCGCTGCTCCTGGCCGGATCGGGGGGCGTGCTCTGCGCGGACGCGATGTTGGCCAACCGCGCGCGTCGACAGATCGGGGCCGAAGCGTCTGCCGTGGTGCCGGTGTCCTTCGCTGCGGTGCGCAGAGTCTGTGGTTTCTACGAGAAGGGCCGTTGCGAGGGCCGTAGTGGCGCGCCTTGCGAGCCGGCTCGTTGTCCTTACCTGCTTGAACGTCCCGCTCGGGCTCGGCGTCTCGCCGAAGCGGAGATCGACCGCCGGACCTTCGCACTGAAGAGCGCGGCTGTCGCTGCGCTGGCCGTGATGGGGTTGCTCGGAGTTGGAGCGGTGGCGGGGCTCAGCAGGCTGGCCGGGGGCTCCTCGAACAAGCCTGCCGCCTCCCCGCTTCGAAGCGGCATCGGCGACGGTACCAACAAGAGCACCGGGCTGGCTGACACGAGCAACGCCGGTTCCCACGGGGGGTCGAAGGCGCCGGCGTCTCCCTCGGCACCCACCGCAGGTGCCGGTTCTGTCCGCCCAGGAGGGACGCGCATCGGCCCTGCACGCGACGTACCCATTGGTGGCGCGGCGTCGTTCCAAGACCCGAGCACAGGCGACCCTTCCTTGGTGGTCCAGCCTCGCGCGGGGAGGTTCCTCGCTTTCGATGCGGTGTGTCCTCACGCTGGGTGCACGGTTCAGTACGACATGGCCGCAAAGCTGTTCATATGTCCGTGTCATGGCTCGGAATTCAATGGGACGACGGGCGCGGTCGAAATAGGTCCGGCTGCCACCGGTCTCTCGCACATCGGCGTCTCAGAGGGCCCGGACGGTCAGCTCTACGTCACCTGACGGTCGAACGGCAGAGGCGAGGCGAACAAGGTCTTCGACCATTTCTGGCGCAACTTCACGGCTCTGTAAGGTTGGATTGTTAGGGTCGAGTCGTGCAGACCACGAGCACGGAATCGCGCTCTGAGCGTTCGCTTAGGGATGACGGCTCGTTTCCCCCCCACAAGAATTCGTTGCTTCCCCGCAAGGGGCCGCTTCTTCCACACAACAGGTCGCTTCGTTCCCACAAGAGCTCGTTCCCCCCCCACAAGAGGTCACGTTCGGGCACTTGGCGCTGTTCGACATTGCGGTGGGCGCTGGCGCACAAGATCGTCACCGCTCTGGTTGCCGTTGTCGTTCTTCTCACCCCGGTGTGGTGGTCCCTCGGGACCGCTCTCTCGAACCCGGCGCTGGGGACCAGTGTCCCGGCGCGCCTCGCCGAGTGGTTCCGAGGGCACGGGGGGGCGTCGATCGTCGTGTGGGCCGAGAACACTTGGTACTCCCACCATCCACCTCCTGTGGGGGGCAAGCCGGCAAAGGGTGCGATCCCAACGGCAAAGGCTCCCTCGAGCAGCACAGTGCCGGCAGCGAAGGTGCCGGCCTACCTGAGCGTGCCGTCGCCGATCGTTCCGATAGCCAGTCCCCCGGTTGCAGGGGAGGGCAAGTGGCGCCCCGCCGGGCGCACAGTCGCAGGCATCCAGGCCGTCTACGAGACCTACATGCGTCCCGACGCCGTCCACACGAGCGTCGTCGTCGGGGTGGCTTGGATGGACACCAAGCTGCTGCGCGCCACGTTGTACTCGGGAAGCACGACCCCGGGTGGAGGTCCTTGGCAGAACACGGCCCCTGTGAGTTCCCAGGCGGCGAGCACGCTAGTTGCCGCATTCAACTCCGGGTTCTTGATGTCCAACGCCAACGGTGGGTACTACACCCAGGGAACGACGGCGTACCCGCTTCGTCAAGGCGCGGCATCGTTCGTGATCTACCGTGACGGGACGGCCACGGTGGGTCAGTGGGGTCGGGACATCTCGATGACGCCCGACGTGGCTTCGGTTCGTCAGAACCTCGACCTGCTCGTCGACGGCGGCCAACCGGTGCCGGGATTGAATGCCAACGACGCGACCAAATGGGGCTTCACGTTGCATGGCTCTGTCTATGTGTGGCGCTCAGGCGTGGGAGTGACCGCCGACGGAGCCCTCGTCTACGTCGGCGGCCCTGATCTGAACATCACGGACCTCGCAGACGTGCTCGCCCGCGCCGGCGCCGTTCGTGCGATGGAGCTCGACATCAACACCGACTGGGTCAACTTCGCCGCCTACGCACCTGTCTCGCCGACCGCGCCCGCCGCCCCGACCAACGGGACCGATCTGCTCACGAACATGGCGGCAACGCCCGCCCGGTACTTCGAGTCGTGGTGGTCACGGGACTTCGTCACCATGTCGGCACGATCAGGCCTCGGTGGGTGAGATTCCTGCACGATCTCTCCTGAAGTGACAACATCTCGGGGTCGAGGGGGAGGCCCCTCTTCTAGAGGGGAGGGTCGGTGTACTCGTTGCGAATGCTCGCATCTGCGATCGACCTGAACGGGCCTGGGCGTTACCTGCACTGGTCGATCGTCACCGTTTCGCTGTCGAACCTCGTGCTCGTCGCGGTGATGGTGGTGTTGTTCGGCATGGCGCTCCTGGTGCGCTTCCCGCGGCCAGAGCTCCACGAAGTTGCTGGAGACACCGCCGGAGACACCGCCGGAGACACCGCCGGAGACACCGCCGGAGACACCGCCGGAGATTCGCAAGGCACCCCTCCCGAGGATGTCTGCTGGGACACCGGAGACGCCAGCCCGAGAACACGTCGGATGTGGACGGCACGCTTGCGTCGCGGCGCACTGCGCTTTCTTCCCCCGGCCAAGCTCTTGCCCGACCGCCAGCCCGCCTACGTCGCGTCGTGGATCTACGTCTTCGGCGTGGCGACCCTGGTCGCACTCGCGGTAGCGGTTGCCTCGGGGTTCGCGATCGCGCTGGGTGGCGTGGACTGGTGGCACACCAACCCTGTCGGGCATTTCTTCAACAGCCTGCATCTCTGGAGCGTCGAGACCTTCATGGCCTTCATGGTCATCCACCTATGGGGAAAGTTCTGGATGGCCGCCTGGCGAGGGAAGCGAGCAAGGACATGGGTCAGTGGAGTCCTGGCGTTCCTAGCGTCGATTGTCCTGTGCTTCACCGGGTATCTGTCTCAACAGAACTTCGACGCGCAGTGGATCTCCACGAACGGCAAGGACGCGTTGAACGCGACCGGCCTGGGTGCGTTCTTCAATCTCATGAACGTCGGCCAGATGCTCCTCTGGCACGTGGTCTTGCTTCCGCTTCTTCTCGTCGCCTTGGTCGGTGCCCACATCTTGCTGGTGCGGGCGCGCGGGGTCGTACATCCCTTCCCTGCACCCGTGGCGCGAACTAAACGTCCCCGACTTGACCGCGCAGCCCGACGCGCCGCAGCGGCGGGCGAAGCCGGTGGCTGGCGTGGGCCGACTCGCCGCTATGACATCGTCAAGGAGGGAGCGATCGCAGGGGTCGTCGTGCTGGCCCTCACCTTCCTGCTGGCCGGGCTTCTCTCGTCGCCCGACGTGCCTCCGATCGACGTCCGCACGTGGGCCGGGTTGGCTCCGGCGGATTTCCTCGCCACCACGGCCAGCGAACTTGCCGGGACGAGCGAGACAGCCCAATACGGGCCTCCCTACAACAACGGGAGTGCCAACGTGCAGGGGATCGGGGTGTCGTGGCAGAACCTGGCCGGTGTGCGCGATCACATCGACCCGGCAAGGAGCTTCGTTCTCGAGCCTTTGTCGAAGGGTGCCAGTGCGAGCCCGACTCTGGCACGTGCACTGGCCGATTACAGACTCGCCGACACCGCGACTCAGCAGCGATGGGCACAGGCCTACCTGAACGCTCTCGATCACGTGAGGTTCGTGCGAGGGGTGCCGAGGGTGCCCGCCGCTCCAGACGGCCCCGTCCCGGTCCTCGCAAGCAGCGAGCTGTCTCTGGCGAGAGCCGGCGCGCTCGACGCCGCCCTCATAGCTCACCAGAGCTTCTACGGCACGAACTTCACGAAGCCGCTGCTGTTCCTCGAGGACGGCAGCTACTTCGCCAACCAGGCGCACGCCCAGCACTTGACCGGTTCGCAGTGGGGAGTGTTGAACGAGACCGGCAGTTACCCGGGCCAGCCTTGGCTGTGGCTTTACCAGCTCTGGTACCAGGTCCCGGGATTCAGGACGTCAGCGAACGTGGACCTGATCGCCATCTACTTGACGGGAGCGGCGACCCTGTTGCTGTTGTTGATCCCGTTCGTGCCGGGTCTTCGCGACATCCCACGGTGGGTCCCGGTCCACCGGCTCGTCTGGCGCTCGTACTACAAGTCGGAACGAACCACTTAGTGCTCTGGCGCTGACGCATTTCACGACGGCGTGCGCGGAGAGGTTCACAGGGTCGTCCAAGGTGCCCTTAATGCTCCGGACAGGAACCGCCGCGCACGATGACCTCCATGGCCTTCTCCCCGACACCTCGCTGCGACGGCCCACCGTGCCCACCGAACGCCGCGCGACCTCCGGAGGAGCCCGCCGTGAGTCACACGAGGGCGCTGGGAACGACCGTTACCCTCGCCGTCGACCGCCCTGATCAGATCGAGCTCGCAGAGTCGATTCTCGTCGGTGAGCTCGACGCTATCGACCGCGCGTGCAGCCGGTTCCGTGCGGATTCGGAGATCTGGAGGCTGTACGCCTCGGGTGGCGCGAACGTCCAGGTGAGCCCACTGCTCTTTGAAGCGATCGCAACCGCCTGTGCTGTAGCAGAGAGGACGGGCGGGGTGGTGGATCCGACCGTGGGTGCTGCCGTTGAGGCTCTCGGTTACGACCGCGACTTCGCCGAGGTGCGCTCGCTCACCGCTCCCCTGCGTGCCGAGCCGCGACCAGCACCCGGGTGGTGGCGTGTGGAGCTGGACGCCTCTAGTCATTCGGTGCGAGTTCCACCGGGCATCCGTCTTGAGTTGGGCGCGAGCGCCAAGGCGCTAGCTGCCGACGGCGCCGCGCGAAGCATCGCTTCGGCAACCGACTCAGGGGTCCTCGTCAGCATAGGAGGAGACGTGTCGGTGGCCGGAGCCCCCCCGCCCGGGGGGTGGCCGATCGGGATCTCGATCGACTCGTCCACGCCGGCCGAAGCAGTCGGGCATGTCGTGAGCTTGTCTTCGGGTGGCCTGGCCAGTTCCAGCACGGCGGTGCGGACCTGGCGTCGGGGGAATCGCCGCCTGCACCACATCGTCGACCCGGTCACCGGGGACGTAGCCAGCGAGTACTGGAAGTTGGTGTCGGTGGCGGCAGCCTCTTGCGTCGACGCCAATGCCGCAAGTACCGCTGCAATCATCTGGGGGGCGCAAGCTGTTGCTCAGCTCGACGCACTCGAGCTTCCCGCCCGACTCGTACGAGGTGACGGTGCCGTCACCTCGGTCGGAGGGTGGCCTGCTGACACTGCGTCTTGGTAGCACAGCTAGTTCGGGAAGCTCAAAGCGAGCCCATAGGTCGACTCACAGTTGTTTCAAAGCCGCTCTTCATACGTTGGTCATGTTCCACGGAGCACCATGAGCCGGGAAGGAGTTGGCCATGACGGGTTCTCAGCACAACTTGCACTACGCGAGTATCAAGGAGCAACGAGGCGTGGCGTTCGACCGCGTCCGCCGAGCATTCCGCTGGACGACCGCTGGGGCCGTCACTGCGGTCGCATTGATCGTGGGTGTTGTCGCGCACCAGTTCCCGGGACCGTCGAGCTCTTCGCCAACTGCCACCGACGGCTCGGCGCTCACAACCACTCCGTCTGCATCCACCTCGTCGACCTCCGGAAACTCGAGCGCGTCGGGCATTTCCAGCTCGTCGGGAGCCGCTATCCAAGCGCCGGCGAAGGCGCCGGCTTCCACTCGGAGGACCCCAACTGTGGTGTCCGGAGGGACTTCGTGGTGAGATGACGAGAGCCGCCTCGTTCAGATGATTGCCACATCGTCACACTTGCTGTGGTACACGACGCGCGCGATAGGCGTCGTGGCCCTGCTCCTTCTTACTGGCACGGTCGTACTCGGAGTGCTCACCTCGGTAAGGTTCGGGACGACGCAATGGCCACGATTCGCGCTGCAGGACCTTCACCGGCGCGTGTCGCTGTTGAGCATGATCTTCATCGCATTGCACGTCGTGACTACCGTCTCGGACTCCTACGCCCCGATAGGGTGGGTGTCGGCGATCGTGCCGTTCACCTCTGCCTACAGGCGGCTGTGGCTCGGCTTGGGCACGGTCGCAGTCGACCTTCTGCTCGCGGTGACGATCTCGAGCCTGCTGCGCCAACGCGTCGGCTATCGCGCCTGGCGCGCCCTGCACTGGCTCGCTTATGCGAGCTGGCCCGTTGCCCTGCTCCACGGGATCGGTACCGGCACCGATCCTCATCTCGGGTGGATGGTGCTCCTCACGATCGTATGCGTGGCGGCTGTGCTGGCTTCGATCGGCTGGCGACTGGTCTCTGGGTGGCCCGCCAAGGCGGGGATGCGCGTCGGTGCGGGAGCGGGAAGCGTGCTGGTGGTGATCGCGATGGCTGCGTGGGCCGCGAGCGGGCCCCTGCGTCCAGGATGGGCTGCAAGGGCCGGCACGCCGGCGTCCCTGCTCGGCAGGTCGCAAAGCGCGCCCGGCGCCTCACCCGCGACGCAAGCGCCCTCTGCGCCATCCCCCAGCCAGGCGAGCCCGTCGAGCCGGTCCTCCACCTCGACTTCTCTTCCAGCCCCCCCTTATAGAGCGAACCTCGCCGGCTCGGTCGTCCGGTCGGTGCAGTCGAACGGCTTGGAGCAGGTCGCCATGAAGGCGCAGACTCAGGGATCGCTCCGCGCCGTGCTCGACATGGTGATCCTCGGCAACCCGGGCTCGTTGGGTGGCGTTGTGATGCAGCAGAGCCAGGCCAGCTTCGGTCCGCCGGACGTCCCTAGTCAGTACCAGGGAAACATCGTCAGGCTCGACGGCTCTCGAATCCTCCTCGCCCTGCGCGATCGAACGGGGGGCTCGCTCTCCCTGCGAGTCGACGTCTCCATCGTCAGCACCCGGCTCACCGGTCAGCTCGCGTCGGTCACTTCTGGAACAGGGGGCTTCGATGACGGTAACTGAGACGGCTCCTGCAACAGTCGCCGGGGCCTTGCCGAGACTTCTCGCCGTCTGGCACGAGACCGCAAGAACCGATCTCGGCGCGCATCTCTTGGTGCACGGCCCGATGCCGTTTCCAGGGCGCGGTGACTCCCACTTCGCCGAGAGACTGCTCGAAGCCGTCAGGCGGTCGGGGCTCACCGGGAGAGGAGGCGCCGGGTTCCCTTCCGCGCGCAAGTGGGACTCCGTGCGTCGCTCCCGTCATCCGCTGCTCGTCGTCAACGCCATGGAGGGCGAGCCCGCGAGCGATAAGGACCGGGTGCTTCTTTCGAGTGCACCTCACCTCGTGCTCGACGGGGCGGAGCTCGCTGCTCTGGCGGTGGGTGCGCGTGAGATCCTCGTCTGCGTTGCCGACGACCGGCCTGACGGTGCGCGCGCGGTGCAGCGGGCTCTGCACGAGCGGGCGACCGCCGGGCTCGGACGCGTGCGCGTCCGGGTGCTTCGGCCCCCGGGTCGATACGTGAGCGGCGAGGAGTCCGCGCTGGTCAGCTGGATCGCAGGAGGCTCTGCGAGGCCGACGTTTCGCAAGGAGAAGGGGGTTCCCCTGACAGTGAGGCACCGCCCGACCCTGGTCCACAACGCCGAGACGCTGGCGCACGTGGCTCTCATCGCGCGCCACGGTTCGGACTGGTTTCGCGCCGTGGGAATGCTCGACGCACCGGGAACGTCGCTCGTGAGCACATCGGGAGCAGTGGAGCGTCCGGGGGTCTACGAGGTGGAGCTTGGCACGCCGGTCGCCCGCATCCTCGAGCGTGCCGGCCTGGTGGCAGAGGTCTCCGGGGTGCTCGTGGGCGGCTACGGCGGCACGTGGCTGGCCCCCGAGCTGATCGACACTGCGTATGCCCCGGGGCCGCTGGCAGCTGCGGGCAGCGCAATGGGAGCCGGCGTCCTCGCCGCTGTCCCTGCTTTCGCGTGTGGTGTCGCCGAGACGGCCCGGATCGTCTCGTACATGGCGGGCCAGAGCGCGATGCAGTGCGGGCCCTGCGTCTTCGGTCTTCCCTCCATGGCCGGCGACCTTGCCCGTCTCGCTCACGGCGACGGCGACAGGCCCACTCTGGCGCGGCTGCGCAAGCGTCTCGACGTCGTGTCAGGACGGGGGGCGTGCCGACATCCCGATGGCGTCATCCGGCTCGTCAGGAGCGCGCTCGGAGTCTTCGCTGTTGATTTCGCCGAGCATGCGCGCCGCAGGCCCTGTCAAGGGTCGAATCGCAGTCCGGTCCTGAGTGTGCCGCGATCGGCGCACGATGCCGTCAGAGCGACGCCGGCGCGCTGGAGGCCACGATGAGCACGCGACTGTCGTGACCGCGACCGCTGTTCGCCTGCGCGTCGACCCGATCGCCTGCGATGCCTTTGGCTACTGCGTCGAGCTGCTACCCGAGATCGTGGGTTTGGACGAATGGGGGTTCCCGGTGCTCGACGACACGCCGGTTCCGCCGTACCTGATCGACTTGGCGAAGCGCGCCGTGCGCGACTGTCCGAGGCGGGCGCTGCTGCTAGAGAGGGCCCCGTCTAGTCCGGGCTAGGGCGACTTCGGCTTCGGTCACGAACCGCAAGACCAGCTCCCCCGCCGGGACCAGCCGGCCGATAGCCCCCACCCCTTGACCCGCCGGGTAGCTCTCTATCGAGGGATCGACCTCCGGGGTCCGGTCGTCCCCGCCGAGATGGAAGGCCTTGTCCCCGATCGAGCGACCCAGTTGCGCAGGGAACGGCTGAAGCTCGTTTGGATGCTCGTCGAAGTAGGACGTGTACGCGTTGCGTAGGACGCGCATCGTCTTGCCCGAGTAGGCGCGACTGATCGTCGTAGCGTCCTCGGAAGCGTCCAGCAATGCTTCTTTGTAACCGGCGACGGCGCGGGCCTCGGGCGTGGCTATGAACCTTGTGCCAACCCACGCTCCGTCTGCACCCAGCGCCAATGTCGCCGCGAGACCCCTTCCATCGGTGATCCCTCCCGCCGCGACGACCGGGACCCGGTCTCCGACCGCGTCGACGATCTGGGGCACCAGGGGCAAGGTGGCGATAAGGCCCGTGTGACCCCCCGCCTCGGTGCCTTGGGCGACGACGATGTCGCATCCGGCGTCCACGGAGCGGCGCGCGTGGTCCACCTTCCCGCACATGTTGATGACCATGAGTCCGTGACGGTGGCACAGGTCGACCACGTCGGTGGGCACGCCGAGGCCGGCGACGAACACCGAGGCCCCGCCCTCGATGATCTTCTCCACCTGCTCGCTCATGTCTCCGGGCATGGCGGTCAGCAGATCGACGCCGAAGGGCTTCTCTGTGAGCTCGCGTACGCGGCGAATCTCCTCGACCATCACCGAGGTGGGCATCGTGGAGGCGCCAAGGCACCCGAACCCGCCCGCTTCTGAGACCGCCGCGACGAGGCGGTGGTAGGAGACGCCTCCCATGCCGGCGAGCATGACGGGGTGCTCGATCCCGAGGACCTCGGTGAGTCTCGTTCGCACCTGCCTCCGCCCTTTGCCCGACGGACCGCTGAGCCGTTATACGGCCGATGAAGCGCTACCGCCGGAGCGTAGTCTTCCGGCGATGTCGCCCGCGGTGAGAGGACTGCGCCTGCGCCATGGGTTGCGCCGCGTCGCTGCCCGCGCGCGCCTTGGAGTGCACGTGCTCGACGACCTGGGACTTCGCATGGTGGGTCTCGTGGTGGTCAACTCCGTGCGCCGCCAAGCGGCGTCGTGGCGCGATGGCGGAGAGCGCGAAGCCGCGCGCCCAGTGGTCACCCCGGGCTCGCTCGAGCGCGTGGATCCCCTGCCCGGAGGTGCCAGCTTCGTCTTTACCCATGCGCAGCTCGAGGTCCGGTACATGGCGAGCGACGTGGTCCTGCTCAGTTGGGGCCCTGGGCCGGAGCCCGTGCCCTACGCGCTGGCAGAGGGGCGGGTGGGGACAGGGGGGCCCGGCTGGGTCGTTCCGTCGGTCCTCCTGCTCGACCGTGACGTTCGGGGCTGGGGCCTTATCAGCGACGTATTGGATGTTCAGGTGGCGAGCGACGGCGCGACCGAGGTGACGTGGCGCGACGGGACGGTGCTGCGCCGAGCGGCCCCACCGATGCGCCGTGGCGGGGGTTGGGAGCAGAACGTCGAGATGCGGCCCGGTGAGCGCTTTGGCGGACTCGGCGAACAATCATCGGGCGTGAACCTGCGCGGCGGCACCTTCCGCGTGTGGAACCGCGATGCTGGAGGCGCGTGGGGACCTGGCGCCGGGCCGCTCTACATGGGGGTGCCGGTGGTCCTCGCCACGCACGGCGAAGGAGACACGCTCACCTTCTACGAGAATTCGACCCACGCGGTGTTCTCCTTCGGTGACGCGCACACGTCTCGGAACCGGCAAGGAGAGGCATCGGTGGCTTTCGCCGGGGGACGGCTTCGCTCGTACGTGATCGCAGGACCGGTCCCGCACTTGCTCGATCGTTACAGCGAGCTGACCGGCCGGCCCTGCCTGCCTCCACGCTGGGCCCTCGGGTACCACCAGAGCCGGTGGGGGTACCGCAGCGCGAAGGACGTGAGTGGCGTCCTCAACGGATTCGAGAGAGAGGGGCTCCCGTTGAGCGCCGTCCACCTCGACATCGATTACATGGACGGCTATCGGGTCTTCACCGTCGACCGGTCACGCTTCGGCGAGCTCTCTGCGCTCGCGGCGGAAGCCGCCCGCCATGCCACGCGCGTAGTCTCGATCCTCGATCCGGGTGTGAAGGTCGACCCCACCTACGACCTGTACCGCGAGGGCAGGGCTCTCGGCCACTTCTGCTCCGACGTGCACGGCAACCCGGTCCAAGGCGTGGTGTGGCCCGGGCGGGTGGTATTCCCCGACTTCACCAATCCGCGAACGCGTGCGTGGTGGGCAGCGCAATACCGGGTTATGACCGACGCGGGGGTGGCCGGCTGCTGGCACGACATGAACGAACCGGCCTCCATCTCCCTTTTGGGCGATCCGACGCTCCCCCTCGACACGCGCCATGACTTCGACGGGCGAGGTGGCGATCATGCCGAAGGCCACAACCTCTACGGCTTGCTGATGAACCGCTCGGGCTTCGAGGGTCTGAGCCTTGCTCGTCCCGAGCGGCGCCCGTTCATCGTGTCGCGCTCGGGGTGGGCCGGCAATCAACGCTGGGCGTGGAACTGGACCGGTGATGCCGCATCGACCTGGGCTTCGATGCGCCAGCAGGTTGCCACTCTCATAGGGCTCGGGCTGTCGGGCGTTGCGTTCTCGGGATCCGACACCGGAGGGTTCAGTGGGGTGCCCGACGACGAGCTTTACCTCAGGTGGCTCCAGATGAGCGTGTTCACGGGTTTTTGCAGGACGCACTCGGTGGTGGGCGTTCCCCCTCGCGAGCCGTGGCGCTTCGCTGAGCCGACGTGCCGGAGCGTCGGTGCTTGGATCCGCTTTCGGTACCGGCTGCTTCCTTACTTGTACACGCTGGCCCACCAGGCGGCCGAAAGCGGCGTGCCCTTGGTGCGACCTGTGTGGTGGCCTGTTCGCGGTGTCGGCAGGGCTGCTGCGACTGTGTCGACGGACGAGGAGGCTGGCATTTCGAGAGAGCCGAGTGCCACAGCAGAGGACGACATCTTCCTGTTGGGAGACGCATTGCTCGTCGCTCCCGTCACCGAGCCCGGCGCGCGAAGCCGCGAGGTCCTCCTGCCGCCGGGGCGCTGGTGGAGCCTGTGGCCAGAGGACCGCGGCGCGGTGGGGGAGGAGGACCGCAGGGCGGTGGGGAAGGAGACCCGCGACATGGTGGATAGGGATGACGGGGGAGAGCTCGGAGGCGACGCCGGAGGGGTGGTGAGGCTCAGAGCACCGGCGGACCGGCTGCCGGTGCTCGTGCGCTCAGGGACCATCCTCCCTCTCGACGACGCATTTGCCGAGCCGTCGGGTCCGTGCCTGATGGAAGGCGACAGGGGTGGCGACGTGGCCGGCGGCCGCCCCGGACACCTCGATGCGGACCACGCCCCGCGGCTGTTGTCCTTTCACTGCTGGCCGACGTCGCAAGGTGTAGCCGAAGGATTCTGTGTAGACGACGCCGGCGACGGTTTCGGGCCGGTACGCCGCGACGAGATGCGGCTCGAAGACGCGGTACCTGGTGCTACGGCCGTGCTCACCTGGCGCCGGAGCGGGGAATTCCCCTCCCCATCGCGCGTGCGCGTTGTGATCCATGGAAGAGGTTCAGGCCTCGTCGTGGCAGACGGCGAAGAACTTGGTGCGATCGTGGCCGGTGCCATCGAATGCGCCCCCTTCGACCGGCTCGAGCTGCGAGACTTGTCGCCGGCCTAGACGCCCGGCCTCTTCTCGTCGACAGCGGTGACGGCCTCGTCGACCGACATGAAGAAGCTGTCCTCCCCGATCCGTTGCAGAAGGCCGCTTCGCGAGAGGCTCTCGCGCATGTGCTCCCCTGCCCGTGCCACGGCGAAGACGATGTGGTCTCGGTCGAGTTTGTCGAGCGTCTCGCGAAGCGCGCGTGAACCGGTGTAGTCGACGTCGCTCATACCGATCGCGTCGAGCACGACCGCATGCGGGGCTCCGACAGCGCGTTCGCGCGCCAGGTCCAGCTGGACGCGGAAATGCGTCGCGTTCGCGTACCAAAGCGGTGTGGCGAACAACACCACGAGCACGCCCGGCACCTGGGCTGATCCCTCCGCACTGCTCAGGGGGGCCCAGCTGGTGGTGTCGGGTATGCGGCCCAGCACGTGCAGCTGGGGGCGGGCACTCAGTCGGGTGCGGTCCAAGATGGCGAGGCCCACCGCTACGGCTATGCCTTGTTCCACGCCGACGAGGGCCACGGTGAGGAGGGTGATGACGGCGAGAGCGAGCTCGAACAGATCGAACCGGGCGATGGACAGGAGATCGCGCACGTGGAAGATGCGGGTCGCCACGAATATCAGCACCGCTGCGAGAGTCGCCAGGGGCACGTCCTTCAGCAGCCCCGCCGCGGGTACGAGCGCCACGACCGCCACAGCCGCGCCGAGACCGGCTGCCTGGGTGCGCCCGGACGCAGAGGCGACCGCGGCCGTCCTCGCAGGACTCGCGTTCACCGGGAAGGAGCCGGCCAGCCCGGCCACGATGCTGCCGGCTCCCACCCCGAGGAAGTCGCGCCCTACATCGACCTCGTAGCCGCCCTGGTCGGCGAAGGCACGAGTCGTGGCGGCCGATTGGCTGACCACCACGAGCGCGACGACGCCGGCTATGGGCATGACGCTCCCGAGCGCCGACCACGACAGCCCGACGAGGCCGAAGCGCGGAGCGCCGTGAGCGAGGGTGCCCAACACCTCCACGCCGTGTGAATGAAGGCCGAGAACGCCGACCATCACGGTAGAGCCGATCAGCCCGAGGAGTGCGCCCGGGAGCCTGCGGTCGAGGTGTTCGCCAGCCACCACCACGGCGAACACCACCACCCCGATTCCCAGGGCCCATCCGTTTGTGTGATCGAGGTGGCTTGCCACAACTCCGAGGCGGTGGATGGTGCTGCCGCTCGCCGCCGGGAGGCCGAAGAGGTCAGGGATCTGGTGCACCACGATGATCACCGCGACGCCGGCAAGGAACCCCGTGATGATCGGTGCGGAGAGGAACTCTGCGATCCAGCCGAGGCGCAGGAGGCCCACCAGCGCGACGAGCGCGCCGACCATCACGGCGAGGATCCCGACCAGGTCCACGTACCCGTGGGAACCGGTGGGCGCGAGGTGGGCGATCCCAACGGCGAACAGGGGCGCGATCGTGGAGTCGGCGCCGACGGACATCTGGGGGTTCGATCCGAGCAGCGCGAAGAGCACGGTGCCGGCGACGAATGCATAGAAGCCGGTGATGGGTGGCATCCCGGCGAGCCGGGACGTGGCCAGTTGCTCGGGCACGGCGATCACGAGCAACGTGATCGCGGCGAGGACGTCGGGCACCGCCCATGACGTCTTGTACGAGCGCAAGGACGAGAAGATCACGCCTCAGCGCTCCAGCTCCAGCCAGTGCCTGGCACTCGAGAGCACGCTCACCTCGGGGTGCGACCATACGAAGCGCTCGACGTGGTCCAGAACCTCCTCGGCATGCGAGACGTCGGGGGAAACCACGCTGAACCCGATCCCCGCACGCTGCCAGCGGTCGTGGTGGGAGACCTCTGATGCCGACACCGCGAAGCGGCGTCGTGCGGTCTCGACGAGGTGGCGGACCACAGCCCGCTTGGCCTTCAACGAGTCGGAGTTCGCCAGATGCAGCTCCATCTCGAGCGCGCCTACGTGCATGGCGGTGAGCTCTGCCTCAGCCGGTGGCCGAATGGCTGACGGGCATCCGACAAGAGCCACCGGCAGTTGTGCTCCGAGCGGCACACGCGCTTTCCCGGGTGGGCCTGTCGGCTGTGGTGCTCAGCTGCGCGGCACCTGGGCCCAGGCGATGTCCTTGTCGGCGCGCGGCTCACTGGGGAGCCCGAGAACCCGCTCCCCGAGGATGTTGCGCATGATCTCGGAGGTGCCGCCCTCGATGGAACGGCCCCGAGAGCGCAGGAAGGCGACGCGTTCGTCTCCACCGTTTCGCAACAGGTTGACCGCTTCGGGCGCCTTCATCTCGTAGCCGTTCGGGTAGGTGGTCCCTTCCATGCCCATCAGGTCCATACACAGCTCGTAGATGCGCTTCTCCAGCTCGGCCGTCGTGAGCTTGGCGACAGCCCCCTCGGGGCCCGGCGTGCCCGCACGGCGCATCTCGCGCGCCCGGAGGTTGGTGAGGCGAGCCACCTCGGAGCCCACCCACAGTCGCATGAGCCGCTCGCGGTCGACGCCCGTCTTGTCGGGCTTCTTCTTCCAGAGCCCGAGCGCCTGGTCGATCGGTCCCGACTCACGCGCCTGGTCACCCTCGCCGATCGCGACGCGCTCGACCATAAGCGTGGTGGTGGCGACCCTCCAGCCGGCCCCTACCGCGTCCAGGCGCATGGAGTCGGGGATGCGAACGTCCGTGAAGAAGACCTCGTTGAACTCGGCGCCGCCGGTGATCTGGCGAAGCGGGCGCACCTCGACCCCCGGCGCGTGCATGTCCACCACGAAGTACGTGAGGCCGCGGTGCTTGGGCACGTTCGGGTCGGTGCGCGTGACCAGCAACCCCCACTTGGAGACATGGGCGAGGGTGGCCCAGACCTTCTGGCCGTTCACTACCCACTCGTCGCCATCCGCCACCGCCGAGGTGGCCAGCCCGGCCAAGTCGGAGCCGGCCCCCGGCTCGCTGAAGAGCTGGCACCAGATCTCCTCGCCGGTGAACAGGGGTCGAAGCAGGCGCTTCTTCTGTTCCTCGGTCCCGTGGGCGAGGACCGTCGGCGCCCCCATCGCGTAGCCGATGACGTTCTGGTCGACCACGCTGGGCGCACCCTCCTTGCGCAGCTTGCGCTCGACCGGGTCCTGGAGCTGAGCAGGCAGGCCGAGCCCGCCGTGGCCCTCGGGGAACCACACCCAGGCAAGCCCGGTGTCGAAGCGCGCTCCGAGGAAGTCGCGTACCGGGGTGCCGGCGGGGTCGTGTTCGGCGAGGAGCTTGTCCACGCGTGCGAGAACGTGGTCTTCCTCGTCGGTGGTCGGCTCGTCGGTGAAGGGCTTGCGTTCTGACGTGACCATGAACCCACGTTACCGACCCCGCAGGCGTTCCGGCGGCCAGACGCCGTCGAGCCTTCGACACGGGGGCGTCGATCGGCTTCGAGCGCGATGGCCCAATGCTCATCCACGAGGGCTGCCCGCTGAGGACCACCCGCGTTACGCGTTGGTGGTGGTCGCCGCCCGGATCTGGCGTATGACCCCGGAGCTGACCGAGACGCTGACCGTGATGTTCGACGGAGAGTACACGAGGGCCAACAGATGGACCTCCGAGCCGGGATTTGTCGGCAGCACACCGCCGCTGACTGAGTACGTTTCGCTCGTCGCCCGGGTGAATTCCGTTGTCTGTGACCCCGAGCAAGTGCCGCCGTTTCACGCCACCGGACAGGCGGACGGCGAGGTGGCCACCGTCGCGGTGAGGACGTAGCTGAGACCTGTGACAGGGGTCGTGCCGGTGTTCCAGATGTTGAAGTAGTAGAGGTTGGAACCGCTGGACGAGAAAGGCCCGCACGAGGACGGGGAGGTGAGGCATGGCGGTGCAGCGGTGACCGAGGTGCTCGTGGGGGTTGGGCGGGTGACGATCGCCCAGCCCGGCGCGTAAGTTGGCCGCATGCTCCCCGATAGGACAGGGCGGATGCTCAGGTGTAGCGGGAACACGGCCACCGCTCTTGCGGTCAAGGCCCCGCTCACGACGATGATGAGGAGCGCGGCGACGATCTTCGAGAGCGCCCCTCGTTTTTCAGGAGCCGTCGTGTCGAAGCTCATCTGGATTTGGTCGGCGGGACCGCAACGGCTCTTTAGGGCCAAAGGTTCCTAAAAGGGCGCGTGAGCAGGGATTTCACTCTTCGTGCATAGTCCGCCGACACTCCAAGTCTTATTCGGCTCTGGCGGACTGTTGTGTATCTGTGTTCACGTGATTATGCACCCCTCGGGCGCCCTGCCCGCCTGAGAGGTCAGACTGTTGACGGAGGACCCTGTGCCGGAAGACGCGACCCTGGAAGAGATTCCCGAGGAGGAGTGCCTGGAGTTGCTCGCCACCCAGTCGGTGGGACGCATCGCCATGGTGAGCAACGGCCGGCCGCTCATCTTTCCCGTGAACTACGTGCTCGAGGGGCGAACGATTGCTTTTCGCACTGACCCCGGGACCAAGCTGGACGCGGCGACGCTCGGCAAGGTGGTGTTCGAGATCGACTCGGTGGATGCCGAACAGAGCGAGGGATGGAGCGTGATGGTCCAAGGCATCGGCAGAGAGATCACCGACGCTTGGGATAGCTGGTCGCAGCGGGTGACCGCCCGCCATCTCGAGCCCTGGGCAGCAGGCGCCAAGGAGCACTGGGTAGCCGTGGCCACGCCCGTGTTCTCGGGGCGTCGGATCCGCCATTAGACGCCACCGCGAAACCACGAGAGCTGTTCCTCGCTCCCCGTCCGCGCCGAGTGTGCTCAGTTCGCGCGACACGCCGTCGAAATGGGTTCAGCGCCCGTCCGCGTCGAGTGGGCTCGGCGCCCGGGCGGACTCGAAACCGAGGGTGAAGCCGGCGAGATAGACGTCGGCCTCGGATGTGCGCGGGTAATGATTGGTCAGCCTCCGAAAGCGCGCCGAGTGGGTGGGCTCGACCAGGTGGGCGAGCTCGTGTACGAGCACCGCGTCGAGGACCCAGCCCGGAACCACCCGGAGCCTGTCGGAGATCCGTATCTCGCGGGTGTGCGAGCTGCAAGACCCCCAGCGGCGTTGCTGGTTCGACACCCAGCGGACCGAGACCGGCTGGACTCCGCCGAGGTACCGGTCGGCGAGCGAGGTGGAGCGGATCGCGAGGTCGCGATCGGAAGTGGTGACGTGAGGGCGCTGGGCCAGGACCCTGCGGACGAGACCCTCGACGAGCTCCACGCGGTCAGCTCGAGGAAGCCGGGCCGGGAGGACGACGACGACTCGTCCATCCTGCCAGAACGCGCTCGCCGTCTTGCGGCGTCTCGTGCTGGTTCGTACTTCCACGGGGGGACGAGAGGTCCGCCGGACCCAGCTGCTCTGCATGCCGTAATAATGACGTGAGGGTGTCGCGTGGTGAAGAGGGGCGGGAAAAAATTCCTGAAAAATTCAAGAAGAATTTGCCAGGGCCTCGGGACTCGCACTGTGGTGACGGTCTGGGGCCGACGGGTGATCAGGGTTCCCCCTTGGCCTCGGACCTGGTCGGCGCCCTGGCGTCGGTGGAGTCGGACGTCAGGGCGCTACCCACGCACGTGTCACCAGTGCTTGCGGCGTCCGCTCGCGTTCAAGGCGGCCAGGTACTCGTTGTAGGCCGTCAGGTCCTCCTCGACGTCGTCCTCGTCCGGCGCACCGTCCTCGTATAGGGCGCCCTCCTCGGTGACCGGCCTGTGGCCTGCCGCATTCCGATCTTCCTCGAGCGTCCCTCGGGACGGGTTCGTCGCCGATGACACCGGTGCTGTGGGTGTGCCGTGGTCGCCGCCCACCGTGGCACCTGCTCCGGCCGAGTCCTCCTCGTGTATAAGTTTCCATCACACGAAAAGCGCGTAGCCGGCGAAGATCGGCCACTCGAAGACGTAGGCCCAGCTCAGCGTGTTGCCCGACAAGGCTCGCGTGATCTGCCACCATGTGAGAGCCAAGCAACCGGGCACGACCACGCCCACCGCCAAGTGCAACGAGAGGATGCGTCGTTGACGGGCGTGCCGGGCCACCTGCACAACGGTAGTGGCGGTCTCACCCGCCTCTCAGGGCGCGCCCAACGTCTCGTTCTCCCTCACCTCGGGGTGCTGCCCGTTCCCACCTCGACGCGTCGAAGAGCGACCGAGACCGCCCGCCGTGCCGTTGCGGCGTGAGCCGTTGCCGCCTGAGCCGTTCCCGCTCGTCTGGACTGGACCGGTCCGTGGCAGTCCCGTCCTCGGTGTGCCATGTGCGCTCTGGGTGGCGACTATTCCCGACTTCTCGGCCATGAACCGTTCGGCGTCCTGCGCTTCGAGCGGACGGGCGTAGTAGAAGCCCTGCCCGGCGTCGCATCCCTCCATCCGGAGCCGGCTGAGCTGGATCTCGTCCTCGATGCCCTCCGCCACCGTNNGACCGGTCGATCTTCAAGATGTCGACCGGGAATTGCTGCAGGTAGGCCATCGAGGAATAGCCGGTCCCGAAGTCGTCGATTGCGACGCGCACACCGACCTGCTTGAGCTCACGCAGCCGGTCGGCAATGGTGTTCGGGTCGCGCATGAGGACGGACTCGGTGATCTCGATCACGAGGAAACGAGCGTCCAACCCGGAGCCGTTGATGACGCTGCGTACGTCTCTCACCAGATCGCCGGCTTCGAACTGCCGACCCGACGCGTTGACGGAGATGCTCACGGGGTAGCCGGCTTCGTGCCACAGTCGGGCCTGGCTGCAGGCCTCTGTCAGTACCCACCGACCGACCTCCACGATCATCCCCGACGACTCGAGGGTCGGGATGAACTCCATTGGCGGGACGATGCCGCGAGTCGGGTGCTTCCATCGCAGCAGGGCCTCCAAGGCTGTCACCCCCATGTTCTTGAGGTCGAAGATCGGCTGGTACACGAGGAAGAACTGCTCGCAGCGCACAGCGGTGCGTAGCTCGCTCTCGAGATCGAACCGGTCCACCACGGCTGTGTGCATCTCGGGACGGAAGACGACTAAACGGTTCTTGCCGGCTGCCTTGGCTTCGTACAGCGCTATGTCCGCGTCACGCAACAGGTGGCTGGCCGAAGCTCGCAGTCCCGTTGCGACACCGATGCTCGCTGTCATCGACAGGGTAGCGACGGCGCCCTTCACCCGGTACGGCACCGTCAAGGAGCGAAGCACGGCGTCAGCGAGCTGTTCGGGATCGTCGATGGGCCCGCCGTCGGTCAGCACGACGAACTCGTCGCCGCTGGTGTGGGCAACGGTGCAAGCGGCACCGAACATCGCCGACAACCGGTCTCCCACCGCTTGCAACAGCTCGTCGCCGACATCATGTCCGAACGCGTCGTTCACGGTCTTGAAGCCGTCGAGATCGATGACGAGGAGCACCACGCCAGGACCGCCGCTGCGTGCTCGGGTCATGGCGTGCTCGGCTCGCTCGTAGACCAAGGCCCGGTTCGGCAGGCCGGTCAGTGAATCGTGGCGGGCCTGGTGCTCGAGCTCACCGGTCTTCTGTTCGACCAGCGTCAACGCCTGGGAGCGGGAGGTGGCCAGCACCCGTACCAGCAGGAACATCAGCAGCGTGAGAAGGAACCCGAACAGGGTCACCACCAAGCCCTGGATGTCTGGCGTCAGCAAGCCAGAGGGTGGCGGTACGGCGAGATGCACTATCCAGCGGCCCGATGGGCCCATCGTCACGGTCTGGCGGTACGCGCCGGGGACACTATGACCCACCCGGTCGAGAACTACCGGTGGACCGGTCGGGTCTTGATAGGCGAGCGTGACCGCCATATCGCGCTGGGAGCCCAGCACGGAGTTGATAAGAGGGTCGGTGCCCACGAGCATGATCACCCAACCACGCAGGTCGGCCTGCCTGCTCGCGGCCGTGGTCGGGACCAATCCGGTCGAGTAGACGGGGATGCTCTCGCAGATCGGATGTACCGGCCCAAAGAGCTCCGTCTGGGCCGCGGCTGCCGCTTCGGGTTTCCCGGTCCACGCCATCAGGTCGTCGAGCGAGGCGACCGTCGCACCGCCGGTCGCTGCCGCCGCCTGGAGGCCCCAGTTGCTTCTCGTGGCTGCGCACTCGTCAGTCCCGGGGGCGAGGAACGCCTTGAACGCGGCCAACGCTCGGGAGAACGCGCTGGTCTTGGTGGGGGCAACGTGGAACTCGATGGCGCCGAGGCGCAGCAGGCAGTACTGGGCGCGCAGTCCCGGCGGGTTCAGCGTGAACCCAGTCCCGGAGGACAGCCCGAAAGGCGGGTCGGCCTTCACCGCCGCAGCGAAGCTCCCCAGCTGACTGGGCCCAACTGCTTCGATGTAGCCGACTCCCAAGATGTCGGGATGTTGCGCTGTTCCGCCGTCGACGCTGAACCACTGGTTCAACTGGCTGCTGGTCAACCCCGGGCTGACCGTCACGAGTGTCGCGATTGTCCCGGCCACGTCGAAGTTGTCCTGCAGGTTCTGCGACAACCTGGCTTTGGCGCTGTCCGCCGTGGCGGCAGCGGACTTGACTGCACCGTTGTCGGTAGTGAAGCGCCAGGCCAGCCCGGCGGTGGTCGACGCCACCAGCCCGACGGCCAGCAGCACCCATGACAACGTCTTGACGTGATGGATCCACGCGTGCCTGTCAGCACGCCCCGCGCTCTCACGACGAGGTTGCCGAAACGCGCCAAAGGTCCCAGGTGGCACTAACCGCACCTTTGCTGTTTCGGCCACCGGACCTCGAACATTAAGTCTTTTCAGTCACCCTGCGTGAGGTTGAAGGGCAGCGCGGCCAAGGCCATGCTCCTCGATCTGGGTTGGTTGCCCTTCTCGCTGCTGCGAGGTCGTGCTGGCGGGCCGGACTGGTATATCTTTGCCAGAGGCAAGTAATGGTCTTCCTAAGGACGCTAAAGCGACACCTCTGAGTGTTTGACGTGCTTCAGGTAATCGCCCGGTCTCCTGGAGCGAGTGTGCAACGGTCGACGTCGGGCCGTTACCGTCGTGGCCACTCGGATCCGTGGTGCGGGGGGGGGTATCGGCACTGGTCACGCTTTGAGCCGACGGAGTTTCCTCGGCAGTGCTGTCGCCGGCTTGGCGGGGCTCGGGTTGAGCGCGTGCAGCCAAGGCGATTCGAACATACGGAGTCGGGTCGTCACACCCGTGCTGCAAGTGGGAGCGCGCCCATATCCGAAGACGGCGGCTGGTACCGACATGCTTCCCGAGATCGAGCACATCGTCGTGCTCATGCTCGAGAACCATTCGTTCGACAACCTCTTGGGCATGCTCGGCCGGGGCGACGGCTTCAGGCTTGATGTCCACGGCAACCCCACCGCGTCCAACCCCTACCAAGGAAAGACGCTCCACGCGTTCCACATGCCGACACCTTGCCAGCTGCCCGCTCAACCCTCGAACGATTGGAACACCTGCCACCTTTCCTACGACAGGGGGACCTGCCAGGGGTTTGCCATGAGTGCGAGCGGTCCGGTCTCCATGGGTTACTTCGACGCGACCGATCTGCCCTTCACCTACGCGTTGGCGAAGATGTTCCCTATCAACGATCGCAACTTCTGTTCGGTTATGGCAGCGACGTTTCCGAACAGGCGCTTTCTGATCTCGGGAACCGGCTTGGGACTCGTCAACGACACTCTCCCGATGGCATTGCCCCCAAACGGCGTGATCTTCCAGGTGTTCTCACGGCATGGGGTCTCCTGGCGGAACTACCACGCTTCTCTTCCGACCCTCGGCATCTACGTACGTCTTGTCGAGGGCCCCTCGCTCAACACGAACGTCGTCGGCATCGAGCAGTTCTTCGCTGACGCGCGCGACGGTTCGCTTCCGGGCTTCTGCCCCGCGGACCCCGACTTCGGGACCGAGTCCGAGGAGAACCCACAGGACATCTAGTACGGCGAGATCTTCCTGGCCGAAGTCGTGAACGCCCTGTTGGTTTCACCGTCCTGGCCCAGGACTTTGTTGACCTGGACGTACAACGAGCACGGGGGCTACTTCGACCACGTTCCACCCCCGTCGGCCGTGGTACCCGACGATGTGAGGCCCGACATCAGGGTTCCACCGGAGCAGCCGGGGGGTTATGACCGTTACGGCTTCAGGGTCCCGATGGGTGTTGTGAGCCCCTACTCGAAGCCGAACTACGTCTCACATGTCACCTCGGACCACACATCGATCCTGAAGCTGGTCGAGACGAAGTGGAATCTGCCCGCGCTCACCAAGCGCGATGCAAATGCCTCGAACTTGCTCGACATGATCGATCTCACGGCGCGCCCAGCGTTCCTCGAACCGCCTAGCCTCGCGAAGGCGGCCGACCCCTCCCTCCGGGTGCAATGCCTCGCCACTGGTCTCGGTGCTATCCCATCGCTTGGGGCGCTAAGAGGTGATCCGGCCGGCAGGTAGTTGGCAAGCGAGAACCGGTGCCAAGCGTGTCATCCCTGCTACGCGACAGCCTGTGGCCATGGCGTGGCTATGAGCTGTGCGACTATGGGATTCCTACGGACAAGCGTCCGGCGGGATCGAGCCTCCATGGTCGGATAGATAGAGGCATCTATTAGCACAAGCCCCCGTAGCTCAGAGGATAGAGCGTCGGTTTCCTAAACCGTGCGTCGCAGGTTCGAGTCCTGCCGGGGGCGCAAATTGGGCGCAAATTGACAGTGTACGAACCTTTCGGCTTCGTTCCGGGACGCCGATAGATCCGAGTTCGGGACGCAGTGCTCACCTCGAGGGTGGCAACTGGTACCGGTGGCGATGGCGGAAATGCGCGCCATGGGGAGCATTAGTTCCAGAGCATGCAGACCAAGCAGATCACCGTCGCGCAGCACCGCTCGCTCGTCGAGGCGCAGAGCGGACCCGACGAGAGAGCTATCGACCAGGTACCGCTTCGATCCCTTCACCAGTCGTGAGAGCCGGTTGCAAGCAGCGTCGGAAGCTGCCGCAACGGCGGCGGATCTGCTGCGCTGAGAGAAGGCTCTATCCTTCCGAGTTCGTCGACAGCCCTACTGATCCCACCGATGCGGGTGTCGGATCAGGCCCTGGGGTCCTTGGCCAAAGCCTGCGAGTACTCCGAGGGTCCCGCGGCCACGTCGATGGCGGACAAGCGATCCGCTTCGATGCGGGCGTATGTGGGTCCCGAATCCAAGAACCGCTGCCATTGCGGTCCGTATCTGGGCGTGTAGGCCTCGAGCAGAGTGACCCGAAGACCATCGGGGTCCGACTCACTGACGTCGACGCGAACCGCTCGTCCGTGCACGGTCACTGCAAAGTCCTCGGAGGGGAGATGGGTGGCGCTTACCGCGGGGTTCCCCTGAAGGTGTGCCCAGCGTACCGAGCTCGGATCCGTGCCGAAGTAGAAGTGGCCCCGGTGGAAGACGCCGTCGACCGGCGCGCTGAGCGGCCGCCCTCTGGAGCTCACGGTCGCCAGGACCAGCAGGCACATTCCTTGCAGCCTCTCCACGAGCTGCGGAGTACGGACGCGGCGATCCTTGGTGTGGATGCTGCGCAGATGCTTGCCGGCGTCGCGGTAGCTGCGATCGAGGAGGTCTTGGAGCTTCTCGATTTCCCCTCGGCTTTCATGCAACGAGAAACTCCTCCCTCGACGGACATTCAGTAACACCGCGGCCTAATCAGCGTCAGACGATCCCTGCAGCATCCGCAGCAGATGCACGGTCGTCGTAGCGCCGAATCTCGTCTATGTGGTCGTCGCTTCCGAGGTACACGTGGTAGAGGCTGCGATCTCCGGGCCGTTAATTGTTCTCCGGCCATTGCATGCTGAGCGCGCAGAGGATTCCATCGGTTCCCGTCAGCAGTTCGGTGATCTCGGCATCTACGCCATCTGACAAGAGGCGAGAGAAGGTGCCGAGGACCTCTGAGCGGTTTTTGCACCTCCTCGGATGCTCATCGTCTCCCCAGCGAACATCATCAGCGAGCAGTGCTCCGAACGCCTCGAGGTCATGCGTCGAGAAAGCCTGGCGGAGCTGGTCGACCAGGGAGCGGGCGTCGTTGGTGGCCTGCGGCATGCCCGGATTTTCTCACCGGCATCCGGGTCTCTACAACGCGCTCCTTTTGTGGCGTCGGCTCGATTGGGAGCCAGTCCGATTCGGGCGTGCCAGACGTCTGGTCGATCTACCTGGCGACTGATGACGCCGGGAAGACGGTCCACGCTGTCTGCGCCAACGGTGGCCAGATGTACGTCCAAGCCACTGTGTCGGTGATCTCGGCACGATGGCCGTGGTCGGCGATCCCGGCGGCTCCATCCTGAGGGCCGCGACGGACACGCGATACGGTCGCCTCGCGGCGGCCGTCGACCCGACGGGTGTCAATCCGCGACAACGGAGAATCGCGGTTGGACGCCGAGAAGGCGCTCGAGAGGACTCAGCGTGCACCGTTCAGCCCACTCGATGTCTCGTAGGCGTTCGAGTCGTGCTCGGTGCCAACCTGCCGCACCCGCCATCTGCACCAACCGAGCAGGCGGCGTTCCTGAACCGAGCGGCAACGACTGACGCAGGGAGTCGGAGTAGCTGCCGTGATGGGCGGAGGGCTCGCTTCGTAGTCTTCGAAGCACTTGACGAGCGCGAGATCGCAGCGCCTCGAGAGAGTCCACGCTTCCCCACACGCTCTCGAACAACACCAGCCGCCCGTTCGGAGCTGCTCGGCGCCAGGAGCCAAGCGCGTCAGCGGGATCGAAAAGCGTCCACAGCACATGGCGTTCCATCACTACGTCGAACCCCTCGGGCGGACTCGCGGCTTGACCTGTGACAACCTCGATCTCAAGGTCCTCTGCACGAGCGACCCGTTGGAGGCGTGAGAGCATCTGCGGTGAAAGATCGAGCGCGGTGACCGTGTGCCCGAGGCGTGCAGCGATGAGGCTCAGAAAACCCGTACCTGCGCCCACGTCTAGAACGCGGGCCGGCGCGGGTGGGAGCAGGTGGGCGAGAGCAGCGGTCCAGGCCGCAAGGACGGCAGGATCACGGGGACGGTGGGAGGACGAGTCGTCGTAGGTGGGCGCGTCAGCGTCCCAGAACCGACGGATCTCCTCCTCGAGGTTTCTCCCCGGACCCGACGCGCCCGTACCGCTCACCTCTTCGTTCAGCGCCATGCTCTAGTCCGTCCAGGTCGCGCCTTCGAGGGCTAACAAATGGCGCTTCATGTCAAGGCCGCCGCCATAGCCACCGATCCCGCCCCCGCTCGCGACAACCCGGTGGCAAGGCAGGACGATGGGGACCGGGTTGGATCTGTTCGCCTGACCGACGGCCCTGAAAGCCCTGGGCCGACCCACCATCGCCGCCAGCTCGGCATAGCTGACGGTGTTGCCGTAGGGGATCTTGGCTAGCGCGAGCCAGACCTGGCGTTGGAACGGAGTGCCGGCGAGCTTCAACGGGAGGTCGAATTCGGTGCGTTTGCCGGCGAAGTACTCCTCGAGCTGGGCGACCGCGTCGGCCAGCGGGGCAGCCAGCTCGGTTGCGTCGCGATTCTCGGAGGCACAGCCAGCTGCCGCGCACTCGCCGGGTAGCTCTATGCCGGTGACCGCTTTCTCGTTGCCTTCGATCGTCAGGATGCCGATCGGGCTCTTCATCGTGACTCGGTGCGTCATAGCTGCTTGTTGGGTCACGTTGCACTCTCTTTCTGTTTCGGGTTCGAGGTTGTCAGTACGGACCAGAGGTGAACCAAGGCATAGGAACGCCAAGGGCGCCAGCTCTCGGCTCGCGCGACGAGCGATCGCGGGTCGTCGGGCTGGCCCAGGCGGGCCGCCGCACGGCGCAGTCCGAGATCGGTGGGCAAGAACGTGTCTGGATCGCCGAGCGCTCGCATGGCCACGTAGGAGGCGGTCCACGGACCGATGCCAGCTAGAGCGAGGAGGCCGGTCTCGAGCTCAGCCGGGTCTGCTCCTGGGTCTATCGCTAACCGGCCGTCGTTTATCGCCTCGCCCAGCGCTTGCAGCGCCCGTCGGCGTCCGGCCGGCATGGGGAACGCCTCCGGGTGGGCTGCCGCGAGATCGGCAAGGTCGCCAGGTGAGAAAAACGCATGGGTGATCAGCGGGCGAGGTTCGGGTAGTCTCCGCCCTGCAGCCTCGACGAGCCTCCCCGTCACTTGTCGTGCCCCTGCCACCGACACCTGTTGTCCGATGACCGCCCGGACCGCCATCTCGAACCCGTCGGTGGAACCGGGGACTCGTCGGCCGGGCACCTGCCGCACCATCGGTTGAAGCAGTGGGTCGGCTCCGAGGACGTCGTCCACAGCCACAGGATCGGCGTCGAGGTTGAGCAGGTGCCGGCATCGAGCGACCGCAGTAGTGAGGTCGCGCACGTCGCCGAGGCTGAACACGGCTCTTACGTACCCGTCGGCCGGCGTCAGCTCGACCGTGCCGTTCCCGTGCGGCAGTCGCAGGCTTCTTCGGTAGGTCGTGCCGTCGAACGCTTCGACTCCCGGGATCGCGCGCAGCCCCAGGAATTCGAAGAGAGGATCAGCGGCGAAGGGTTGTCGGTAAGCGAGACGCAGCGCGATTGTCTGAGGGGCGCCAGTCAACGGTTCGTCGGCGCGACGGTGGGGTCTTCGATGGCCTGTCGGCGCGCGTCTCAGCTCAGTGGGCGTGCGCGCGAAGACCTCCTTCACGGTGTCGTTGAACTGGCGCACGCTGGCGAATCCAGCTCCGAACGCCACCTGCGCCACAGGTAGGCCCGTGGTCTCGAGAAGGAGCCTTGCCGTCTGGGCGCGCTGTGCCCGGGCCAAAGACACCGCGCCGGTGCCCACCTCGGCTATGAGCACCCGGTGCAGCTGGCGCTCGCTGTAGCCGAGCCGCCGTGCCAGCCCAGACACGCCTTCGCGGTCGACGATGCCGTCCAGCACGAGCTTCACCGCCCTGGAGGCGACATCTGCCCTTCCGAGCCACTCCGGGGAACCCGGCGCGGCGTCGGGACGGCAGCGCAGGCAAGCGCGGAACCCCGCGTGTTGAGCCGCAGCTGCCGTGGGATAGAAACGCACGTTCTGCCGTTTCGGTGTGATCGCTGGACAACTCGGACGGCAGTAGATGTGAGTGGAGGTGACCGCGGTGAAGAACCACCCGTCGAAGCGGGCGTCTCGGCTCTGTAGCGCCCGGTAACAGCGTTCGAAATCCTCCATCACCACGACATGGTGGCACGGTCGGCGGGAGATGTCTGGCGGGTTTCGGACATTGTCGCCGTGAGCCCGGGCTGGCCACGCGGCGATCGGCCGGCGCGATCGTCTCGTCCTGATCGTGCGGCTGCGGAGTCGGAAGGGTTTCGACCGCTTGATGTGAGCTCGGGCATATTTCAAGACGATCCGTGTTGGATCGAAAGTCTCAGCGAGACGAGGNNGACGAGGGGCGAGAGGAGGTCGATCGGTGTCCGCCCTCGAACGAAAGTGGTGGACCCTGATCGCCGTGTGCACGGCGATCTTCATGCTCCTGCTGGACATCACGGTCGTGAACGTCGCGTTGCCGGACATCCAGCGCTCGCTGCACTCGTCGTTCAGCGACCTCCAATGGGTGGTTGACGCCTATGCCCTTACCCTGGCTGCCTTCCTCCTCACCTCCGGCGTGGTGGGAGACATGTTCGGACGGCGCGAGGTGTTCGCGATCGGCCTCGGGGTCTTCTCGGTGTCTTCGTTGGTGTGCGGGCTCTCAACGAACCCGCTGATGTTGAACGTCGCCCGTGCGGTTCAGGGTGTGGGTGGCGCGATCATGTTCGCGACGTCGCTCGCCCTGATCGCGGGCGCCTTCCACGGTCGCGATCGAGGGACCGCTTTTGGCGTCTACGGCGCCGTCACCGGCGCAGCCGTGGCCGTGGGGCCGTTGATCGGCGGAGCCATCACGTCCGGCATCGGTTGGCGCTGGATCTTCTTCGTCAACGTGCCCATCGGAGTGTTCGCCATCGCGCTCACCTTGACGCAGGTGGCGGAGTCGAAGGATCCCAACCGGCGCCGGATCGACTGGGCCGGCTTCGTCTCGTTCTCCGCTTCATTGTTCATGTTGGTGTTCGCGCTGGTCCGAGGGAACACCTCGGGTTGGGGGAGCGCGCAGATCGTGGGGCTGCTTGTCGGCGCTGCGTTCTTCATGGTGGTGTTTCTTGTAGCCGAGATGCGCCAGGCCGAGCCCATGCTCGACCTCTCCCTCTTCAGGCGCCCCGCCATGATCGGCGCCTCGATCTGTGCCTTCGCGCTCTCGGCCTCGCTCTTTGCCCTCCTCTTGTATCTGACGCTCTACATCCAGGACGACCTCGGCTACAGCCCGCTCGGTGCAGGCGTGCGCTTCTTGCCGATCACGCTGCTTTCGTTCATAGTCGCTCCGTTCGCCGGGAAGCTCACCGGGAGGGTGCAGGCGAGGTACTTGCTCGGGTCGGGTCTCCTCCTCGTCGGGGTCGGCCAGCTGCTCATGGCCACCACTCATCCCGATTCGAGCTGGACCCAGCTGCTTCCCGGTTTCATCGTGGGCGGAGCGGGGATCGGGATGGTCAACCCGGTTCTGGCGTCGTCGGCCGTAGCGGTTGTGACCCCTCAGCGCAGTGGTATGGCATCTGGAGCGAACTCGACGTTCCGTCAGGTCGGCATCGTGACCGGCATCGCCGGTCTCGGTGCGGTCTTTCAGAGCCAGATCGTTCATCGCACCATCGCGACCCTATCGGCGACATCTGCGGGCCGGCTGCTCACCAGCCACGGCGGGAGCCGTCTGGACCTGGCTCTCACCGCAGGGCAGGTGCATACCCTCGCTCAGTCCTCGCAGCTCCCACCAGTCGCCCGGGCCACGTTGCTGTACGCGTACCGAGTCGGCTTCTCCGCCACGCTGAACGAGCTGATGGTGATAGGCGGGGTGCTGGCTCTGGTCGGTGCTGTGTTCTCCTACGGGCTGGTACGACAGCGAGACTTCGTGGCGAGCGGCATTGCTGCGACCCATGAAGCGCGACAGCTCCGGGGAGTGAATCCACAGCCGGCGGCGGGGGAAGTGACCACCCAGGTTGCGCTTTCATCCGGTGGGAGTGGTAATCGGGATTGAGATCGACCAAGCTCCCTGTTTGGCAAGGAAACCTGTCGGGTCCCAATTATGGTTGCGCGCGTGTAGATGCTCTTTGGCTGTCATTTGGCCCGGGCATTTGGCCCGGGGCGGAAAGAGGCGGTACATGCAAGGCAGGAGATTCGCGCCCAGCCGATCGATTGTCGGTCTGGTCGTTTGCGCGATCACAGTAATCGCTCTCTCACAAATCGCTCTGACGCAGGGCGTTCAGGCTGCCGGCGAAGGCCTCGTGCGACCGAGCCACTTCTTCCCAGGCAGCCCTCCGCCAGGTTCGGTCGCACTCGGGAGGGTCAGTGCCGACCGGCGGATCGCTTTCAGAGTCGTGCTCCCGCCATCTAACGAGGGCAAGCTGCAATCGCTCCTGAGCAGCCTCTACGACAAGAGCTCGCCCGAGTATCACCGCTGGCTCGCTCCGGGGACGTTCCTCTCTCGGTTCGGGCCCTCGTCCTCCGAGGTGGAGGCCGTCGAAGGGTGGCTCAAGGAGAGTGGCCTTACCGACGTCACGCTGTCGGGCTTGGCTGTCGACGTCTCCGCTCGTGCTAGTTCGGTCTCCGAAGCGTTGGACACGCCACTCGAGGAGTACCGGGTACCGACTGGCAATGTCGGCTACCTGGCACAACGAGCGCCCCTCGTGCCAACGGCCTTGGCGAACGGACAGATACAGGCGATCCTGGGGCTCAACACACTGGCTCGGCTCCAACCGGAGGGCAGCATCGTTAGCAGCCCAAGGGCTGCAACTGCCGGAACTGCAGGTCGTACGCCAAAGCCCAATGCCGACGGCCTGACTCCGTGTGCCGCGGCTCAATCGGAGGCGGCAACGGGCAACGACACCCTTGACGCTCTTGGAGCTGACTATGGCATCGGATCGCTTCTTGCAGACGGTGAGAACGGACACGGCCAGACGATCGGCCTCTACGAGTTGTCGCCACACTCGGTGAGCGACTTGGCGACCTACGAGTCCTGCTTCGGGCTCTCCAACCCCGTCGGCACCGTGGCCGTAGACGGAGGCGGCAGCGCGAGCTTCGGTGGTACCGCCGAAGCCGACGCCGACGCCGAGCAGGTGGCCACCCAGTCCCCAAGGGCCTCGATCATCTCCTACGAGGGACCGGACTCTGGTACAGGTCCTTACGACACTTGGAACGCCATCGTCACCGCCGATGCCGCACAGGTCGTGTCGACCAGCTGGGGACTGTGCGAACCGTTCGCCCAGCTTGCCGGACAGATCCCGTCGTTCACCACACTCTTCGAGCAAGCCGCCGCTCAGGGACAGACCGTGCTCGCGGCGGCAGGTGACTCTGGCTCGGAGGACTGCTACCCCATCACCGGATCGACGACCGAGCAGGTGGATTACCCGGCGTCAGACGCTTGGGTCACCGCGGTCGGAGGGACCTCGCTCATCGGTCCCGGGAACGAAGTGGCGTGGAACTTCTGTCAGAGCGACGAGAGCGTCTCTTGCGCGGACCTCAACGGGGGCGTGGCTGCTGGTGGCGGAGGACTGTCGCGCTACGAACCCAGACCGAGCTACCAGCCTGAGGTTCTTTCCTGGCCGGTCGCTCAGCCTTGTGGCACCGTGTGTCGTGAGGTACCCGACCTCTCGGCCAACGCCGGGGTTCCGATGGTCATCTACCTCAGTGGTTCCTGGACAGCGGGCGTTGGCACGAGCTTGGCCGCGCCGCTGGTGGCTGGCATTATCGCCGACAAGAACGATGGCTGTACCACGACCACCGGTGTCTTCACCCCTGCTCTTTACGCGTTGTCCAGCCAGGGTGTGTACGGGACCGCACTCAACGACATCACGAGCGGTAACAACGACATGACCGGTACCTATGGCGGAGCGTTCCCAGCGGGTTCCGGGTACGACGCCGCCACGGGACTCGGCTCACCGATCGCCGGCGGCCTTTCGTGTCCCGAGATCACCTCGGTGCAGCCGGCCAGTGCCGCGGCGGGCTCGACGGTCACCGTGTCGGGACTCGGGCTGGAGAGGGCGACCGTCTCCTTCGGTGATACCTCGGTTCAGGTGATGAGCGCCTCAGCGACCCAAGCGACGGTCATCGTGCCTTCGGGTACTGGCTCAGTGACGCTGAGTGCGACCAGCGCGCTGGGCGCCGGCACGGTGGCAGCCTCGTTCACCTTCGGAGCTACGGGTGTCGCCGTGCAACGCATCTACGGCACCGATGCGATCGAGACCTCGATCGCCATCTCGCAGGCCGAGCTCCCCATCTCTGGCTCGGCCAAGGCGGTGGTCCTTGCTCGCTCGGACTTCTTCTCCGACGCGCTCGCCGGCGGACCACTTGCAGCAAAGGTGGGAGGTCCGCTGCTCATCACCCCGGGAGCACCTCTGAGCTCGAGCCTCGACTCTCGGGTGCAATCCGAGATCGAACGCGTCCTCCCGGCCGGGGGCACCGTCTACATACTCGGTGGTCCGCTCGCTCTGAGCACAGACGTAGACGGCGCACTCGAAGGCCTCGGGTACGTGACCCGGCGCATCGCGGGCGCCGACGAGTACGCGACTGCAGTCGATGTCGCCGAGCAACTTGGCGACCCCTCCACGATCTTCGAGGCCACCGGGCTCGACTTCCCAGACGCCCTCTCTGCGGTACCGGCAGCCATAGCGACGGGCGGAGCAATTCTTCTCACCGATGGGACGGCTCAGGCGCCCGAGACCGCCTCCTACTTGGCGGCGCACCCGAACGACACTCGCTATGCCGTCGGTGGGCCACTCGCCGCCTACGGCGCCGACCCGACGGCGACCCCTGTGTACGGCGAGGACCTCTACGCAACTTCGGCCGCTGTCGCAAGCACCTTCTTCGCCGCGGCGACGAAGTTTGGCGTCGCCACCGGCGTCGACTTCCCCGATGCCCTCTCCGGGGGGGTCTTCATGGGTGCCCAGGCAACCAGAGGCCCCATGCTCCTCGTGCAGCCCTCCGGGTCGCTGCCACCATCTGTTGCCGGCTATCTGTCAGGTGTCGCGTCCACGCTGGCGCAGGGGTATCTGTTCGGTGGGCCGCTGGCCGTCGGGGCCGACGTCATATCGGAGCTCGAGTTCACCGGCTGAGGCCTGTCGTGTTCTCGCATCCCAGGAGTGACCACTCCTAGAATGGGATCATGTTGCCGTCGATCTCCCCCGGACGCCTTCGGGTGGAGGAGCTCAGCCGGCGGCTAGGTCTGTCGGTCGACACGATTCGCTTCTACCAGAAGCGGGGTCTGCTCGAGCCGCCGCAGCGAGAAGGTCGGATCGGGTGGTACGGACCTGAGCACGTCGAGCGTCTCGCGAAGATCAAGGAGCTCCAAGCCAGCGGGCTCACGCTGGCAGTGATAGCGCGGGTCCTCGATGGAGAGCTCGATGACGCCGACCTTCCGCTCGCTGCTGTCGTAGCTCGCGCCCGCGTCGACCAAGATGAAGGTCACGAGACACTATTGACCCTCGGCCAGCTGGCCGAGCAGTCGGGGGTGCCGGTGGGGCTCATCGACGCCGTAGTACGCGAAAACCTGCTGGTCCCGCGATCTGTCGAAGGCGTCCGGCACTTCACCGACGTCGATGTTCGTGTAGTCCAAGCAGGACTCGCTTTGCTGAGCGCGGGGATCCCGCTGGCCGAACTGATGGAGCTCGCTCGCCGGCACGACCACGCCGCGCGCGAGATCGCCGAAGGGGCCGTAGAGCTCTTCGACGCGTATGTCCGCCGGCCCCTGAAAGAGACAGGTCTCGATCCGGACGAGCGCGCCGAATGGCTGGTGCAGACATTCGACAAGCTCCTCTCTGCGGTCACTACGCTCGTGTCGCATCACTTTCGCCGTGTCCTTCTGGAGATCGCCCAGCAGCACTTGGAGTCGGTCGGCCGGCCCGCTGAGTCCACCGTTGTCACCATTGAGGCCAAGACCACGATGGAGACGGCTTGAGAAGTCCCACGAACGGTCGGAGCTCGGTTCTTCCCGACGCGCAGGACAAACGTGCCGTCGTCGAGGCGATGTTCGACCGTATCGCCGGCGACTACGAGCGGGTCAACCGCGTCATCTCTCTGGGCGCTGACCGTCGGTGGCGTCGACGGGTCGTAGATGGCCTCGGGCTTCGGCGCGGTGCCGTCGTGATGGACATGGCATGTGGCACCGGGGATCTGTGCAGAGTACTGGCGGCGGGCGGGTACCGATCCGTGGGAATCGACTTCTCAGCAGGCATGCTCAGCCACGCCAAGAACACCGGCGCACTGGTACGGGCGGACGTGTGCATGCTTCCTGTCCGCGATAGGGCCGCCGACGGGGTCACGTGCGGCTTTGCCTTACGGAACCTGGTGGATCTCTCATCTTTCTTCTCCGAATGTGCAAGAGTGCTGCGACCGGGCGGTCGCCTGGCGGTGATCGATGCCGCCACGCCCGAGAACGCCGTAGCTCGAGCCGGTCACCAACTCTGGTTCGGGCACGTGGTTCCGTGGCTCGGTGCTCGCATGTCCGAGCCGGCGGCGTACCGGTACCTGGCCGCCTCCACTGCGTACCTGCCCGGTGCCGAAGAGCTTGCGGCCGTGGTCGAACGCGCCGGGTTCGAAGGCGTGGGGTTGTCCGCTCTCATGTGGGGAGCGGTGAAGATGCTGATCGCGACAAGACCGTGAAGGCTGCTGCACCGGCGCGCCAGAGGCAGTTGACGGCGAGGACGAGGCACGTCGATCGCGACGTCGACGTGCTGGCGACGCTGCCGGCGAAAGGGTTCGCCTGGTGGCACGACGGATGGGGGTTCGTGGCGGACGGCGTCCTTGGGCGCGTGCCAGCGTCTCATGTCGATGAGGCATTGTCCGACATCGCCGTCGACGACGAGGTGCAGGCACCCGGCACCGGGCCCATCGCCGTGGGAGCGATGCCCTTTGACCTTGCAGCCGACCCCTCCACCACGGCCGAGATGGTCATCCCCGCCGTGGTCATGGGGCAAGGTGACGATGGTCGCACCTGGGTCACCCACATCGACGCCGACCCTCGCGTGTCGCCGTGCGACCTTGAGCGACCCTATTCGCGTGACGGCGAGGCGCCCGAGCGTTTCGACGTGAGTGTCGTCATGTCGAGAAGTGAGTGGGCCTGTGTAGTGGCAACCGCGCTCGAGGGCATCGCTGAGGGCAGGCTCAAGAAGGTCGTACTCGCTCGCCAGGTGATCGTCTCCGCCAACGCGGACTTCTCTCTCGCCGACGTGGTTTCATACCTGTGCCGCGAGAACCCGCGTTGTTATGTGTTCGCGATGGACGGGTTGGTCGGGGCGAGCCCCGAGCTGCTGGTTCAACGACGCGGTGACGCAGTGTTGAGCCGGCCGATGGCCGGCACGGTGACGCTCAGCGACGACGGCGCTGACCACGACGGCACTGACCACGACGACGTTCTGCAATGGCTGGCGTCATCGCGCAAGAACCGATGGGAACACAGGCTCGTGGTCGATGCAGTTGTCGAGCGCCTGGCCTCACGGTGCCTTGACCGGCCACGGGTCTCGAGACCTGATGTCGAGGTGTTCTCCGACCTCGCTCATATCGTGACGAATGTCGAAGGCAATCTTGCCCCGCCGGCGCCGTCGGCTTTGGGCCTTGCTCTCGAGCTGCATCCCACGCCGGCAGTGGCCGGTGAGCCTACGGAACCGGCGCTGGAGCTGATCTCCCGGCTCGAGCCGCGTCGGCGTGGCCGCTACGGAGGACCTGTCGGGTGGGTCGATGCCCGCGGAGACGGCGAGTTCGCTGTGGCGCTGCGCTGCGCACAAGTGCACGCGAACCGAGCGGTGTTGTACGCCGGTGCGGGCATCGTCGCAGGATCGACGTGGGAGACCGAGTGGCAAGAGACTCAGGCGAAGCTCGAGCCGATGCTCAAGGCGCTCACGTGCCACTGACCGACGAGCCGAGGTTGACCGACGGGCCGGCATGACAGGCCTGGTTGGTGTCACCCGGCAAGCTCCTCGCAGACTGCGCGAAACACCGCACGATGACGGCGTACGTTCTCGTGGCGCTCGGAGCTCGCACGGACGATGTGGAGTCCGCCCGCGGAGACAGCATCGGCGATCGCCGGCGCCAGCTCTTCGGCGTGTCGCACATCTACGACGTCGATGCCATAAAGGGCGCCCAGCTGATGGAGGTCGATGTTCTGCGGAGTGCCGAAGAGGTCTTCAAAGTGTGCATCCAGCGCCGCCTGGGGAAGGAAGGAAAAGATTCCCCCGCCGTTGTTGTCGAGAACGACGAAGACAGCGTCGATGTCGCGGCGGCGAGATCCGAGAAACCCGTTGGCGTCGTGCAAGAGGCACAGGTCACCGACGAGGGCGACCGTGGTCGGCCACACCTCGCTGGCTGCCACCCCGAGAACGGTCGACACGAACCCGTCGATCCCGTTGACGCCTCGGTTGGCCATCACTTTGACACCGGTGCGAGGGGGAGCGAAGGTCTCGAGGTCCCGGACAGGCATGCTCGAGGCCACCACGAGTGCAGAATCGTCCGGAATAGTGCTCATCACGTCGCGGGCGATGCGACCTTCGAAGGGCTCTGGCCATGAGTCGAGCAAAGCGTCCATGGTCCGGCGCGCCCTGCTCTCGGTTTCCATCCACGAGGAGAGCCACGAGTCGTCGCGAGCGCGCTCGAGGCGCTCGGCGACCGCCTCGAGCAGCGGCTCAGGCTCGGCCTCGAGCACGAGCTCTGCGGCGCGCTGGGGATCGGACCAGGAGTGGTCGGGATCGACCATGATCGCAGGCGACGCGCCCAACCAAGAAGTTGCGTACTTGCTCGTGAGCGGGCCACCGAGGCGCAGCACCAGGTCGGGAGCGAGCTTCTTGCGCACTTGCTCGATCCTCGACAAGGCGTCGTACGTGGAGACGGCCATGGGACCGGCGCGAAGACCTGATATGGGGTCCGCGAGGACCGGCCATCTCGCCGCTCGTGCCAGCCGGCTCACGGCGTCGTAGCCGACGTCTGCGCCCCAGCCGGCGACCACGACGCCCTTGGCCGTAGAGGTGACGCGGCTAACAAGAGCATCGACCACCGCGGCATCGGCGATACGACGCGATCTTGGCGCCCGGAGCCAAGGAGCGGCCTCTGCACGGCTCCCGAGGTCGAACCGTGACCGCTCTGCCGGCACCAGTGGCTCACGAAAGGGGAGGTTGAGATGCACCGGACCGCCCGGAGGTCCCTGCGCTTCTGCCAAGGCCCGGGCTGCCATCCACCGCCAGGCGGAGGGGATCTGGAGGTGGTCATTGGGCGCGTCCGGCTCGAAGAACCAACGCACGGCGGTGCCGTAGAGACGGCCCTGGTCGACGCTCTGACCACTGCCCACCTCGCGGAGCTCCGGGGGTCGGTCGGCCGTGCAGACGATCATCGGTACCCGGGCGTGAAATGCCTCGAGCACTGCGGGGTGGAAGTTGGCGGCCGCCGTGCCCGAGGTGCACATCACCACGGCCGGTCTACCCGATGCCTTGCCGAGCCCGAGGCCGAAGANNAGGGCGACCGGCCGGTCGGAGGCGCGGGCCACCCCGAGGGCGAAGAAGGCACTGGAGCGCTCGTCGAGGTGGACGTGCATCCGAAACCCGGGGTGATCGGCGAACGCCACGGCGAGCGGGGTGGACCGGGAGCCGGGAGAGAGCACGACGTCGGTCAGTCCGCCGCGGCTCCACTCGTCAACGAGGCAGTGGGCGAAGGCGCTGTTTGCGTCCCGGCTCATGGGAACATCGGTGTGTGCGCTTGGTCCTGGTCCACGGTTTCAGCCAGACGCCGGCCGCGTGGGGCAAGGTCCGCCGTCACCTCCCCGCGAGCGCCGGGGGCGAACCCGTCGACGTCGTCACACCCCACGTGCCCGACGCCCTCGACTTCAACGCCACGGCCCGCACCATCGCCGAGGCCTGCGGACCCGGGATCTACGTCGGCTATTCGATGGGTGGTCGTCTGTGCCTTCGGATCGCGCTCGATCTTCCCGACCTCCTGCGCGGCCTGGTCCTCGTGAGCTCTTCTCCCGGCATAGCCGACGATGACGCGCGCGCCGAGCGCGCTGTGCTCGACGGCGAGCTCGCCCGCCAAGCGATGGACATCGGCGCGGGCGCTTTCGTGAAGCGCTGGCTGGAAAACCCCTTGTTCGTCACGCTCGAGCCCGGTGCCGACGAGGTGGTCGAGCGCACGCGTGCCTACAGTGCCGAACGCCTGGCGCATCAGCTTCGAGCCCTCGGCCAGGGCGGCCAGGAGCCGCTGTGGCACCGCCTGGGCGAGCTCGCCATGCGCGTCGCTATCGTCACGGGAAGAGCCGATCCCAAGTACGACGTCATCGGGAACCGGATGGCCCGGTGCGTACGCCTCCCTCTGCGGGTGCGCATCGACGGCGGCCACTCGCTGCCCTTGGAGCAACCTGAAGCCCTTGCCGGCGTTCTCCTCCAGATGGTGCGCGACGCTCACGGTCATGACTCGGTCTCATGAAGACGGTCGTCCGCTGACACGACCGCGAGCAGATCCAGGTCCGGTACCACTCGCCGCACGGCGAGCACGCCGCCCTCGGGCACTAGCGGTAAGCGCGTGACGTCGCGCTCGAGCATCCCGACGGTGGCCAGACCACAAGCAAGTGGCAGCTCGGGCAGCGCCGCCGCCAGGTAGAGGCCGGTGGCGATCCCCACAGAGGTCTCCATCATGGAGCTGACCAAGGCCGGCACCCCCGCTGTTTCAGCCACGTTCAGCGCCGCCCACATCCCTCCGAGGGGTTGGACTTTCAAGACGACCGCGTCGGCAGCACGAAGAGAACGAAGACGTCGTGCGTCGTCGACCGACCGCACGCACTCGTCAGCGGCAAGTGGCACTGACACGCGCCGCCGCAGCCGCGCCATGGCTTCGATGTCGCCAACGGGTTGCTCGGCCAGCTCGATGCCGTAACGCGCCATGCTGGTGAGCACCAGCTCCGCCGTCGTCTCGTCCCAGGCCCCGTTGGCGTCGACACGAATAGCCACCGACGGTCCCACCATGTCACGCACGGCCGAGACGAGCGAGATGTCCGAGCGGATGTCGCGTCGACCGACCTTCACCTTGATGCATTCAAAGCCGGCAAGAGCGGTGGGGTCGAGGTCGGAGCCGGTGACCAACGCATTCACAGGTACAACGTCGCGTACCGGCGTCGGCCACGTTCGAACAGCGGCCTCGGTGGCCGCGGAGAGCGCAGATGACGCTGAGCACGCGTAGCCGGGCAGGGGCGAGCACTCACCCCATCCGCAGGGGCCCTCCAGTAAACGGAAGTCTCGATCGCCGATCCGCAGCCGGTACACGCGGGTCCAAGTCATGCGAGGGCGAGCCCCAGCGACAGCAATGCAGAGGTGACGAAGGCGAGACGCACGGTTCCAGTCAGCGAACGTGTCAAGGATGACGCGTTCGCCTCGTGCGACAGACAGCGTGCCGGATCGACAGCCAGCGCAAGAGCCACGAAGGCTATGAAGGCCGTGGGATGTTCGAGGCCTATCGGGATGACAGCGGCCATGGCGCCGACCAACAATGCGATGAAGAGCTGGCGTGTGGCGGCCGGCCCCATGCGCACGGCGAGTGTCCGCTTGCCCGCCTGCCGGTCGGCATCGATATCGCGGAGGTTGTTCACCACCAGCACAGCGCACGCGGGCAGCCCCACTACGAGCGATCCCCACCACGCAGCAGCCGGCACCGACCGCGCCTGCACGTAGGCGGAGCCGACCGTGGCCACGAAGCCGAAGAACGCGAGTACAGCGGCTTCGCCCCACCCCGAGTACCCGTAGGGGCGTCGTCCCCCGCTGTAGAACCACGCACCCGCAATGCAAAGGCCTCCCAACGCGAGCAGCCAGAGGTCGACGACGAGCGCGAGGGCGAGCCCGACCACCGCCGCGCCGGTAAAGCACGTCAGGGCTGCTGTGCGAACTGCAGCGGGGGTGGCAACTCCGCTCGCCGTCAGTCGCATCGGACCGCGGCGGTAGCGGTCGGCTCCCCGCAGACCGTCGGAGTAGTCGTTGGCGTAGTTCCCCCCGACCTGCAAGAAGACCGCGACCAAGCCCGCCGCGACCATCCGCCACCAGATCACGGGTGCGCCCGCAGCCGACGCCGCGGTCCCCACGAGCACCGGCGACAGCGCCAGAGGCAAGGTGCGCGGCCGCGCGCCTCCCAACCACTGCTGTGGGGACGTCACGACACGCGCCGCTCGCCAAACTGTCTCACGGACGTCTCGGGAAGCGCTCGAATTCGGGACGACGCTTTTCCAGGTAGGCGTTCTTTCCCTCTTGCGCCTCGTCGCTCATGTAATAGAGCAACGTGGCGTCTCCGGCGAGTTGCTGGATGCCGGCGAGTCCGTCGTCGGCGGCGTTGAGCGAGGCCTTGAGGAGGCGCAAGGCCAATGGGCTGTGGCGCAGCATCTGTTGGCACCACGAGACGGTCTCCTCCTCGAGTGCTTCGACGGGGACCACGGCGTTGACCAGCCCCATTGCCAGGGCCTCTTGCGCGTCGTACTGGCGGCACAAGAACCAGATCTCGCGCGCTTTCTTCTGACCGACGGTACGGGCAAGCAGACCCGACCCGTACCCTCCATCGAACGAGCCCACCTTGGGCCCGGTCTGCCCGAACTTGGCGTTGGTGGCGGCAATGGTGAGGTCGCAAACGAGGTGCAGCACGTGGCCGCCTCCTATGGCATAGCCGGCCACCATGGCGATTACAGGCTTCGGCAGGCGGCGAATCTGTATCTGCACGTCCAAGACGTTCAGCCGGCCGATGCCGTCAGGGCCCACGTAGCCGTCGTCGCCGCGGACGCGCTGATCACCGCCTGAGCAGAAAGCTTCGGACCCCTCTCCGCTGAGCACGACGCAGCCGACTTTCGCATCGTTGCGGGCGCGTTCGAGCGCATCGTGCAGCTCGAAGAGGGTGGTAGGCCGGAAAGCGTTGCGGACCTCGGGTCTGCAGATCGTGATCTTGGCCATGCCTTCGGCGACCTCGTAACGAATGTCGCCGTAGTTGGCTTCCACCGCCTCCCAGGCGGCGCCGGGCCGGATCGACACGGTGGTGGGTTCGTTCATGGGATGCCTGACTCTGAGAGCATCTACTCCTATGGTTATAACCTAGCGGCGGTGCCCGAGCCTTGCGAGTCACCGCCCGAGTCTTGCGAGTCACCGCTAGTTGCCGTATGCCTGTCAGCGCCGGAGGCGGCCACGGCGGTGAAGATGTCGTGGGAGCTCGGCGAGGCCGTTGTCGTCGTCGACCCGCGGGCCCCACGGGCGAAGGTCGCCTCCCTGCTCGAGGCTGTGCGACCGACGCATCTGGTCGACTCCGCCGGGCGTCAAACGCTGCGTGACGGTCAACCGGTTCCGAGTGCTGTCGCGGCGGTGGTCACGACCTCCGGCACCACAGCGGAGCCCCGCCACGTCGTGCTCACCCGCGAGGCGATGCAAGCTTCGGCACGTGCGGTGGGCGAAGCGCTCGAGCTCGCAGCCGAAGAGGATCGCTGGCTCGCGTGCGTCCCGGTGCACCACGTCGCCGGGTTGGCGATCGTGGCTCGTAGCTACTTCTGCGACACGGCTCTGACCGTTCATCCCCATTTCGACGTCGGCGAGGTCACGGGTTCGGCAGGCCCTTGCTCGCTTGTGTCGGTCGTGCCCACGATGTTGGCGAGGTTGCTCGAAACCGGCGCACCGTTGCATCGCTTTCGTCGAGTCCTTGTCGGTGGGGGACCGATTCCCGAAGGATTGCTCCGGCGCGCCGCAGAGGCTGGGGCCTCGGTGCTCACCACTTACGGGCTTACGGAGACCGGCGGGGGATGCGTCCACGACGGAAAGCCGCTCGCTGGTGTGGAGGTCGCCATTTCGCCGGGTGGCGAGATCCTTGTCAGAAGTGCCGTGGTGATGAGCGGTTACCACCGCGACGAAGCTGCGACGAGTGCGGTGATCACGCCGGACGGTTGGTTACGCACCGGCGATCTCGGGAGCATCAGCACCGACGGATGTCTGAGCATGCTCGATCGCATCAAGGACGTGATCGTGACCGGTGGCGTCAACGTGAGTCCCTCGGCGGTCGAGCGCGTCTTACTGGAGCATCCGGCAGTGGTCGACGTGTGCGTCACCGGTGTCTTCGACAGCGAGTGGGGCGAGCGGGTCGTGGCCTTTGTCGTGCCAAGCGACGGCGAGCACCCACCGACTGTGAGCGACCTGCGGGCGTTCGGTTCTGAGCGTCTCAGCCGGCCCGAGCTCCCGCGCGAAGTCGTCCACGTGAATTCACTGCCCCGGCTGCCAGGCGGAAAGGTCCTTCGGCGCCGACTTCGCTATGGCCAGTGGACACAGCCCCATGCCTGAACGATCAACCTGGGTACTGAACAGCAGCTCAGGCGGACGAAGTCCTTGCTACGCGAGGCGGCGGAGTCGGCTCTTTGTCATGTCGCCTTGTGGGACATCGTGAAGGACCGCTTGCACCAGCCTGCTGTTCGCCTGTCGGGCGGTCAACAGCCAGAGGCTGTGCATCGCCAGGGCGCTGGCCGTCGAACCGGAGGTGGTCCTTATGGACGAACCGTGCTCGGCACTCGACCCGGTGGCGACCGCCAAGATCGAGGATCTCATCACACGCCTGGCGCGTGACGTCACGATCGTGCTGGTCACCCACAACATGTTCCAGGCCACACGCGTCTCGGACCAGGCAGCGGTGTTCCTGCTGGGAGAAGACCGAGTCGGCGAGCTCGTAGAGATCGGCCCTACCGCGACGGCGTTCGATTCGCCGGTCGATTCGCGCACGAAGGAGTGTGTCACAGGCCATGTGGGCTGAGCGTCCAGCTCTTCAAATGAAGGAGTTGCGTCCGAGAACGACACCGGCATTTCGGCGTGAAAGGTATGCGTCGCCTCAGTTGGCGCGGTGCCGAGCTCCTGTCATAGTCTCGTCCCGTGCTCATCGGTGATGCGGTCGTCATCGACCGTGACGGTCTGGACCAGCTCATTTCCAGCCTTGCCGGGCGCGGGTACCGGGTCCTCGGGCCGGTGGTGCGCGACGGGGCGATCTCCGTCGGTGAGGTGCACGGCATCGCCGACCTGCCCAAGGGATGGCACGACACCCAGGCCCCGGGTAGGTACCGCCTCGAGCAGGGGGACGATCCAGCGCTCTTCTCCTGGGCGGTGGGCCAGCACTCGATAAAGGGGGACGTGTTCCCTTCCCGTTTGGTCGTTTGGCGCGCTAACGTGACCGACGGGACCGTCGAGCTCGAAGAGACCCGAGACGACACCCCTCCCACCGCGCTCGTGGGCGCACGGCCCTGTGAGCTAGCGGCCCTCGACGTTCTCGGCCACGTCCTTTCTGATGCGCCCGGTCCCGACCCTGTCTACCGTCGAAGGCGGGCCGGCTTCGTGGTCGTCGTCGAGTGCGCGACGCCTTCGGGCACCTGCTTCTGCGCCTCCATGGGAACTGGCCCGGCTTCAGAAGAAGGCTTCGATCTCGCTCTCAGCGAGCTCCTCGACGGCGACGGGCACCGCTTCGTGGTGAGGGTGGGCTCCGACAAGGGGGCCGAGGTCCTCGACGGGCTGCCTTCGAGGGCCGCCACCGACAGCGACTTGGCCGCCAGGACCGCCCTGGTGGAGCATGCGGCGTCGAACATGGGACGGCATCTCGACACGAACGACCTGCCAGCCCTCCTCGCCCGCAACCTCGAGCATCCGCGTTGGGACGACGTGGCCGAGCGGTGCCTGGCTTGTGGCAATTGCACTCTCGTCTGCCCCACGTGTTTCTGCGCCACCGTCGAGGACACGACGGACATAGACGGTGCCGTCGTGCGCCAGCGACTCTGGGCATCGTGCTTCGATTTGGCACACTCGTTCATGAGCGGCGGGGGGCCGGTGCGGTCCTCAGCGAAGTCGCGCTACCGGCAGTGGATGACCCACAAGCTCTCCACGTGGTGGGACCAGTTCGATGCATCGGGGTGCGTCGGTTGTGGCCGCTGCATAACCTGGTGCCCTGTTGGAATAGACATTACCGAAGAGGCGGCGGCGATTCGCGCCGGCGACGGCAACGTGCGATCCGAAGCACAGCGCGTCGGTGCCTAGAAGAGGGAGCCGAGAGGTGACCCAAATGACCAAGGACCCTTCATGCCCGAGGAGATAGCCGAACTCGTAGCCAACCATCCGCTCCTGGCGGGGCTCCCCGGTGACACGGTCGAGCTCGTGACCGGGTGCACCCGCAATGTGGCTTTCAACGTCGGAGATCTCCTGCTTGCCGAGGGTGACCCGGCAGACACCCTGTATCTGTTGCGCAGGGGCCGGGTGGCACTTGAGGTCCGCGCGCCTGGAAAGGCGATGATCCTCGACATCCTGAGCCCTGGCCAGCCGCTCGGGTGGTCGTGGCTGTTCCCCCCGTACCGCTGGAGTTTCGACGCGCGGGCACTCGACCCTGTCGGGGCGCTTTCTGTGGACGCGACTTGCCTGCGGGCAAAGGCCGACGAAGACCCGGCGTTCGGCTACGAGCTCTTGAAGCGGATCAGCTCGATCATCCTCCAGCGCCTGCAGGCCACGCGCCTGAGGCTCCTAGACCTTTACGGCGATGGCGTTGCCGGTTGAGTCGCCGGCCGAGCGGCTGGCACCGCCGGCGCCCGGCCCGCTGGTGCCCGAGCCGTACCGTGTCGCGGCGAGCAGGAGCGAGACCGAGGATACGGTGACGTTGTCGCTTGCGCCCCTCCAGGACCCGCTGCTCGCTCCCCGACCGGGCCAGTTCAACATGCTCACCGCCTTCGGCGTGGGCGAGGTGGCGATCTCGGTGTCGGGCGGTCCCGATAGCGACGGGACGATCGAGCATACGGTGCACAGCGTCGGTCCTGTGTCGCGGGCGTTGTGCAATTCGCCGGTGGGCAGCGTCGTGGGAGTGCGTGGGCCTTTCGGAACGGACTGGGGGGTCGGGGATCTCGCCGGCCGAGACGTAATGGTCGTAGCCGGAGGGATCGGGCTCGCACCCTTGCGCACGGCGGTCATCCAACTCGCTGGCGCGTCCGCCTCGGGTGGCGCCAGGCGCTTCGACCTCCTGGTCGGTGCTCGCACCCCGGACCAGGTGGTGTTCGCCGACGAGATTCGTCGCTGGCGTGAGCAGGGCACCAACGTCCAGGTCACCGTCGACGCCGCGGCACCGGGATGGGATGGGCCCGTGGGCGTGGTGACGACCCTGCTCGACAAGGTGCCGTTCGATCCGAAGAGCACGGTGGCCCTCGTGTGCGGACCCGAGGTGATGATCCGCTTCACCGCACGCGGGCTCGTCGACCTTGGGCTTCCTCCCGAGAACATCCGCGTGTCGCTCGAGCGGAACATGCAGTGCGGAGTTGGGTTGTGTGGGCACTGCCAGCTCGGACCGCTGCTCATCTGCCGCGACGGTCCTGTCTTCACCTATGCCGGTGTGGTGGCGGACCTCCTGTTGCAGCGCGAGCTATGAGAGCGAGCAAGCGATGACCGCAGCCAGTGCCCCAGGTCCCAGCGTGGCCGTGTGGAAGTTCGCGTCCTGCGACGGCTGCCAGCTCAGCCTCCTCGACCTCGAGGACGAGCTGCTCAAGGTGGTCGGTGCCGTGAACATCTCGCACTTCACCGAGATGACGCGCGCGCACGTGGACGGGCCCTACGATCTCTCGTTGGTCGAGGGATCGGTCACGACCGCCCACGACGCCGCGCGCATCGCCAAGGTACGTGAGATGTCGAAGACCCTGATCACGATCGGGGCCTGCGCCACCGCCGGCGGCATCCAGGGCCTGCGCAACTTCGCCTCCGTCGGTGAGTACACCTCTACCGTGTACGCCCACCCCGACTACATCGCCACACTTGACACTTCGACACCCATCTCTGCGCATGTGCCCGTGGACTTCGAGCTTCGCGGATGTCCGATCGACCGCTATCAGCTGCTGGAGGTGATCATGGCCGCGCTGGCCGGGCGTAGCCCCAGGATCCCGGGTCACAGCGTGTGCCAGGAGTGCAAGGGTCGGGGGACGGTGTGTGTGCTCGTCGCCAAGGGCACACCGTGTCTGGGCCCGGTCACCCGTGCCGGCTGTGGGGCTCTCTGCCCTGCGGTCGACCGAGGTTGCTTCGGCTGCTTCGGCCCCGCCGACACCGCGAACACCTCGTCTCTCACTGGCAGGCTGCTCGAGGAGAACCTCCAGCCGGTTGACGCGTCGCGGCTGTACCGGACGTTCAATGCCAACGCGCCCGCCTTCCGCACAGAAAGCCTGGCCAATGACGCACGGAGCTAACGCAAGCCGCGAGGTGCAGGTCGACGAGATCGCGCGCGTGGAAGGAGAAGGCGGCCTCCACGTCGCTGTGCGCGACGGGGTGGTGACCGAGGTGGCGCTCAACATCTTCGAGCCGCCCCGATTCTTCGAGGCTTTCCTGCGCGGGCGCCGGCATACCGAGGCCCCTGACATCACCGCTCGCATCTGCGGTATCTGTCCCGTCGCCTACCAGATGAGCGCGTGCAACGCTATGGAGGACGCCTGCGGCGTGTCGGTGGGCCCCGGCATCGAGGCACTTCGCCGCCTGTTGTACTGCGGGGAGTACATCCAGAGCCATGCACTGCACGTGTACCTACTGCACGCTCCCGACTTCTTCGATTGCGAGGACGCCGTGGAGCTGGCCGGGCTCGACGCTGCCGCGGTGGAACGAGGTCTCGCGCTGAAGCGCACGGGCAACCTCTTGATGGAGACGGTCGGCGGCCGGGCGGTCCATCCGGTGAACGTGCGGGTGGGCGGCTTCTACCGTGCTCCCGACCGGGCTGTCATTCGCGCGTTGGCAGAGCCTCTTCGCCGCGCGCGCGACGCGGCGCTCACGACTGTCGAGTGGGTCGCAGGGTTCGACTTCCCCGACGTGGAGCGCGACTACGTCTTCGTTTCCCTTCGCCGCCCAGATCGCTATCCCCTCGAGTCGGGTCGGGTGGTCTCCTCCGAGGGGCTCGACACCACGCCGGCGGGGTTCGCCGAGTTCGCGGTGGAAGAGCACGTGCAGCGCTCGAACGCCCTGCACGCGAAGCTCGGTGGCACGCAGGAGTACCTCACGGGGCCTCTCGCGCGGTATGCACTGAACTTCGATGTCCTGCCCGAGATAGCGCGCCAGGCTGCAACAGCCGCTGGGCTCGGACCCGTGTGTCGTAACCCGTTCCAAAGCATCGTGGTGCGCGCGGTAGAGATGGTGTTCGCCTGTGACGAGGCGTTGCGCCTGGTCGAGTCGTACGAGCCGCCAGAGCCGCCGGCCGTCGAGGTCCCGGGTGTGGCGGGTGTGGGGAGCGGTGCTACCGAGGCGCCGCGCGGACTCTTGCTGCATCGCTACGAGCTCGAGGCCGACGGGATCATCCGCTCCGCGCGCATCATGCCCCCTACCTCGCAGAACCAGCTCTCGATCGAGAGTGACCTGCGCCGCGTGGTCGAGAGTTCCCTGGCTCTTTCGGACGAGCAGCTGACGTGGCGTTGCGAGCAGGCCGTTCGCAACCACGACCCGTGCATCTCGTGCGCGGCCCACTNNACCACGACCCGTGCATCTCGTGTGCCACCCACTTCCTCGACGTCACGGTGGAGCGTCACTCCTGACGCGTCCTTCTTCGAGGAGTCGAACAGCGAGACTGCCGTCAGCTACGGGGGCCTCGGTGACGTCACCTTTCGCGCCGCCGGTTGTCGTGGTCGTGGGGATGGGGAGCGAATGGCGCCGTGATGACGGGGTCGGCTTGGCCGTGGCGAGGCGCGTGGCAGAGTTCACAGAGGCTCGCGCTCTTCCCAACTGCCGTGTAGTGGCACCGTTGGGGGATCCCTTGGACCTGCTCGGGCACTGGGACGGCGCCAACCTCGCCGTGGTGGTGGACGCCACGAGGTCGGAGCTGGCTCCGGGCACGATCTCGCGTATCGAGTTCGAGGACCCGGACCAGGTGGCGTCCGCCGAGAGTGGGAGCGACCGTGGACCGGGTCTTGGTAGATCCAGCACCCACGGAATCGGGCTCGTAGGTGTGCTTCGCCTCGCCCGGGCAGTCCAGCAAGCCCCGGCGCGCACGGTGGTGATCGGAGTCGAAGGTGAGGACTTTCGCCAAGGCTCGGAGCTGAGCTCAGCTGTGGTGGCGGCCGTGGACAAGGCGGCCACCTGTGTGTTGGAGTTGGTGGAGGAGGCTTTGAAGTGTGCATGAGCCGGTTTCACCGTGTGGTTGGCACTGCGGTTGGCGCCCGGGTCGCGGTGCGTGATCTCGAGGGACGCGAGCAGACCGTGTCGTTGCTCGCGTACGACGGTCCGCCCCCGAAGGTGGGCGACTGGCTCGTCGCCCACAGCNNCGGTGCCGGGGCCGGTCACCTTCGCCCACTTCGCCTACCCGCCTAACGCCCTCGGGTACTGCGGGCCGGCGGACTCGAGTGCGCTCTTGGAGTCCGCCGTCGAGGGGACCGATCTGCGCGCCGTGTCAAACCTGGCGGCCCGTTTCGAGGGGGCGTGGCCCTATCTTCAGCTGATCGCAGCCTGCAACGGGATCGGCGACCCCCTCGACCCCAGGGTGGTCGACGCCTACTGGATCGGAAGCCCGTTGCTGGAACGTGTCTCGCCCGCGGCGCTGGTCGCCCATCTCGACGCTCATTTCGAGCGGTACGGCGCCCGGGAGTTCGCCCCGGTGGCAGAGGCTGCGCTCGCAGGTGGGGCCGCCCACCACAACTTCCATGTCTTCGCGGTCTACCCGTGGCTGGGGCTGCTGCGAGCCGGCACGCAGGGGGCTCCGCTCACCGTGCTCGACCGGTGTCGCATCCGTTGGGCGAGGGTCCTGTCGGTGGACGGTGACACCGTGACGGTCCGCGATCGAGCCCTGGCGTTCGAAGACCGCCTGCTCGTCGACGGGCCCGAACGCGTGGAGCAGGTTCGCAGAAGCGTCGACGGGGTCGGGTTCGTGGAGGAGCTCGAGCCAGGCGACGCCGTGGCGCNNTGCACTGGGACTGGGTGTGCGAACGGCTCGCTGCGGGGGCTCTTCGGCGCCTGCGCGCCTGGACCGGGAGAATGCGAGCAGCAGTCAACGCGGCCTCTGAGCCCGCCGGCCCGTCCTCAGGCCGAGAGCTCCTCGTAGCTGGGGGTGGGCGTCATCGCCGGAGCCTCGGCAGTCCGCTCTGATCCTGAGCGGATCGACAAGAGCGCGATCAGGAAGGCCAAGAGTGCGAGACCTGCACCGATCCTGAATGCCGCGCCATAGCCGTTCGTGACCGCGACCGCCTTCACGACGTGGGGCTGGCCTCGGGTGACGGCGGTCGCCACGGTCACGAGGATGGCGAGCCCCAGGGACCCGCCCACCTGTTGCCCGGTGTTGAGCAGTGCGGAGGCAAGTTGAAGGGCACCAAAATGTCGGTCAAGTCCATGCCTGTAGAAGCGGTCTTGGTGCGAGTTCCGTGTTCGGCCTATCGACTCGCTGCTTTTGGCAATGGCTGGGGCCGCACTCTAGAGGACGTGACGCAGCCCTGTCCGGTCATCG
>PLIG01000036.1:348-2675 GCA_003139255.1 Acidimicrobiaceae bacterium | reverse complement strand
GGCGATGTAGTCCTCGATGGCCGCGACCAGTTCACCGACACTCCCGAAACTGCCCCGGCGGATGCGCTTGGTGGTGATGTCCCGGAACCAGCGCTCGACCAGGTTCAACCATGAGGAGCTCGTGGGCGTGAAGTGCAGGTGGAAGCGCTTGTGCTTCTCCAGCCACTTGGCCACGTTCTCGTGGCTGTGGGTTGAGTAGTTGTCCAAGACGATGTGGATGGACTTGCCCTTGGGAACCTCACGGTCGATCACTTTCAAGAAGCTGAGGAACTCCTCATGACGGTGGCGCGAGAAGCACTGGCCGATCATCTCGCCGGTCAGCACGTTGAGGGCGGCGAACAAGGTGGTGGGCCGTTTCGCTTGTAGTCGTGGGTCACCGTCCCGGGCCGACCCTGCTTCATCGGCAGGCTGGGCTGGGTNNGGCGGGTTCATATAGAGGCCCACCACGTCGATCAGCTTGTCCTCGAAGTTCGGGTCGTTGGAGACCTTGAACGTCTTGACCAGGTGGGGCTTCAATCCCCGGGCCTTCCACTCCCTCTGCACCGTGGTCCGAGAGAGCCCGCTGTGTGCAGCCATGGAGCGGTTCGACCAGTGGGTGGCATCCGGTGGCGTGGTGTTGCGGGTGTCGTCGATCATCTTTGCGATCGTCTCCGGGGAGATGATCGGCTTGCGACCTCGTCCCTCGTGCACCTTGCCCACCCATTCGATGCCGTCGGCCTCGAAATGCTCCCGCCACTGGATGACCGTCGAACGTGAGACGCCGAGGGTCTCGCCGATGACCGTATTGGCAATCCCGTCGCCCGCCATCAGCAGACCTTTCGCCTCTCGCACGGCACGGTGCGGAAGAGAAACACTCGCGGCGATCCCTTCGAGCGCCGAGCGCTCCTTCTTGGTCAGCGGGAGTGGTGGGGCAGGAGGTCGGGCCATACGAAGACCGTACCACTATCGCGCGTCTATTTACGTGTCACTACACTAGGTTTCGAGGTCGAGGGCACGCGGATGTTCGTGGAGGGCGAGTTCCTGGACACGGTCATCGGCATCCCCGACTCCCGCACTGAGATCGTCATGCTTCGGCCGCCCGACGGAAGTACCCGGCTGGAGCTCTCGAGCTTCGTCCGGCCCGCCCATCAGCCCGGATCGCCCGCCGCGATGGCCAACGAGCTGGGGCTGCGCAACGTGGCCTTCGAGGTCGACGACCTCCAGGCGACCGTCGACGGGCTGGCCGCTGACGGCTACGGGCTGATAGGCGACATCGGCCAGTACGAGCACATCTGGCGCATGGCCTACGTGCGCGGTCCGGAGGGGATCATCGTGTCCCTGGCCGAGCGGATCGGCTGACCTGCCTTCAGCCGCGCGGACCTCGCTCCCGACTACGCCCGGCTACTTCCCGACCTTCGGGCAGAAACCGCCCTGGATCAGGCGATGCTGGCCACGTTCGCCGAGCTGACCTCGGCAGCAGGCCTCGGACCGGTCGCCGATCTTGGCTGTGGCACCGGACGCGTCACGGCCCACCTGGACGCCCTGGGTGTGGAGGTCTTCGGTCAGCTGCCTCCCCGAACCTCATGGACCCGCGAGTGTCACCTCATGATCGAGGAGCCGCTGGCACTACTGCATCTGTTCACTCCCCGGGCCGACCTGATCATCTTCCACGTCGAGGCTGCGGTCGACCCGATGGCCTGCATCACCGCCATCCGCGGGGCCGGCCCCCGAGTGGGGATCGCCCTGAATCCCCAGACCCCACCCGAGGTCCTGCTCCCCCTGCTTGCCGACGTGGACGAGGTGCTCGTCATGGGGGTCGAGCCGGGTTTCGCTGGCAGTCCCTTCGTCCCCGCCGCCATCGAGAAGGTCCGCCAGATCCGCGCTCTGGCGGATGGCGTCAAGCCCGACCTCCTGATCGAGGTCGACGGTGCTGTGAGTGCAGATAACATCCCCAGCCTGGCCCAAGCTGGAGCGGACCGCTTCGTGGGCGGCACGTCAGGTCTGTTCCGGGGCGACAATCTCGAGGCCAGCGCTCGCGCCCTGATCTCCTGCATCGATCAGGCGGTCGGAAGGCGAGCTTCCTCACCCAGTCAGGCCGGGGATCTGCGAGGGTGACTGGCAAGGGACACCACGGTGCGCGCGTTGGGAGTCCCGACTCCGACANNCGGTGCCAGTCGCCTCAAGCTGGCACTGGTGGACAGGAGGGGTACGGTCCTCAGTTCGACGGTCCTCCCCACTCCTCGCATCGGGTCAGGACCCGAGATAGTGGATGAGATAGCGGCGGCGGTCGTCGCTTTCAAAGCCACGACTGCGGCGCTGCAGGCCGCTCCCCAGGGTATTGGCATCGT
>PLIG01000036.1:0-342 GCA_003139255.1 Acidimicrobiaceae bacterium | reverse complement strand
TCTTTGGCCGTGGTCGTGGGCTGGATCGCCTCCTCCTGATGGGGATCGGCACGGGGATCTCCATGAGCGTCATCGCAGATGGCGAACTGCTCCAGTACACCTGGGGGACGGCCGGAGACTCCGGCATGATCATCGTCGATACCGCCGGTCTTCTGGAATGCTCGTGTGGTGCTCGCGGCTGCCTGGAGACCGTGGCATCAGGCACGGCGATCAGGGATGAAGCGATCCGGGCGGTGCGACGGGGGGAGCGGACGCTCCTGGCCGCGCTCCTCGAGCGGGAAGGAGGAATCAGCGCCGCGGATGTCGCCGACGCTGCACGGCAGGACGACGCGGTGGCGCTGC
>PLIG01000162.1 GCA_003139255.1 Acidimicrobiaceae bacterium | reverse complement strand
GTCGTAGACGAAGTAGCCCTGGGCATATAGACGTTCTTCGGAACCGAGGATCTTGACCGTGTTCTTGTTGGCACCGACCGTCCCATCGGAGCCGAGGCCGAAGAAGATCGCTCGCAGCGTGTCGGGCGGCTCGATGTCGAGCGACGCGTCGTAAGAAATGCTCAACCGCGAGACGTCGTCGGTGATGCCGACGGTGAACCGCCTTCGGGGTTGCTCCCGTCCGAGCTCTTCGAATACCCCGGAGGCCATTCCCGGCGTGAACTCCTTCGAGGACAGCCCGTAGCGACCGCCGATGACGAGTGGCATGACCGCGAGCTCGGCGTTCGCGTGCGCCTCGGCCAGTACGCTGACGACGTCGAGGTAGAGCGGCTCCCCTAGCGAACCGGGCTCCTTCGTCCTGTCGAGCACGGCGACCCGCGACACCGTCGGCGGCAACGCGTCGAGCAGCGCCTCGGTCGGGAACGGCCGGTAGAGGCGCACCGTCACCACCCCCACCCGCTCACCCGACGCAGCGAGGTGCGCGACCGTCTCGCACGCGGTCTCCGCACCCGATCCCATCACGACGACCACTCGCTCTGCTTCAGGATGCCCGGAGTAGTCGACGAGGCGGTATTGGCGGCCGGTGCGCTCGGCGAGGCGGGCCATGGCGTCCTCGACCAGCTTCGGCGTGCGGGCATAGAAGGGGTTCGCGGTCTCACGCGTCTGGAAGTAGACGTCGGGGTTCTGCGAGGTGCCCCGGATGAACGGGCGCTCCGGCGACATCGCCCGCAGGCGATGCGCACGGATTAGCTCCTCGGGCACGAGCGCACGCAGGTCGTCGTCGGTGAGCAGCTCGATCGTGTTCAGTTCGTGCGAGGTCCTGAAGCCGTCGAAGAAGTGCACGAAAGACACCCGCGCCGAGAGCGTCGCGGCCTGGGCCACTGCCGCCAGGTCATGCGCCTCTTGGACCGAGGAGGACGCGAGCATCGCGAAGCCGGTCTGACGGACCGCCATGACGTCGGAGTGGTCGCCAAAGATCGACAGCGCTTGCGTGGCGAGCGAGCGGGCGGCGACGTGGAACACGGTTGGCGTCAGCTCACCGGCGATCTTGTACATGTCCGGGATCATGAGCAGGAGGCCCTGGGAGGCGGTGAACGTCGTCGACAGCGCCCCGCCCTGCAGGGCACCGTGCAGGGCACCGGCCGCCCCGCCCTCGCTCTGCATCTCGACCACGGCGGGCACGGAGCCCCAGACGTTCGTCCGCTTCTCGCTCGCCCACTGGTCGGCCAGCTCGGCCATCGGCGAGGCCGGTGTGATCGGGTAGATGCAGCAGACCTCGTTCAGGCGGTAGGCGACCGACGCCGCCGCCTCGTTTCCGTCCAGCGTCGCCCGCATCAGCCGCCCTCCGCTATCATCTCGATCGCGTGCACCGGGCACTGCTCGAAGCACGTCCCGCAGCCGGTACAGCGGTCGAAGTCGAACCGGTAGCGGTGTCCGACGCCAAGCTTGATCACCGCGTCCTCCGGGCACGCCCCGAGGCAGGCGTCGCACTCGAAGCAATTCCCGCACGACAGGCACCGCGCTGCCTCGTAGCTCGCCTCCTCGAGTGACAGACTGCCTAGTACCTCGCCGAAGTCGGTGACCCTCACGTCGAGCGCGAGCTCGGGTTGACGGCGGCGTGCCGCGTCGCCGAAGTACCACAAGTGCAATAGGTCGAACGTCGCCGACTCGTGCTTCGGGACGAGCGCAGCCGTGGCGCCGCGTAGCCAGGTGTCGATGTGGCGAGCTGCCTTCTTGCCGTGCCCCACTCCGACCGTCACCGTGCGCTCGTCAGGCACCATGTCCCCGCCGGCGAACACACCGGGACACCCGGTCATCATCGAGCTCGACACCATCACGGTGCCGTCTTCGGTGAATTCCACCTCCGGCACGGCCTTGAGGAAGGCGGTGTCGGCCTCTTGGCCCACGGCGACGATGAGGGTGTCGGCAGCGAGGTCTTCGAAACGCCCGGTGGGCTGGGGAAACCCGCTCTCGTCCAGCTCCATGGCCTCGACCGTCAGCGTCGGGCCGTCAAAGGCGGTGATCGTTCGAAGCCAGTTGATGCGCACTCCCTCGCGCTCGGCGTCCTCGGCCTCCTCCTCATGCGCCGGCATCTTGGCGCGGGTACGTCGGTAGACGATGATCGCGTCGTCCGCGCCCAACCGCCGGGCGGTCCGGGCGGCGTCCATCGCCGTGTTGCCGCCGCCGACCACGGCCACGCGCCGCCCGACCGCCGGCCGCTCGCCGGAGGCGACGTTGCGCAGAAACGACACAGCGTCGACGATCCGCCCGGCGTCGCGGGCCGGGATGTCGACATGCTTGGACAGATGCGCTCCCACTGCCACGAAGACGGCGTCGAAGCCGCCTTCGTGCCGCTCGGCGGCGAGGTCCTCGACCCGATGTCCGCAGGTGATCCGCACACCGAGCGCCTCGATCCGCTGCAGCTCGGCGCCGAGCACTTCACGGGGCAACCGGTAGGCCGGGATCCCGTAGCGCATCATCCCGCCAGGCTCGCCACCGGTGTCGCGGATCTCGACCTCGTGGCCGCGCCGGGCCAGGTGGTAGGCGGCCGACAACCCGCTCGGCCCCGCACCGACGACGAGCACGCGCTTCCCGCTGCGGGCCGGCGACGCGGGCAACGCCCACCCCCGCTCCAGAGCGAGGTCTCCTAGAAAGCGCTCGACCGCGTGAATCGAGACCGCGCTGTCGAGCTGGGCGCGGTTACAGTCGCTCTCGCAGGGGTGGTAGCAGACGCGACCGTGGATCGCCGGCAACGGATTGTCGGCGACGAGCTCACGCCACGCCTGCTCGTGGTGGCCGGCCTCGATGTGTGCCAGCCAGGCCTGGATGTTCTCACCGGCCGGACATGCGGCGTTGCACGGAGGCAAGAGGTCAACGTAGACGGGGCTGCGCACCCGGACCGGACCAGCCCGGGGCCGACCGTGCAACAGGTCCGGCAGCGGCGTGATATCTCGCCCGATCACGTCTGTGTCCGCCGCCAGCCGACGCGTCGCTCCGGCCACCGAGCCACCGCGACGGCATCGCCATCCTCGTCAACCGCGGGACCGGGTAAGTCCTCCCACGACGGCGAGCCGGGGCGGTGGTGCACGAGTGCTTGCATGTTAGACTCCTCCAGGCGCGACGTCTGTCTTGAACTCCGCACAGCTCAATGTGCCTGCGCACCCGGCCGACGTGTTAGGGCGGAATGTTACTCTCCGGCTCGTGCTCTGCCAACGGTCGCAGCAGGCACGATATGTCGCAGAATTTTGGATGTCGTAGCAGAGCATGAGGGTGCTGGGCGCTCCAGCCAGATGTGTGGGCGCCGAGAACCTCGTCCGTATGCCTCACGCAGCGAGTTCGTACTCGTGGATGAGACCGCCGAGCTTGTCTGTTCTTCGTAGTTGCTTTGCATCGGGGCGTGAATTCGACGGCACTGCTGATGTCATCGAAAGGGGAGGTGTCTGACCAAGCGAACGGTGCGGCCTATGGCTGTTGTAGTGCTCGATGAACTCATTGAGCACGACGTCGAGCTGGCGCCGGTGGAAGATCAGCATTCGGTCGAGACACTCTCGGCGGACAGTGCCCACGAAGCGTTTGGCGAAGGCGTTGGCCCGCGGGGCTCGGACCGACGTTCGGATGATCCGGATCCCTCCCGCTCGAAACACCTCGTCGAAGCTGGAGGTGAACTTCGTGTCGCGATCCCGAATGAGGAACCTGATAGGTCGTGCTCGCTTCGCGAGCACGAAGCTCAGGTTGCGCGCCTGTTGGACCACCCACTCTCCAACGGGGTTGGCAATAATCCCCGTCATGTAGACCCGCCGGGTGTCGATCTCGATGAAGAAGAGCACGTAGAGACGACGGAGCAGCACCGTGTCGACGGTGAAGAAGTCGCAGGCCAGCATCGATGACGCTTGACTTCGAAGGAACTCGATCCAGCTGGGGCCAGCCCGCCTCGTCGATGGGCAATGCCATGGCGGTGAAGAATCGTCTAGACGCTCGAGGGCGCGAGCTGGATACCCATCGTGGCCAGTTCGCTCTGGATTCTCCGGTATCCCCAGGTTGGGTTCTCCCTTGCCAGTCGAATGACGATCTCGACCGTGCCCGCGGGAAGGCTTGGTCGACCTGGGCGGTGGGGATAGGTTCATCGTCGCCGCAAGAGATCCCGATGCCAGCGGAGCAATGTCTGGGGCTGGACGAAGAAACTTCCCTGGCGAACCCCCGAAAGGAGTCGGCTGAACCCGGCGAGCAGCGCTCGGTCAGAAGGACGCAGCGCAGGGCGTGCCACCTGGCGACGGAGGACTGCCACCTCGTGACGGAGCATGACGACCTCGATGGCGAGTTCACTGCTTTCATGGCGAGAGAGTCGTAGTAACTGGAGGACTCGGACGAACGCTAGGTAGAAGAAGGAGAGCGCCATGGCCCAGCTTCTCTGACGGCGTCACCTTCGCGAATCTCCAGGTGGGGGACTTGGATGGGTTTCTCGGCACCCACAGGGACCAGTTCATCTCGTCGGATCTCCTGGTTGACATCACGGGCCAGCCTTACGCTTATGTCGGCGACGACCCCGTCAACAAGCTCGACGACGTTTCCGGGATGCCCGGTCGACAGCCGAGCATCACCGAATGTCAATCGATCAGGCTGACCGGTGAGAGCTTGCCAAGACGCCGTCCGTGTCGACCCCGAGGCGATCGTCCGGTTCGCTACAGCGCAAGTGCCTCGTGGATCCGGCCCGCCTCGGAGACCATGTCGGCGATGATCTTTCTCACCGGCTTGATGTCGTGGATGAGCCCGACTCCCTGCGAGCAGGAAACCGTCCCGGCCTCGGTGTCCCCCATCTCGTACATCTTCTTGGCGGCCCACCCCGAGGCGAGCGGGAGGAGGTCCTCGAGGTTCCCCTTGCTCTCCTCGATCTCGGCGATCTTGCGGGCGGGAGTGTTCATCCAGATGCGGTGAGCGAACCCCACCGAGCGCATGATGACGTCGGTGTCGAGCTCCGTCGCGGAAAGCAGCGCCTCCTTGACGTTGCGGTGCAACGGGCACTCCTCGGAGAGCATCAGCCGCGTGCCGACGATCACGCCGGCCGCGCCGAGAGACAGCACAGCGAGCATCGTGCGCCCGTCCACCACGCCGCCACCGCCGATCACCGGAACCTTCACCGCGTCGATGGTCGACGGGACCAAGATCAGCGTCGCGACGTTGAGGTTCCCCGTCGCTCCGCCATTCTCGTAGCCGACGATCGTCACCCCGTCGGCGCCCATCGACTCGGCCTTGCACGCGTAGCGAACACCCACGCACTTGTGGAGCCAGATCATCCCGTGGCCCTTGATGGCCGATACGACATCCTCGGGCGGGGCGAACCCGGACGTCTCGATGATGCGCACATCCTCCTCGGCGGCGATGTCGACGTACTTTACGTTGTCGAGCTTGCGCATCATCGGGAAGAGGTTGATGTTGACGGCAAAGGGCTTGTCCGTGGCATTGCGCACTTGATGGATCGCGTCCCGGTAGTCCTTGTAGGAGTCCGGGTACATGGCGGAGGCGATGATCCCGAGCGCGCCCGCCTCGCTGGTAGCGGCCACGAACGGCGGCGTGGACAGATCCATCATCGTTCCCCCGAGGATGGGATACTCGGTTCCGATCAGCTCGGTAAGCGGCGTGTCGAACATATCGCTCCCTTGGTGCGATCTGCGGTAGAGCAAGGGTAACGCGGGGCCTCGCGGTCACTCAAACCGCCGCTCGTGGCGTCGCGGCCGATACAACCGCGTGGCACGAGAGGGCGAGCCCGCCCGCGTCAGTCCCTGGCCGCGCGAGGGGTCCCTTCGTTCTTCTGCGTGGTCATCGCGACGTCCGTCTTCGGCGCGACGCGCCAGAGCGCTCGAGCCTGTGGGTGCCGAAAACCTCATCCGTATGCCTCACGCAGCAAGTTCGTACTCATGGATGGAAGGCGTAAGGTCCGAATACTCGACGCGCTCTAGCAAGGAGGGGAGTCACCACAACGCCCTGGTCAGAGCCCGTGGATGTGACCGGATCCCAATCTTCGGTCAGGTCCTTATGAGAGTTCTGGGTCATGTTGATGCTCCGCCCGCCACGTGCGGGCGAACTCTGCTGGGGTCAAGTACCCGAGCGACATGTGTGGCCGGTAGTGGTTGTATTCGAGGCGCCAGTCCTCGATGAGCACCTTGGCCTCGAACAGGGTGTCGAAGGCGTAGTGTCCGAAAACTCGATGTGCCTATTACGCAGCGAGTTCGTATTCGTAGATCAGCCCTCCGAGTCGAGAAGGATTCGGGCCGCGGAAGTCCCTATTCAACGGCGCGATCGATTTTTCGGACAGTACGGGCTCCGGCGTGCCGCACGCTTGTAGACCACGCCATATAGAGCGCGCGCTCCATAATCTGAGCGCCTCGACTGGGAGTCAGCCGGCGGTGCTGCCGGGCGAACCACCAGCCACCTCGTAGGACCACAGCTCGGACGACACCGAAACCGGACCTCCATGCGGTGCGGGGCGGTCGGCACCGGCGTGGCCATGGGCGAAGGCGGGTGAGCCCACCCAGCCCTGGAACGCCTCGTCATCCCTCCACCGGGTAACGACCAACCACTGCTTGCGGCCGTCGGTCGGTCGGAGCAGCTCGAATCCCTCGAAGCCGTCCTGTCCGTCGACGGCGCCTGCACGCGCCGCGAACCGCCGGGCCAGTTCGTCGCCAGCATCCTCTGGCACCGTGATGGCATTGATCTTGATGACCGTCATGGACGACATCTGATCAGCTCTATGCATTTCAGGGCACTACGAGCGGCCGTGCCTACGCCCCGCGACCCTCTTCGCAGCCGAACGCTTGGTCGTCACGTTCTTCACTGTCGCCTTCCGAGCCCCTGCGATCCTCTTGGTCGCACGGGTCTTCCTCGCTACCGCAGCCCGCTTCGCAGGAGCCTTCTTCGTGGCAACAGGCTTCTTCGCATAGGCCTTCCGGGGGGCCTTCTTCGCAGCGGCAGCCTTCTTCGTGACAACAGCCTTCTTTGCTGGAGCAGTCGCAGCATGGCTCTTGCCGGCCCGCTTGAGCACCTCGGCGTCCACGGGCCATGCGCCGCGAGCCAACTTCGGTGCGCCGGTGGGGAAAAGGATGGCGTCCTTGAACGTCTTGGCGGGCGTGATCCGCGCCCGTTTGGAAGCCTTGATGTGGATCTGTTCTCCAGTCGCTGGGTTTCGCCCCATACGAGCTGCTCGCTCGACCTTGGCGAACTTGGCAAACCCGGTTATCAGCACGGACTCACCCTTGGACACCACTGAGGTGACCACGTCGGTGAATCCCTCGAGGACCTTCGACACCGTCGTCACGTCGATGTCGGAATGGACAGCTACAGCTTTGGAGAGTTCGCGCTTGTTCACGGGCCTCGTTCTACACGATGTTCGGCCCTGGAGAGGTGATCATGCGAGGTCCGCGGGATTTGGATTCAACGTCGAGGGTCTGTCTCCATGCAGATGGACGATGCCGGCGCGTGAGTTCGACCCGGCTACCGTTCTCTTCGTGCCCGAGATGTCGGCGCTGGCCAAAGCCTTCTGCACCAGCCCGCCCTACCGGGCCTTCGCCCGCCGGGTGCTCGTGCCGTGGTGCCTCCAGGGGGTGCGGCCGACAGGCGAGGCCCTCGAGATCGGCACTGGTAGCGGGGCTATGGCGACCCAGCTCCTCTCCGCCCATCCAGACCTTCGATTGGTGGCCACCGACTACGACCCCGACATGGTTAGGGTCGCGAGCGCCTCCCTCGCTCGCTTCGGCGACAGGGCAGTCGTGGAACAGGCCGATGCCACTGCCCTGCCCTTCGAAGACGGACGCTTCGACTTGGTGCTGTCCTTCGCCATGCTCCACCATGTCGTCGAGTGGGAGAAGGCGCTAGCCGAGGCGGTGCGAGTGCTGCGCCCCGGCGGGCGTCTCGTCGGCTACGACTTGCTCGACTCTGCGCTGTTCCGGCTCTTGCACCAAAGGGAGGGGCACGGGACCCGCCTGATGCAACCAGGTGAGCTGGAGACGAAGCTGAAGGATCTCTTGGTGACCGAACCGCACACACGCCATGCCGCATCCGGACTCCTGGTGAGGTTCCAGGCCTCAAAGGCGGCCTGACGATCTCATAAGAGCGTTTAGCGATCGCGTCCACTAAGCCGCGCCAGGCTCTGAAGATGTTGAGAACGATCGAGGTACACCTTCGACTACGGCAACAGCCACGCAGCAGGAGAGCCGACATCTTTTGGTGCCGGGTCGATATTCACGCGATCTTCGAGCGGGCCCTGATCGAGCCTCAGGTCCGAACGCGATCGTGTGGGTGCCGAAAACCTCATCTGTAGGCCTCACGCAGCAAGTTTGTACTCGTGGATGAGACCACCGAGCCTGTCGGATCTTCGGAGTTGCGTTGCATCAGGGTGCGAGGTTGGCCGCGCCGCTGGCACTATCGAAAGCGGAGGTGTCTGGTCGAGCGAGCGCTGCGGTCTATGGGTGTTGTAGTGCTCGATGAAGACGGCGAGCACCATCTCCAGTTGGCGGCGGTGGAAGATCAGCATTCGGTNNAGCTCGAGGTGAACTTGGTGTCGCTGTCCCGAATGAGGAACCTGATAGGTCGTGCTCGCACCGCTAGTGCCGAGTTCAGGTTGCGAGCTTGTTGGACGACCCATGCTCCTATCGGGTTTGCCGTGACTCCTGTGACGTAGACCCTTCGGGTGTCGATCTCGATGAAGAAGAGCACGTAGAGACGGCGAAGCAGGGCCGTGTCGACGGTGAAGAAGTCACAGGCCAGCATCGATGACGCTTGGGCTCGGAGGAACTGTGTCC
>PLIG01000061.1 GCA_003139255.1 Acidimicrobiaceae bacterium | reverse complement strand
GCATGTGTCTAAACCCAGTGCTAGGAGCGCGATTACTGCGACCACCCATGGGGAGCCGAACATCCATGGGTCCACGTCCGCACCGAAGGGCACTCGCCCCGTGAGCGGCACGAACATCAGCAGCATGAGGACGGTTACAGCCGCGACCAGAGTCATAATCGTCCGCCGGACGAGTGCGCTGCCGCCGCGGATCCAGGCCCAGACAACGGCCGGCAGGGCGAGGACGCCTGTCCCCAAGAAGAAATACGAGTTCGTCCTGTCGGCGCCGGCCAGGTCAAATTGGCCGGATAACGCGCCGAATCGATTGGGTTCGACGAGTGTGAGGAGGGCGCCTGGCTGGAATGGGGCGCCGCCGAAGGCGGCCACCGAGTCCTGTGAGAGTTTCAGGAAAGGCAGAAGCGCTGCTGAAGCGAGAAGAATGGCGATGAGCGACAGCACGGCAACGTGGGCAAGTGCACGCCGGCCGACGGCACGGCCGGACAACCGCTCGACCACGAGGGCGGCGACAATGATCAGTACCCACACCGTGAAGCTGAGTAGTGGGTAACCGACCAGGATCATCATCAACGCGGCCAGGGCGTAGATCACGAAACCCCAGGGACGCCATCCCCGCATGCCTCTGTGCAGGCCGTAGAATGCGAGTGGCGTCCACGCCACGATGCTGAAGAACCACAGGTGCTCCAGCTGGCCCTGAAAGAATCCGGAGTAGGTTATCGAAATCGCCACGAAGAGACCGATGAGCCAGGAGCGGGTGAACAGCCGCGTCATCAGGAAGGCACCGATCGAGAAGATCAGGACGTGCGCCAGAAGCAACGTCTCGTATTCCGTGAACGTCAGCGGCTGTCCCAGGACCTTGAGCGCAACCTCGAGAAGCAGTTTCGGTGGGTAGAAGAGGGCCGCCTGGCTGTTGCCGATGAAATCGATCCCGTTGTAGCTGTAAGGATCGAATTGCGGTATCGAGCCCCAGCTGAGATGAGCGAAGGCGAACTTGTCGAGCGGGAAGTTGAAGCCGGCGAGATCCCAGGTGATGGTCCGGGTGCCGTCCCAGATACGGTGGTAGAAGACAGTCCAGAAGCCCGTGAGCGCGAGGCACGCACTCCCGCTCTGCACGGGGGATCGGCGCAGGGAACCCAGAAGTCGGCTGGCCACGATCATCCTCCCAGGAGATCCTTCGGGTCAGCCGTCACCGGAGACCGCCAGCGACCGTTGCCCATCAGACATCCTGCCTGGCCTGGATCCGGCGGATTCTAGCATCACGGGGAGAGTGAGCAGAAGCGGCGCATGGCCATGACTCGCCCTCCTGCAGCGCTAGCAGGGGCCGGTTTCAACCGGTGATCGCAACGGGGTGATCTGATCTGGCGGACAGCCGCCATGTGAGGTGCCCCGTGCCGAGGACGAGGTTGACCACCGTCCGCGACTGACGCACTTGACGTCTCAGGCGGGAAATGCCTATAGTCCTCACCATCGCCATAGACATCTCCGACCTTCAACTGCGCGCCGTTGATTTTGGCCGCGAGCTTGCTACGGCAAAGCGCGCCGGGGCAGCCGAGAGCTTCTGGTACCCGTACGACTCGATGAGCAACCTCGCCATCCTTGGTCAGATGCTCACAGGGGAGTACTGGCATTTGCTCGACCCCGGCACCTCACCAGTCATCGCGGATGTCGGCGCAGCCGACGGGGACGTCGCTTTCCTGCTGAATTCGCTCGGCTGCGAGGTCGATATCGTTGACCACGCGCCGACGAACTTCAATGGCCTTGAAGGGGCCCGACTACTCGCCCGCCAACTCAACAGCACCGTCCGGATAGTGGATACTGACCTAGATCATCACTTCACGCTTCCTCGCGAGCGCTACGACGTGGTGCTGTTCCTAGGCATTCTGCACCATCTCAAGAATCCGTTCAATGCTCTAGAATCTTTGGCCCCGTATACGCACTACTGCCTCTTAAGCACCAAGATTGCCGAATTCAGCGCGAATCGAGAAACGCGCGTTGATGGTATTCCTGTGGCCTATCTCCTCGGGCCGACCGAATGCAACAACGATTCCACCAATTTCTGGATCTTCTCGGAAGCGGGGCTGCGTCGGCTCTTCGAACGAACCGGATGGAACGTCGTCGCATGGAAGTCGGTCGGCGATCCCGAGTCGGACCCATTTAATATGGCTCACGACCAGCGCGCCTTTTGCCTCTTGGAGAACGCCACGCTCCGCTGAGGACGGTTGGCGCCGGCAGTGAGCGGACGGCCCGCGAGACATGGCCGTGGGGGCCATGAGGACGATAGTCCTCAGGGGCCTTCACCCCCCTATGCCGCGCCTGCCCTATGTGGTGACAGCCTTCAGATCGCCACACCCGCAACCGGCGTCAGAGCCGGGGCGGCTCACGACAACCCCCCCTGACCTCACGGTGACGGTGAACATCCAGGGCTCGCCGGGAGGTTCGGGGAGTGTCAGCTGAGTGCCCACCGGAGCGGTCTCGATCTGTCGCGCCTCCCGCGGCCAGCCCTTGAGGGCACAAAGATCGGGCGCCACCTCCTAGGTGAGGCGATCAAGCTCCGGGACGGGGTCCGACTTGCCGCGAGCCTGCCGGGTCTGGCGGTTGGGACGGTTGACCACGATGACGGTGCATCCGGCACTCTGGAGGTGGCGCGCCAGGCCGGCTCCGTAGGAGCCCGTCCCCTCGAGACCGAACCGAGGCGTGGCGTCGCCGAGACCCTGGGCCCACCGGAGCAAGTCGGCGCCACCCCTCGAGAAGTATGATCCGGGCGCACTGACCTCAGATCGCTGAGGGCCACGTGGCGTCCATGGGACTGGAGGAAGAGGCATGAGGCCTCGGAGAGGGCTTGGGCTGGCAGTTCTCGGCGCGGTCCTCCTGTTGGCAGGTTGCGGCGCGAGCCAATCAACCGGGAACGTGGGGACATCGACAGCGATGCCCAACGTTCCCAACGCGAGCCAATCAACCGGGAACGTGGGGACATCGACAGCGATGCCCAACGTTCCCAAGCCGACGGCGACTACCGA
>PLIG01000150.1 GCA_003139255.1 Acidimicrobiaceae bacterium | reverse complement strand
ACCGCGCGGAAGAGCTCGGCCTGCCCATTCCGCAGCTCGATCCGGCCACCGAGAACAAACTGCGGGGGGTGATCTCGGCCCTCGGGCAAGCTCAGAACCCTCTCGACGTCACCGGGGCAGGGGTCATCGACCGCACGCTGCTGGGCAGGATCACCGCCATCTTGGCAACAGACCCTCAGGTGGGATTCGTTGCCGTCATTGGTCGTGGCCCGGACGAGTCTTTGCCGGGCGTCGGGCAGGCGCTGGCCGAGGCAGCCGTACCCGGCGCGCTGATCGCTATCGTCTCCCAGGACCTGCCCGGGAGCACCGCCGAGGCCATTGCCGCCGCAGGTCTCTTCTACCTGCCAAGCACCCGCGATGCCATCATCGCCATGGCCAAGGTCTCACAATGGTCGACCCGCCTCCCACAGCTGCAGCAAAGAGCGAATTCAGATCCTCCTACCACTGCGTCGCTCTCAGCGGATTTGCATCCTGGGAACGCGATGTCAGAGTACGAGGTGCGCCAGTTGTTGCAGCTTGCCGGTGTTCCGGTCGCTCCGNNGACATCGGTGGCGTAGTCCTCGATGTGAGCGGCGTCGAGGAGGTCGCCGCGGCTTTCCACAAGGTGTTCACCTGCGCGGACAACCTCGAACCTGCAAATCGGGTCGACGGCGTCCTGGTCAGCCCGATGCGTTCGGGTGGCATCGAGCTGCTCGCCGGTGTTGCCCGCGACCCTGACTGGGGACTCGTGCTTGCAGTCGGGCTGGGCGGTCTCTTCGTCGAGGTCCTGGACGACGCCGCTCTGCTGCGCCTACCGGCTGCCCGCGATGAAATTCGCCGTGGCCTGGAGAGCCTACGGGGCGCCTCCATACTGCAGGGTGCCCGCGGACGCCCACCCGCCAATCTCGATCGCGTCACCGACGCGATTGCCGCGATCGCCGACCTCGCTCTGGCTCTCGGTGACGACCTAAGCGCGCTCGAGGTGAACCCCCTGTACGTCAACGGCAGCGTCGTCGAAGCCCTAGACGGACTCGTTAACTGGAGAACCCGATAACCGTGCAACCCGTACAGTCCGAAAAGTCGGGTCCACCTCTCACGCGGCAAGTTCGTACTCGTGGATGAGGCCCTCGAGCCTGTCTGATCTTCGCCGTTGCTTCGCATCGGGATGTGGGGTCGCCGCTGGTCGGTCGCGCATAAGTAATGCCGTGTGAGAGAGGTCAGTTCGTCATGTGGCGCGGGATGCACCGTTCGGTAACGAACCTTCCCAGGCTGTCGCATGAATCCTTCTCGCTCAAGCAACGGCCAGTTTGGGAGGTCATTTCCGTCATGACGAGCCGATTCAGGACCGTAGACGGCAATGTGGTGGACGAACGTGCATTCGCGCAGCGCGCGAACTGATTCATGCAACAGCCACTTCCCGCGTGATACTGCTCATACGCTGTTCCGACAGGCTTCAATCTGGAGTCACGCAACCCGGCATTCCTGCACACTCCCCAATCGTCGCGCGACCGGCACATAATTGTCGTTCCCGGGCAGGGCTCATCCGGCAACCTCAAGAACATCGGCATGCCATCGTTCTGGCCTGCGCCTGCTAGGAGGGTCCGATGATCCCATTCGACCCAAAGCCGCGTACGTAGTCCACGGCGAAGAGTGCACCAGTTCCTGAGCTTGAACAGCTTGCTGGAGAGAACCCAGACGGTGAAATTGAAGTTCTCGGAATATCAAGTGGAGATGACCACGTCGGGAAACGGACCTGAAATTCCAGCTCATGGGGAGATGGCCCGCACCAAACCCAGTCGACTTCGACGATTGCTTGAGGCAACTCACCCGAAGGCGACAGCACAATCGGATGTGTTGGAGATGGCCAGTCCGGGGCACGATGATAGGTCGACTCGGTTTGGGCAAGTGACACTCCGTTATCGCCCAACACGGTGACTGTCGGCTGGCCTGACAGCGAGCATGCCTCGCTCACCGTGTTTGACAGCTTGATCGCTCCCAGTTCTGTGCCAGTCGCATTGAAGGCGACCGTTCCCGTGAGCTGGTTCGGTGTACAGGCGGCTGTTGTGACGGGGCCGGTTGTCGTCGATGGGTTGGGTGAAGTGACCGAAGTTGAGCTTGTTGACAACGAGCGGGATGTCGATGACTTAGATGGGGATGCACACGCACCACAGAGGATGACCATTGCTGCAGGAACTGAGAGACGACCGAAATACCAAAGCCTTGCAATCGAGCAATGACGAGGATCTCTGTGGCGAAACACCTGGTCCCTGGGCATCCTTCTCGCCCTCCCGGTGACCAAGTCTTAACAGATCTTAAGCCATTCGATATTGATTCAATGGTAACGAAGTGGACTAGGCGGGAAGTGCCGATGCCGGTAACCCGGCGTTCAGGCAGGACCGCTCGCTATCAGCGGCCCCGGAGCGATACTGCTCGTCCCAGCGCTAAGCGAGGCCGCACTCCTCCCCGGCAGTAGCGGATGGTCTGGCACGTTGGTTGGCCACAGCGGAGCAGGTGATATCGGTCGACTATTGCAGGCGCGGCAGAAGCCGTTGCGGTTTACGTCGAAAGCCGACATGCCCATTCTGCCCACCGTCTCGGCGTTGCCGGCCATCGTCGACGTCGTGGGCGACGCCGCCGAGGTGCTGGTGGACGGCGGGATCCGGAGCGGCCTCGACGTGGTGAAGGCGCTGGCCCTGGGCGCCCGGGCCTGCCTCGTCGGTCGCCCGTGGGCCTACGCGGTGGCCGCCCGGGGGGAGGGCGGGGTGGCCCACATCCTCCGGATCCTCCGCCAGGAGATGGAGGTGGCCATGGGGCTCACCGAGGTCACCGACGTGTCGGCACTGAACCGGTCGGCCCTGGTCGACGACCGGGTGGGATACCTTCACAACCCATGAGCCAGCAGCCTCCGCCCACCCCGCCGTCCGAACTCTTCTCGGTGACCGGCAAGACCGTGGTGGTGACCGGGGGCACCCGGGGCATCGGCCACATGATCGCCGCCGGGTTCGTGGCCGGCGGGGCCACCGTCATCGTGTCGTCGCGGAAGGCCGGGGCGGTCGACGCCACCGTCGCCGAGCTGTCCGAGCTCGGGGAGTGCCGGGGCGTCCCCGCCGACCTCTCCACCGAGAAGGGTGCCCGGGGGCTGGCCGAGGCGGTCGCCGCCGGGAACGACCACGTCGACGTGCTCGTCAACAACGCCGGCGCCACCTGGGGCGCCCCGCTGGAGGAGCACGACTCCGCCTCGTGGAACCGGGTCCTCGACCTCAACGTCCAGGGCGTCTTCCACACCACCAAGTACTTCCTGCCCCTCCTGCGAGCCCGGGCCACGGCCGACGACTCCTCCCGGGTCGTCAACATCGGTTCCATCGACGCATTCCACGTGCCCATCCTCGAGTCGTACTCGTACTCCTCGTCCAAGGCCGCCGTCCATCAGCTCACCCGGCACCTGGCCAGGCACCTGGCACCCGACATCACCGTGAACGCCATCGCCCCGGGGCCGTTCGAGTCCAAGATGATGGCTGCCACCCTCGAGGCCTTCGGGGAGCAGATCGCCTCCTCCGCCCCGCTCAAGCGCATCGGGCGACCCGACGACATGGCCGGGACCGCCATCTTCCTGGCCTCGCGGGCCGGCGCCTACCTCACCGGGGCGATCATCCCGGTGGACGGCGGCATCGCCACGGTGGGCTGACCCCTCGGTCCCGCCCTCGCCGGGACCCGGCGCGTCCGGTAGCGTCCCTGCCGGTTCCTGTCCACCGGGCTGGGGCGCAAGACTGACCGGTATCGCTCCAGTTGATGGAGCTGCGCGAACAGCGCGGCGTGACCCAGGCGCAACTCGCAGACGATACAGGCATCAACCAGAGCGAGATCAGCCGGATCGAGCGCGGTGCGGCAAACCCCACCGAGAAAACGCTCCGGCGTATCGTTGAGGCTCTCGACGCCGAAATCCGTATCGTCGCGAAGGCGACAGCCTAAGTGTCCTTACGGCGACGCAGCTGCGAAGGGCCGGGGAACTGTTAGTCGACTGGTTCGAACGCTGTTCTCTGAGCGCGACAGGCATGTGGCTTTTGGGTGACCCGAAACGAGCCGTTCGCGAGCCCTGTCCTAGTTTTTGTCCTAGTTTTGGACGTCTTCTGGGATCGTCGGGTGTCGTGGAGCGTCGTGGGACACCAACATCGTCCCAAGTCAGGTCGTCTTTCGTCGTCCCACGCCATCTCGTCCGACGACCTTTTGCGCTTTTCGAGACCGTCCGATTCGTCCGCTCTCGCACTCCTCCACCGGGGCCTTGTGCTTTTGGCAGCGCCTGGGCGACCTTGGCCAAGAACCCAGAAGGGCCATTCTTGCATCGTCAGAGCACCCGACGGATGGGCAATCGTTGAGAAGCGGTGTCAGGGGCTCGGCTCAGCGGCGGTCGGAGAAGAAGGCTTTGAGCAAGTCTGACGCCTCGTCGGCGAGGACGCCGCCCGTTACGGGCAGTTCGTGGCTCAGGCGGGGATCGTTACACAACTGGTAGACAGAACCGCACGCGCCCACCTTCGGGTCGACCGCCCCGAACACGATTCGCCCGAGACGCGAGGCAACCGCAGCACCGGCGCACATGGGGCAAGGTTCGAGCGTCACGACCAGCGTCGCCATGTTGAGCCTCCATGAACCCATGGCCCATGCGGCATCGCGCAGGGCGAGGATCTCGGCGTGAGCGGTCGGGTCGTGCCGCAGCTCACGTTCGTTGTGGCGGGAGGCAACGACCGTGCCCTCTGATACCACGACGGCTCCCACTGGCACGTCGCCGTGCGCGGCCGCAGCGCGGGCCTGGTCCAGCGCCCTTCGCATGGCGGCCTCGTCGTCGAGCACCTGCGGCTCTGGTACCCCGAAGCTTGTCAACCCAGACATGACACTGGTGCCAGACGTGCCGGCATGAGCGCGCCAGCTACCAATCCACCACCCCTTCCTGCGTTGCGCGGAGGAGGTGGGATTTGAACCCACGGTGAGTTTCCCCACACACGATTTCCAGTCGTGCCGATTCGTCCGCTCTCGCACTCCTCCGAGGGCCGCCCGGGCGCGGCAGCAGGGAGGCTATCGTCTTCCGGGCGTCGGCCGATGCTCGGTGCGGCGGCCGGGTCCTGCGCAACGGGCGCCCGTGAACCGAGTCAGGGCCGGAAGGCAGCAGCTCTCAGCGGGTACGTTCGTGTGCCGCAGCAAATCTGGCCGCCGCACCGGACACCGGCCACCTCGGACCGCAACGCCCCGCCAGTAGGCTGCGCCCGTGACGCCCCCCGGTGGCACGGAGCCAGCCCTCTATCTGTCCCTCTATCGTCGTTTTCGCCCGCAGCGCTTCGACGAAGTGCTCGGGCAGCAGCACGTGACCCTGGCCCTACGCAACGCAGTTCGTGATGGCCGGATGGGTCACGCGTATCTCTTCAGCGGTCCCCGAGGCACTGGTAAGACTTCCACGGCGCGCATCTTGGCCAAGGCGCTCGACTGCGCCGCTGCTCGCGAAGGCGAGCCATGTGGGGAGTGCGACTCGTGCGTGGAGATTGCGCGGGGGACTTCCATGGACGTGCACGAGCTCGACGCCGCTTCCAACAACGGGGTGGACGCCATGCGTGACCTGGTGGCCCACTCCGCGTTGGGGACACCGGGCCGCTGGAAGGTGTACATCGTCGACGAGGTTCACATGCTGTCAACTGCCGCGTCGAACGCACTGCTGAAGACCCTCGAGGAACCTCCGGGCCACGTCGTGTTCGTCCTCGCCACCACCGACGCCCAGAAGGTTCTCCCCACGATCCGTAGCCGCACCCAGCACTTCGAGTTCCGTCTACTCGGACCCGAGGTCCTGGCTGGTTTGTTGCGCCGGGTACGGGAGGAAGCCGAGCTCGACCTGGGCGAGGAAGCCCTGGACAGCGCGGTGCGTCGCGGGCGTGGCTCGGCCCGCGACGCGTTGTCTGCTCTCGACCAGGTCGCGGCCGGCGGCACGGTTGGCGACGAGATCGTCGTTCTCGCCGAGATCGCCGGTGCCCTCGCCGTACGTGATGCCGGGGGAGTGCTGGTCGGCGTGGCGGAAGCGTGCGACGCAGGTCACGACGTTCAGCGCCTTGCGGGTGAACTGGCGGACTACTTGCGTCAGGGCTTCTTGGCGATGCTCTCCCCGGGGCTCGTTTCGATGGTGGGCGAGGAGCGAGCTCATGTGGAGGACACGGCCCGGCGCATGGGGCTCCCGGCCGTGGTCCGGGCGATGGAGGCTCTCGGGCGCGCCCTGGTCGACATGCGCGACACGCCGGATCCGCGAGTGCACCTTGAGGCGACGTTGATTCGCTTGGCGCATCCCGAAGCGGACGATTCGACGTCGGCGCTCCTCGAGCGAGTGGAGCGACTCGAGCGTGCTCTGGCATCGGGGCTCGTCGCGCCTAGCTCTGCGACGTCCACCGTCGAGTCCCCGGGTGCTTCACCGGCGGCTCCTTCACCCCCACGAGAGCGAAGTCGCAGCTCCAGCGAGCTTGTTGAGGAAATGAACGTTGCGGCGCACGAGGCTGCTGTTGATGCCACGAGTGGCGGAAGAGAAGAAGGGAGCGCTGGGGGCGAAAAGTCTCAAGCCGGCGGCCCCGAGTTGGCACGCCGGGCTCTCGGGGCGTTGCGTGGGCAGGCCGGGAAAGTCGGCGAGCGAGGTGCCCTCAGCCCTGACGAGACAGCGTCGTCGAAGGGCGAGGGGCAGCCGACTGTCACCGCGACCCTGCCTTCGCGCGACGAGCTGGTGCAGGCGTGGGGGGACGGGCTGCTCGCGTCTCTTCCTGGACGCGCGCGGGCGCGTTTTCGGGTGGGCCGTTTCGTCGCGACGGAGGACGGCACCGCTGTGTTCGCCCTCCCCAACGAGACGCATCGCTCCTACTGCGAGGAAGTCTGCGCCGAGGTCGAGTCGGTTCTGGCCGCGCGCTTCGGCACCGCAGTCCCGCTTCGACTGGTGGTCGACGAGGACACCACCGAAGAGCTCGCACAACGTGTCTCGACTGGGACGTCGCGTGTTGACGTCGCGGCCCGGAAGATGAAGAGCTCCAAGGGCGCGCGATCCGCGACGCCAGGTTCGAGCTTGCCGGCGGCGACCGGAGGCGCATCGAGGCAGGTTGGTGCGAGCGGCGAGGAAGACCACGAAGACGCCGACACCGAAGCCGATCTCTTCGACCCGGCGGTGCTCGAAGCGGAGACGGAGCCGGCCGGAGCGGGCCCCAGCCCCGAAGAACGGATCAAGCTGGCATTCCCCGGAGCCGAGGAGGTGTAGCGCTGTGTACGTGGGCCCGCTGCGTTCATTGGTGGACGAGCTGGGCCGGCTCCCTGGCATCGGGCCGAAGTCGGCCCAGCGCATCGCGTTCCACCTGCTCAAGGTGGAGTCCGAGGATGCTCTGCGCCTCGTTGACGCGATCGTCGCCGTGAAGGAGCGGGTCACCTCGTGCACGATTTGCTTCAACGTCGCAGAGGGCGAGCTTTGCGAGTTCTGCTCCGATCCGAGACGCGACGGCTCTTTGCTGTGCGTGGTGGAGGATCCCCGTGACATCGTCGCCGTCGAGAGGACCAGGGAGTTTCGCGGCCGCTACCACGTGCTCGGCGGGGCGCTCAACCCGATCGAGGGCCTAGGACCCGATCAGTTGCGCGTACGCGAGTTGCTCGACCGGCTATCTGACGGTGAGGTCACCGAGGTCATCTTGTGTACGAACCCGAACCTCGAAGGGGAGGCGACCGCCATGTACCTGGCCCGGCTGCTCGTGCCCTTGGGCGTGAGGGTCACACGCATCGCGAGCGGCCTCCCGGTAGGAGGGGATCTCGAGTACGCCGACGAGCTGACCCTCGGGCGTGCGCTCGAGGGGCGGCGCGAGGTGGACGCCTGACCTCACCGCTACGGGTGTTCTCCGGCGCGGAACAATTTGGCGCGTGCTGAGGGGCCTACGAGGGTCGTCACCTGCAGGCTTGTGGGTCAGCCGGCTGCTCGTACTACGAGAGCGTCGCCCTGTCCGCCGCCACCGCAGAGGCTTGCGACCCCGAGCCCACCGCCACGCCGGCGCAGCTCGTGGAGGATGGTGAGGGCTAGGCGGGTGCCGGACATCCCGATCGGGTGTCCCAAGGCGATGGCCCCTCCGTTCACGTTGGTCACGTCGTTGTTGATGCCGAGCTCCGCCATCGAGGCCAACCCGACCATAGCGAAGGCCTCGTTGATCTCGAACAGGTCGACGTCGGCGGTGCTCTTCGAGATCTTCTCGAGCGCCTGGCGCGTCGCGCGTGCCGGTTGTAGCAACAGACTGGCATCGGGCCCGGCCACCTGGCCGTAGCTCATGACCTCCCCGAGCGGTGTGGTACCGATTTGTTCCGCCCTTGCTTTCGAAGTGATCACCACGGCCGCCGCCGCATCGGAGATCTGGCTGGCGTTACCCGCAGTGATGGTGCCCTCCTTGTCGAACGATGGCTTGAGCGCTCCGAGGGATTCGACGGTGGTACCAGGGCGCACGCCTTCGTCCGTGTCGACGATGATCGGGGCGCCCTTGCGCTGAGGCACCGAGACATCCACGATCTCGTCGGTGAACCGGCCGTCTTTGATGGCCGCGGTCGCGCGCTCGTGGGAGAGGGCGGAGAAGGAGTCCTGCGCCTCGCGTGTGATCCCTGCAATCTTGTTGTAGCGCTCGGTGCCGAGTCCCATCGCGCAGTGGTCGAACTGGCAGTACAGCCCGTCGTACGTCATCGAGTCGACGAGGCTGCCGTCGCCCATCCGATAGCCGGCGCGCGCTCCGAGCAACAAGTAGGGGGCTTGGCTCATCGACTCCATGCCGCCGGCCACGACGACCTCGGCCTCTCCGGAGGAGATGAGCAGGTCGGCCAAATAGATCGAGTTCAAGCCGGACAGGCAGACCTTGTTCACGGTGGTGGCGGGCACAGACATAGGGATACCGGCCTTGGTTGCCGCCTGGCGGGCGGTGATCTGCCCCTGACCTCCCTGGAGCACCTGCCCCATGAATACGTAATCCACGTCTGGCGGGGCGACGCCGGCGCGACCTAAGGCCGCGGCGATCGCGTAGCCTCCGAGCTCCATGGCGCTGAAGCTGGCGAGCGCGCCCGAGAGTTTGCCGATCGGGGTGCGTGCCCCTGCGAGGATGACGGAACCTGCCATTGTTTGCCTCCGGAGATCGAGGTTGTGAGCGCCGGCCGAACCGGCCAACTTGGTGGCGGATTCTAGGGCCCTGGCCACCTTCCGGTGGGCTCGAGCCTGCTCGTGGGCACGAGGGGACGACGCGCCTGGGCACGAAGTTGTGCGCCCCGTAGTTCTACGGGTACGGGTATCCTCTGCGGCCATGCGCGCCTTCGGAGAAGCGATCCTGGCAGGAGCGAGCGGGGAGGAGCTCGCCGCCCTGCCCCTCCCCGAGTCGTACCGGGCAGCCCACGTGCTTGCATCCGACGTGGAGATGTTCGTCGGCATCGACTCGGCCGAGAAGGACCCACGCAAGTCACTGCACGTCTCAGAGGTGGCGTTACCCGAGCTCGCTCCTGACGAGGCCTATGTCGCCGTCATGGCCTCTGCGATCAACTTCAACACTGTGTGGAGCGCCATCTTCGAGCCGCTCCCGACGTTCGGGTTTCTTCAGCGGCTCGGGAGGGAGGGCGTGTGGGGCTCGCGGCACGCGCAGGACCACCATGTCTTGGGCTCGGACGCATCCGGGGTGGTAGTGCGGGTGGGGTCCATGGTGCGCAAGTGGAAGCCCGGCGACAAGGTGGTAATCCACTGCAACTACGTCGACGATCAGGACCCCTCCTCCCATGACGACTCCATGTTGGCCTCGAACCAGCGCATCTGGGGGTTCGAGACGAACTTCGGAGGCCTGGCGGACCTCACGGTGGTGAAGGCCAACCAGCTCATGCCAAAGGCGGCTCACCTCAGCTGGGAGGAGGCGGCGGTCAACGCACTGTGCAACACGACCGCGTACCGCATGTTGTTGTCGCGCAACGGGGCGGTCATGCAGCAAGGCGACAGGGTGCTGATATGGGGGGCGAGCGGCGGGCTGGGAAGCTACGCGGTCCAGCACGTGCTGAACGGAGGGGGTGTTCCCGTGGGCATCGTGTCGTCACCCGAGAAGGCGCAGTTGCTGCGCCAGCTTGGTGTGGAGGCGGTGATCGACCGCAAGGCAGCTGGGTATCGCTTCTGGTTGGACGAGCACACCCAGGACGAGCTCGAGTGGCGCCGTTTGGGCAAGGATGTGCGCGCCCTTGTGGGCGACGACCCTGAGATCGTCTTCGAGCACCCCGGGCGTCAGACCATGGGGGCGTCTGTCTTCGTCTGCAAGCGCGGAGGCACGGTGGTCACCTGCGCGGCTACCTCAGGCTACATGGTCGAGTACGACAACCGGCACCTGTGGATGCGGTTGAAGACCATCAAGGGCTCGCACTTCGCCAACTACCGCGAGGCCTGGGACGCGAACCAGCTAATCTGCGAGGGCAAAGTGGTGCCCACGTTGTCCGTCGTCTACCCGCTCGTGGAGGTGGGGGAAGCGGCCTTGCGGGTGCACCACAACACACACGAGGGGAAGATCGGTGTGCTGTGCCTGGCGCCGCACGAGGGCCTCGGCATAGACGACCCCGAACTACGCGAGAGGGTGGGCGAGGAGCGCATCACACTTTTCCGGCGGCTCGGAGGGTGAGCTTCTCCAGGTGGAGCAGGTCCTGACCGTGCCCACGGCAGGTCGTGAGCCACTTTTGACCCAGATCGACCACGTGGCAGTCGCCGTCAACGACCTGGACTCGGCGATCTCCTTCTATGGCGACACCTTCGGCACAGCGGTCGCACACCGCGAGCGGATGGAAACCGACGGGGTCGAGGAGGCATTGATCGCGGTGGCGGGCTCCTACATCCAGCTGCTGAGCCCAACTCGCGGGGACTCACCCGTGGCCAAGTTCCTCGAGCGCCGTGGTGAGGGGCTGCACCACGTCGGCTACCGCGTCGTGAACTGTGCCGCGGCACTCGCGGCGGTAAAGGCAGGCGGCGCGCGGTTGATAGACGAGATGCCGCGGTCCGGGTCGCGCGGGACGACCGTGGCGTTCGTGCACCCGAAGGGAGCTTTCGGCACCCTCATCGAGCTGGTCCAAGAGCCCTGATTCGAGAGCTGCACAGAGCGGCTTCACGCCAAGCGAGACTTTCCGAGAACCTCCGGTAGCCTCGCGGCCGATGGAGCACCTGATGTCGCAGCGTCTGGCGGCGCTGAAGTCTCGCAAGGAGGAGGCGCTGCACGCCGGCTCCCCCCACGCCGTGGAGCGCCAGCACGCCAAGGGGAAGATGACCGCCCGCGAGCGAATCGAGCACCTGCTTGACGAGGGCTCGTTCTGCGAGCTTGACATGCTTGCCCGCCACCGGGCTCACGGGATGGGGCTCGAGCGCAAACGGCCGTACACCGATGGAGTGATCACCGGCCACGGCACGGTGGACGGTCGCCGAGTGTGCGTCTTCAGCCAGGACTTCACCGTCTTCGGTGGCGCGCTCGGCGAGGTGTTCGCCGAGAAGATCCACAAGATCATGGACCTGGCGGCATCAATCGGCGTGCCCATGATCGGGCTGAACGACGGAGCCGGTGCACGCATCCAAGAGGGCGTCGTGTCTCTTCATTCCTACGGAGGCATCTTTCACCGCAACGTCGAGGCTTCCGGAGTGATCCCTCAGATAAGCGTGGTCATGGGACCCTGTGCCGGAGGGGCGGTTTACTCCCCTGCGATGACCGACTTTGTCTTCATGGTCAACGGCTCCAGTCATATGTTCATCACCGGTCCCGAGGTGGTTAAGACGGTGACTGGAGAGGACGTCACCTTGGAGGAGCTCGGCGGTGCCATGACGCATGCCACGAAGTCGGGTGTGGCCACCTTCGTCGCTCCCGACGAGCGGACCTGCCTCGAGGAGGTCCGCTACCTGTTGTCGTTTCTGCCGTCGAACAACCTCGAAGAACCACCAATTGTGGTCACCGACGACGACCCGGACCGAGGGGCTCCAGAGCTCGTAGACCTGATGCCTTCATCGCCCAACCAGCCCTATGACATGAAGCAGGTGATCACGTCGGTGGTGGACGAGGGCGAGTACTTCGAGGTGCACCCACACTGGGCGATGAACATCACCTGTGGGTTCGCCCGCATCGAGGGACGCGTCGTGGGCCTCGTGGGGAACCAACCAGCAGTGCTCGCAGGCGTGCTGGACATCGATTCCTCGGAGAAGGCGGCCCGGTTCGTGCGCACGTGTGATGCATTCAACATCCCGCTCATCACGTTCGTCGACGTTCCTGGGTTCATGCCGGGCACCGATCAGGAGCATGGCGGCGTCATCCGTCACGGCGCCAAGCTGCTTTATGCGTACTGCGAAGCGACCGTGCCTCGTATCCAGGTCATCACCCGCAAGGCATACGGCGGTGCGTACGTGGTGATGAACTCCAAGTCGATTGGCGCGGATCTGGCCTTCGCCTGGCCCTCAGCGGAGCTAGCGGTGATGGGTCCGCAGGGCGCGGTCGAGATCGTCTACCGGCGCGAGCTGGCAGAGGCGGCAGACCCTGTGGCACGCCGGGCCGAGTTGGTCGAGGAGTACGCCGAGCGCTACGCGAACCCTTACGTGGCAGCAGAGCGCGGTTACGTGGATGACGTTATCGACCCTTCGGAGACCCGGCGTGTGCTCGTACGGAGCCTCCGTCTGCTTGCTTCGAAGCGCGAGGAGCTGCCGCGGCGCAAACACGGGAACGTTCCGTTGTGACACCACAGGCCCACAAAGGTGCTCACCAGGTGGTCTCGGTACGTCCGGAACCTCCCCCGGACGTGGTGGCAGCCATATTGGCCGCGGTCAGCGAGTCATGGCCCTGCGCCGGCGCCCCCGGCGAGGGGTCGCGCCGCGATCAACCGACATGGCGGTTCTCCGGGCGGTGGTGGGCGAAGCCGACCGTGCTGCGGCGCAACCGGCCCAGGGGCAGTCGCTGAGGTCAGGTCGCCGCGACCTCGCGGTGGTGCTCGACAAGGGTGACGAGCTCGTCGATTATGTGCGTGAGCTGGAAGTCCCTGGGGGTGTAGACGGCCGTTACGCCTTTCTCACGCAGGAGCTTGGCGTCTGCCGGGGGGATGATGCCCCCGACCACTACCGGGACGTCGACTCCGACCGCCCGCAGACGGTCGAGCACCTCGGGAACCAGCTCCAGGTGGCTGCCCGAGAGGATCGAGATGCCGACCACGTCTACGTCCTCATCGCGTGCTGCGGTGGCGATCTGCTCGGGGGTGAGCCTGATTCCTTCGTAGACGACCTCGAAGCCTGCGTCACGAGCGGCGACGGCGATCTGCTCTGCGCCGTTCGAGTGACCGTCTAGGCCGGGTTTTGCGACCAGCAGGCGAGGGGGGCGTCCTGTGCGTTTGGTCACCGCGTGCGTGTGTTCGAGGACGGCTGTCAGTTCGGCGCCGCGGTGCCCCACGCCCCCCGAGACCCCGGTCGAGGCGCGATATTCACCAAACACGTCGCGTAGGGTCTGAGCCCACTCACCGGTCGTGCCGCCCGCGCGCGCGAGGCCGATCGTCGCAGGCATGACGTTGACGTTCTCCTGCTCTGCCGCGCAGCGCAGAGCTTTGAGTGCGCGCTGTACCGCGGCTTCGTCGCGACTTGTTCTCCACTCGGCCATGTCCGCGCGCAGGCCCGCCTCGGCTCTCGGATCGACCCGCAGAACCGTGTCGACCGACGCGTCGCCCTCGACTAGAGGCGAACGCTCGCCTTCGATAAAGCAGTTCACGCCGACGACCTTCAGCTCACCGGTCTCGATGCGTCGCATCCGTTCGGCCTGGCTACGAACGAGTCGGCGCTTGAGCTCGTCGACGGCCTCGAACGCCCCGCCCAAAGCGAGGACGTCTTCGAGCTCCGTCCTTGCCTCTTCGGCAAGCTCAGCCGCCCTCTCTTCGACGACGTGTGAGCCGTCGAAGAGGTCGTCGTATTCGAGCAGGTCGGTTTCGAAGGCAAGGATCTGCTGGACTCGCAAGGACCACTGTTGGTCCCACGGCCGGGGGAGGCCGAGCGCCTCGTTCCACGCCGGCAGCTGGATGGCACGGGCACGAGCCGAGCGTGACAGTGTCACACCCAGGGTCTCGAGCACGATGCGGGGAAGATTGTTCTCGGGCTGGTCCTCGGTGAGGCCGAGCGAGTTCACCTGCACTCCGTAGCGGAATCGGCGCAGCTTCGGGTCCTCGACGCCGTAGCGCTCGGTGCAGATGAGTTCCCACAACCGGCTGAAGGCACGCATCTTGCACGTCTCCTCCACGAATCGGATGCCCGCGTTCACGAAGAACGAGATACGTCCCACCACCTGTGCGATCTCCGCGGAGTCGATCTTCTTCGAATCACGCACCGCGTCGAGGACACCGATCGCCGTGGCAAGCGCGTATGCGATCTCCTGCACCGGGGTGGCTCCCGCTTCCTGGAGGTGATAGCTGCAGACATTGATCGGGTTCCACTTCGGGACGTGACGGAGCGTGTAGGCGACCGTGTCGACGGTGAGCCGCCTGCTGGGGTCGGGTGGGAATATGTAGGTGCCTCGCGACAGGTACTCCTTCACGATGTCGTTCTGTGTGGTCCCCTGCAGGGTCGCAGGGTCGACCCCTGTCTTCTGCGCATGCGCGATGTACAGACCCAAAAGCCACGGGGCGGTGGCGTTGATCGTCATCGAGGTGTTCATCTCGCCAACGGGGATGCCCTCCATGAGCTGTGCGATGTGGCCCAAGTGAGCCACGGGCACGCCGACCTTGCCGACTTCGCCGGCTGCCTCGGGCGCGTCCGGGTCGTATCCGGTCTGTGTGGGTAGGTCGAAGGCGATCGAGAGCCCGGTTTGGCCCTTCGCCAGGTTGGCCCGGTAAAGAGCGTTGGAGGCTTTGGCAGAGGTGTGACCGGAGTAGGTGCGCATCACCCAGGGCGAGTCGCCTCCGTGGTCGGGGCGCGCCATCTCGCTCACCGTTCAGGCCTGAGTTTCGGTGGGCAGCACCACCTTGAACCCCTACGAGGCAGCGTATTTCGCGATTTTCCGGTCCCCGCCTCGGGAGCCGACGGTTCGCATTTCCTTGGTTCCCACCCCTCGCCAGGCATGAAGGGCCATTTTATCGGCGAGCGGTCACGAGCCGCGTGTCGAGCACTGGCCGGCAAGACCCGTAATGTGGCGGACCGTGAGTGTGACGTGCGGCCCTCTTGCTCTCGTGGGAGGCGATGAGTGGAGCCCGGGGTGCGACTTCGACACCGAGCTTCTTGCCTTCTCGGGCGGATCCGAGGTGCTCGTGATTCCCACAGCTGCCGCCTACGAGCACCCCGAGAAGGCAGTTGCGACCGCCGAGGCGTGGTTCGCCCGGTTCGGGGGTCGCGCCCGGGGGCTCATGGTGCTCGGACGGGCAGATGCGCAGGACGAGACGAACGCGGCCGAAGTCCGTGCGAGCCGGTTCACCTATCTGGGGGGAGGCTCGCCTATGCACTTGCGCTCGGTGCTGAAGGCCTCGGCCGTGTGGGAGGCGCTCTTGGACGCGTGGCGAGACGGTGCCGTGGTGGCGGGCTCGTCGGCTGGCGCGATGGTGCTGACCGACCCGATGGTCGACCCAAGGGGCGGCGCGTTGACCGTGGGGCTGGGAATGCTCGAGCAGCTGGCCGTCATCCCGCACTTCGGTCACGAGAACGCCGAGAAGGTTCACCGGTCGATCGCATTAGCCGCTCCGGGGCTACCAGTGGTGGGCATTCCTGAGCGAACCGCGCTGATCCGTGATCCCGACGGGAGCTGGCGCCAGACGGGTGCCGGTGAGGTTCAGGTGTTCGTGAGCGGCGAACCGGCCGGTTTCGACGCCCTGCCCCACTAGGGCCGAGTCGCGGTCCGCGCTCGCCTGTCGGGTGGACCGGGCGGGAGCTACCTTCAGTCGGTCTCGGTGATCAAGACGGACTCGATAGTGACGGTCTGGGTGGGCTTACCCGAGCGTGTGCCGACGGCGTCGATGGCTGCGACCGTGTCCAGACCCGAGATCACCTTGCCGAACAGGGAGTAGTTGGGGGGAAGGCGTGTTCCGTCGGGTCCGGAGATGACGAAGAACTGGCTGCCGTTCGTGTTCGGGCCCGCGTTGGCCATGGCCAGGGAGCCGAGCTCATAGCGTCCCGGCGGCGGCAGCTCGTCGGCGAACTGGTACCCGGGACCGCCTCGGCCCGTGCCGGTGGGATCTCCTCCCTGGAGCACGAAGCCGGGGATGACGCGGTGGAAGACGATGCCGTCGAAGTAGTGGTATCGGGCCAGGAACACGAAGTTGTTCACCGTTCTGGGGGCCGCAAGTGGATCGAGGGCGATCGTCAGCGTTCCCATGGACGTCGTCGCCTCTGCTTTGTAGCGCTTCGCCGGGTCGATGCACATCGGGGGCTCGGCATCGAACTTCTGGCGCTTGGAGCTCGAGCCATCTGGTTCGGGAAGGTCCGAAGTGGCCATTGTGATCCTCCTGTCGTATCGGGTGACGCTGGGCTGGGTGCCGAGCTTCCGCGAGAGCGGTTCGCGTTCGAGGTGCGGCGGCTGGTCAGGACTCGGAGATGACCACCGACACGATCCGGTGCCGCACTTTGGGGGTGCCGGCGGAGCTGCCGTCGGAGTTGATCTTCTGCACCACAGACAAACCCGAGGTGACGTGCCCGAACAACGAATAGCTGTCTGTCTGATAGGGAGCGACCAGGACGAAGAATTGACTGCCGTTCGTGTTCTTTCCGGAGTTGGCCATCGCGACCTCACCGGCCGTGTACCCGTTTGTCGGGATGTTCTCGTCCGCAAATTGGTACCCAGGCCCGCCCGAGCCGGTGCCGGTGGGGTCGCCGGTCTGGTCCATGAAATTGGGGATTACCCGGTGGAACACCACGCAGTCATAGAAGTGGTTCTCGGCCAAGAAGACAAAGTTGTTGACGGTCTTCGGGGCCGTTGACGCGTCAAGCGCGATGGTAAAGGAGCCAACGTCCGTGCTGACGGTGGCCGCGTAGGTCTTCGTCGGGTCGATGATCATCGGGGGGGCCGAGCTCCAAGATGGCTTCTTGAGCGAGGCGCTGAAGCTGCTGGGGCAATTGGCCGAAGTCGTGTCACCGGCAAGGCTGATCGTCGTGGTGGTAGACGCGGCCGTCTGAGGGAGCGTGGTGGTGGAGGTGGTGGTCGAGGTCCCCGAAGCGCCCGTCTTCTTCTTTCCGCCTGCGCTGACGGCCACGTAGATACCTACCGCGACCGCCACCAACACGAGAATCGTGATCGTACGGCGTATGCTCGCGCGTCGTCTGCGCTGTCGCTCCAGGGCGGCTACCTTTACCTCTCTCTGCGCGCGTTTTCGCGCGCGCTTCTCACTGGGCACGGCCCGACACTACCGGTCCTGTCGCGGGAGCCGAAAGCCGGGTGGGAGTAGGGTCGAGGCTGGTGGCCCTAGTGGTGCAGAAGTTCGGCGGGACCTCACTCGGTGACGCCGACCGGTTCCGTGTGATCGCAGACCATGTCTCGCGCACCCGCCGTCGAGGCAACGACGTGGTCGTGGTGGTGAGTGCCATGGGCAAGACCACTGACGACCTGGTACGCCTCGCCGCGGAGGTAAGCGCGGTGCAGCCTGCGCGCGAGCTCGACATGCTGCTCAGCGCCGGCGAGCGTGTCTCGATGTCGTTGCTGGTGATGGCACTGGCCGGCTTGGGGGTGGACGCCGTGTCCTACACCGGCAGCCAGGCCGGGATCATCACGGACACCACTCACCAAAAGGCCAGGATCATCGAGGTCAAGGGGGACCGACTGCGCGAGTCCCTCGCAGCCGGTCGGGTACCGGTGGTTGCAGGGTTCCAAGGGGTGTCCATCGACCGCGATGTGACCACACTGGGGCGCGGGGGGTCGGACACGACCGCGGTGGCGTTGGCGGTCGCGCTGAAGGCCGATGCATGCGAGATATACACCGATGTGTCGGGAGTGTTCAGCGCCGATCCCCGCATCGTTCCCGAAGCGCGAAGGTTGGCGCGGCTGAGCTTCGAGGAGATGCTCGACATCGCAGCGAGCGGCGGGCGAGTGCTCGCCCTACGTTCGGTGGAGTTCGCCCGTAATCACCACGTACCCCTGCACGTGCGTTCCAGCTTCACCTGGGAGCCCGGCACTTGGGTCGCCGAGGAGGACCCGTCGATGGAACAGCCAATCGTCACCGCAGTCACCCATGACGTCTCGGAGGCCAAGGTCACCGTGACCGGGGTCCCTGACCGGCCGGGCATCGCGGCCCGTCTTTTTCGCGCCCTCGCCGACCGTACGGTCAACGTCGACATGATCGTGCAGAACATGTCTTTGCGCGGCACCACCGACATCTCCTTCACGGTCCCCATGGTGGACCTTGCCGCGAGCATGGAGGTGGCCAACGCGCTCGCTCCGGAGATCGGGGCGAGCGAGGTCCTGGCCGACGACGGCATCGCGAAGGTGTCGTTAGTCGGGGCCGGCATGCGGACGCACCCCGGCGTCTCTGCGACGATGTTCGAGTCGCTGTCCGACGCCGGCATCAACATCGAGATGATCTCGACCTCGCCGATCCGGGTCTCCTGCGTCGTCCGGGCGGATCGTGTCGAAGAGGCGGTGCAGGTGATCTACCGCGCCTTCGACCTGTCGGCTCCCTGAGCCAGGCTTCTGGGGACCACCTCTCGACCTGCTCTGCTTACGTCGCGACAGAGGCTCTCGAGGACTAGTGGGTTCTTTGAGGCAAGTGAGAATCCCATAGGATGGCGTCGATGCGAGTGGGCGTCGTGGGTGCCACGGGGCAAGTGGGTTCGGTCATGCGGGGCGTGCTCATCGAGCGCGACTTCCCGGTCGACGAGGTGCGCTTCTTCGCCTCGGCGCGCTCGGCAGGCCGACAGCTCGAGTTCAACGGCCAAGAGATCGAGGTCGAGGACGCCCACACGGCTGACTTTCGCGGTGTCGAGGTGGCACTCATGTCTGCGGGGGCGAGCGCCTCACGCGTCCTTGCCCCGCGCATTGCCGAAGCGGGTGCATTGGTGATCGACAACTCCTCGGCTTGGCGCATGGACTCCGACGTGCCCCTCGTGGTCCCCGAGGTGAACGCGCACGCCCTCGACCGCGTCCCCAAGGGCATCGTCGCCAACCCGAACTGCACGACGATGGTCGCAATGCCAGTCCTGGCGCCGTTGCACCGTTCGGCGGGGCTTTGCAGGATGGTGGTCTCGACTTACCAGGCCGTGTCGGGAGCCGGGCTGGCAGGTGTGCGCGAGCTCGAGGAACAGCTGACGAAGACCCTCGAAGGAGCAGCCGGGCTCACCTTCGACGGCGAGGCGGTCGAGTATCCGGCACCGTCGAAGTTCCCCGCCCCGATTGCCCACAACGTCGTTCCTGTTGCTGGCCGTCTGGTCGACGACCTGTCGGGCGAGACCGACGAGGAACAGAAGCTACGTAATGAGAGCCGGAAGATCCTGGAGATCGACGATCTTGCAGTGTCGGCCACGTGTGTGAGGGTTCCGGTGTTCACGGGTCACAGCCTGTCCATCAACGCGGAGTTCGAGCACGAGATGACGGTGGAGCAAGCGCTTTCTCTGCTCGAAGGAGCTTCCGGAGTCGCTCTCACGGATGTCCCAACTCCCCTCGTCGCTGCCGGGTCCGACGCAACGTTCGTGGGCAGGGTGCGGCGGGATCCCACCGTGCCGCACGGCCTGGCTCTGTTCGTTTGCGGAGACAACCTCCGGAAAGGGGCGGCGTTGAACGCCGTGCAAATCGCCGAAGCGATTCTGAAGCGGGGTTCCGCGCGGACCTGACGCTTGCCTACCCGCTTGCTCTCGAGCCTGCGGTCGCTTCGGAACCCGTTCGGTCAGCGACTTGCTCGGTCCTCACCGGGCGAGCACGGAGATGCGGTGGGCGAGGTTGACGGCGTGGTCCCCGAAGCGCTCGTAGAACCTGGCCACGAGGGCGGCTTCGATGCCGACGGGCAGGGTCATCGAGCCACTGGCGATCTCGGCGGTGATCGTCACGTGAAGCTCGTCCATCTCGTCGTCCAGCGACTCGAGATGTTCGGCCACCCCGGGAGAACGGTCGGCATAGGCGTCGGCCGCTGCTTGCCACATGTCGCATGCCACCTCGCCCATTTGTTCCACGAGCCCACGCGCGCGCGGTGACAGTTCGATGCCCAGTCCCCGCACCGCCCGGCGTGAGATGTGCTCGGCCAGATCCCCGCCTCGCTCGAGGTCGGGCAACATGCGCAGGACTGTGACCAGGTGGCGCAACTCCTCGGGGCCCGTGGACCGCTGGGCGAGCTGGCGCTGGGCGAGCTGCTCGACCTCCTTGTAGAGCGTGTCGACGATCTCGTCACGGTCGGCCAGTGCGCGTGCCGCCTCACGGTCGCCGGCGAGAAGTGAATCGGTGGCCCCTGCCATTCCTTCGCCGACGAGGGCGAAGAGCCTGATCATCTCGTGGTCGATTCGGTCGAGGATCTCGGGAACCTCGGCAGCGCTGGCGCCGGCGTGCAGGGCGACTCGTCTGGGCACACCCAACCGTACCGCCGCGCCGGAGCGGTCTCGGTTCTGTTCAGTCGTCGAGGGCGGAACCCACGTCCAGGTCTGCGACGATGAGACGAGGTCCCGAGGGCCAGTCGAGGTAGCGCCAGGCCCAGTTGACCAACACGACGAGGCGGTTGCGGAACCCCACCAGGTACACGAGATGCAGAACAAGCCAAGCGAGCCAACCGAGGGTCCCGCGCAGCACCGGGCCCCGCCACAGCTGCGCCACAGCGGCGCGCCTTCCGATCGTGGCCATGATCCCCTTGTCGCGGTAGTTGAATGCTTCTGTAGTGTCCCCGGCCATGCGACGCAGGATCTGGCGTCCAACATGCGTTCCTGACTGGATGGCCACCGGTGCCAGCTGCGGGCAAGGGCCGGATCTCCCACCGCCCAAGGGGACCGCGGCCGCGTCCCCAACGACGAACACCTCGGGGTGCTCGGCAAGCGACAGGTCGGGTTGCACCCCGAGGCGCCCTCCCGGCCCGCTCGGCAGCCCGAGCGATGCGCCGAGCGTTCCGTTCACCGTCACACCACTCGCCCAGATGACGGTCGCCGCTTTGATCCACTCGCCGCTCGAGAGGCGCACACCGTACGCGGTGACCTCCTCCACCGTGCTCGAGAGCCGGACCTCCACGCCGCGAGTCCGTAACGTTTGCTCGGCATAGCGACGTGCGACAGCGGTGAACCCGGCGAGAAGACTGTCGCCAGCGTCGAGCAGCACGACGCGGGTGCGCTGCGGGTCTATGCGCAACCGGTCACGGTGCACTGACACGTCGAGCAGTTCCACGAGGGCTCCAGCCGTCTCCACTCCAGTCGGCCCGCCGCCCACGACCACGAATGTGAGCGCCCCCCCGTCGAAGTCCGCGGGCCGTGCATCTGCGGCCTCGAGGCATCCGAGAACTTGGTTGCGCAGCCGTCGGGCGTCGGAGAGTGTGTACAGGGGATGTGTGTACTCTCGGGCGTCGGGGATCCCGTAGTAGCCGGCAGTGGCACCGCTAGCCAACACGAGCTGGTCATAAGCGAGCTGAGTACCGTCCGAGAGGGCGAGCTTCCGAGCGTTGAGATCGGCGCCGGTGACCTTGCCGTGACGGAAAGTGATGTTCGGCGAGCTGCCGAAGATCGTTCGAACGGGGTACGCCACGGGATCAGGCCGTCCGTACAGAGACACGAGCGGTGGTCCGCGAAAGCGCAACACCCCGGCGGTACTCTCGCCCGCGTGCAGGCTGATAAAGGAAGCCACAGGTGATCGCCTGGCTCTTGGTCGGGCTCGCCGTTGGTGTCGTAATGGGCGCCCTGGTGACGTGGATGGTCTGCTTCGCTCGAGTCTCGGCGCGATCCGCCCTGCAGGGCGCGGCCCATGAGGCCGACGCGGCCAGGGCCCAAGCCGAGGTGGAGGCCCTGAGAACCGCACTTGAGTGTGAGCGAGCCGGGTCCGAAGAGCGCCGAGGCGCACTCGAAGAGGTTCGGCGCCAGCTCGTGGGCGAGTTCGCCGAGCTGTCGCGCCGAGCGCTCACTCAGAACAGCTCACAGTTCCTCGAACTGGCCCATGCCCGTATGCGAGAAGCCCAAGAGTCGGCCAAGGGAGACCTCGACAAGCGCCGTCAGGCGCTCGAGCAGCTTCTCGTCCCGCTTCACGACCAGCTCGGCAAGTACGAGCAGGGGCTCAGGTTGCTCGAGCTCGAGCGCCAGAAGGCGTACTCGCAGCTGAGCGAGCAGGTACACCAGCTCAACGAGTCGCAGGAGAAGCTTCAGCTCGAGACGCGAAACTTGGTCACCGCGCTGCGCTCGCCCGCCACGAGGGGACGCTGGGGCGAAATGCAGTTGCGGCGCGTTGTGGAGATGGCCGGGATGCTCGAGCACTGTGACTTCGAGGAACAGGTGAGCGCCCGGTCTCTCGACGGACCGCTGCGCCCCGACCTGGTCGTGCGGCTTCCGGGGGCGAAGCAGGTGGTCGTTGACGCCAAGGTTCCTCTGCAGGCGTTCCTCGATGCCAACGAGGCGGTCGACGACGAGAGCAGGCGATCGCACTTGCAGGCCCACGCCGGCCAGCTACGGGCCCACGTGGACTCGTTGTCGAAGAAGGCGTACTGGCAGCAGTTCGCGGACTCGCCGGAGTTCGTGGTGGCATTCGTGCCCGGCGACCCGCTGCTTACCGCAGCGCTCGAGCACGACGCTTCGCTGCTCGAGCACGCCGTGGCGAATCATGTTCTGCTGGCCACCCCGACGACGCTGATCGCCTTGCTTCGCGCTGTTGCCTACGGGTGGCAATCCGAGGCGTTGGCAGAGAACGCCCGGGAGGTGCAACAAATAGGACGCGAGCTCTACCGGCGGCTGGCGAAGTTCGGTGACCACATGGGACGCACCGGGAAGAGCCTGCGGTCCGCTGTCAATGCGTACAACCAGGCGGTCGGTTCGCTCGAGCACAGCGTCCTTCCCCAAGCGCGCAGGTTCCACGAGCTGGGCGTGATAGGCGATGCCGAGAAGGACGAGCTCGACCTCGAGCAGGTCGACGCGGTGGCGAGGCACATCCAGGCGCCCGAGCTCTCGGGCGGCTCACCAGCGCTCGAGCTACTGGGGCAGCCTGACGGCGAAGACGCCGACGAGGCGGCGCCCGGCTTGCCCGGCGCCGCGAGAGGGTGATCCCTCAGCTGGCCGCCGCCGCCATCTCGAGCGCCTCGGCGCGAGCCACTGCTAGCTCCTCACCTTCGAGCACGTATTGCGTAAGCCTTCCGTCGCCAAGGAAGAGGAGCACGCAGCGCGACACCTGTCGGCCGCAGGACTTCTCGAGGGCGGCCGCGTAAGCGGCGACCTGGGGTCGGTAGAACGCGACCGTGGCGTCCAGGGTTTCGGGGCCAGCGATCCGGTCGGTCTTGTAATCGACCACCACCAGGCCGTCGTCGTCCTCAAAGAGCAGGTCCACGAACCCTTCGAGTAGGCCCGGCGTCGGGGACGGGGACGGGGACGGGGACGGGTGCGTACGAGCATCCAGGGGAATGGCCACGTAGAGCTCGCGCCAATGACGCCTGGATGCCGCACGCCTCACAACATCGCTCCCGAGAGCCGCGCTCACCATTGAAGTCACCGAACCGACGTGCTCGTCCACTCCATGGGCGAGGGCCCGTGCCCGCGACAGCTCGTCGATTCGTCTCCCGCTCGGGTCGCGCCCGCTGGTCAGGTCCACGGCTGCGAGCACACCGTGCACCGCGCGCCCGATCTGCAGCGAGACTTCGGCGCTCTTTCGTCGCGCCGCGCCCGCCTCTTGCCGCGCGGGGTCGGTCCGCGCCAGGTCGCTCACCGAACCTCTGAGAGCTGCAGCTTCTGCCAAAGCGGTGGCGGTCGTGACCGGTCTCCTCCTGAGCGCGTCGAGCAGAGCGGCGCGCTCGGCGGACCATTGCTCGTAGAAGACTTTCCACGCCGTGCCGTTGTCGCCGGGGTTGGCCGCGTCGTCGCCGTCGGGGTTGGCCGATCCAGCACCGTCGGTCCGGGTCGTCTCGACGGGCTGCGAGCCGCGGATGTCCGGTGGCAATCGCCGCCACAGATCCGGGCGTGCCTTGCAGAGCTCGAGCAATCGCGAAGCCAGTGAAGAATCCTCTGCTGCGTTGGGGGCGCGGTGGTGAAGGCACAGCACGAGGTGATCTCGCGCGCGCGTCATGCCCACATAGAGCAGACGCAGGCGCTCGAAGTTGTTCAGCTCCTGATCTCGAGCACCTGCTTCTTCATAACCGTCGGTGCGGAAGAGGGGACCGGCCCTGGCCTCGAGGAAGCCATCCTTGGTCCACAGCACGGATTGCGGGTGGTGCCCGTCGGACTCCCGACGCTCCAGACCCGCGAGGAGAACCACCGGGAACTCGAGACCCTTAGCGCCGTGGACTGTCATGACCCGCACAGCGTCGTCGTCTGGATCAGGCGGTCCCACTCCTCGCGCGCCTGCGTCGCCCTGTGTCTGCTGCTGTGCCCACGCAAGGAATGCGCGAAGTGTGGCGCCTGCTGTCTCGTCGAAAAGTCGGGCCTGATCGCACAACCATCGCAGCCTGTGCCAATGGTCTCTCGGGCGTCTGTAGGCGAAGGCCAGTTCGAAGCTTCGAAGGTCTTCGATGGCGCGGGCAACGACGGCAGAGGGCTCGAGCCACCACCGTTCTCGGTGAAGAGCCTCGAGCACAGCCATGGCCAGCGCCACCGGATGGTCGGCGAGCTCCGGGGGGGCGTGCGTCCGCGGATCCCACCGTCCCCCCGCTCTGTGCCAGCTCACGAGGTCGTCGTCACCGCACCCAAGACCCGGGGAGCGAAGGGCGGCGAGCACCGACAGCTCGTCTGCGGGGTCGTCCGCGGCGCGCAGGACCGCGAGCAAGTCTCGGACGTCCTCGGTGCCCCACAGCATGGAGGCACCCTCGAGCCGGTACGGGATCCCCGTCTCCTCGAACGCCTCCTCGAGTGAGGGGAGCGACGTACGAGTCGGTATGAGCACCGCCACATCGCCGAAACGTGTGGCGCGGAGTCGTCCGCCGGTAGCGTCGGCAACGGCCCAGCGGTCCTCGACCATCCGGTGGATGCACCTGGCCGCGTCTCGTGCTGCGTGCCGACGCACGTCTGGGATGGAGCCTTCCAGTTGTTCTCCGAGAACCACGACCGGAGCCCGAACCCGTCTGATTCCGGTGCCCACCGTTGCTTTGTTGGCTTCCTCGGGTGACTCGCAGACGGGGTTGTTCTCTGGGTGAGGTGAACTACCTTCGGGCGGGAGCTCGTCGGGCGGGAGCTCGTCGAACGACAACTGAACGGGCTCGTGAACTTCGTGTACCGCCATGTCGGGCGCCGTCCTCCACGCAGGTCGTTCCAGCGTGTCGGGTTCATCCGGCACCACGGAGGGCAGCGCACGGCGGTTGCCATGAAGCGCATGGTGCTGTGCCTGGCCGGGCACCGGTAGCGAGCCGAATAGCTCTTCGAACACGGTGTTCACGAGCTCGAGGATCCCCGGGACCGAGCGAAAGTTGGTTTGCAGGACTACGTGCTCGCCGACCTCGACGCTCACTTGCTCGAAGAGCTCGATGTCGGCGCGCCTGAACCGGTAGATGGATTGCTTGGGGTCGCCGACCACGAATAGGCTCCCGGGACATGCTCTGCGCAGCTCGCCCGCCCCCTCTACCTCGGAGACGAGCCGTGCTGCCATCTCCACCTGGATGGGGTCGGTGTCCTGGAACTCGTCGATGAGGATCCACCTGTAACGGCGACACAGAGCCTCGACGGGCTCGCCACCGCTGCGCAGGAGACGCCGGGCGTGCACCAACAGGTCGTGGAAGTTGAGCCGACCTTCTGAGCGTCTCTCCTTTGCCGCTTGCAGGACGAAATCAATCAATCGAGGTAGCAGGTCCAAGAGCACCGCTCTTCGCACAGAGGTGAGGATCTGGGCGCGCGCTGTTTCTGCCGCGGCGCATGCCTCGCGCACTTCGTCTATTCGATCCCCCCAGTTCTCCTGGCGCCCGAGCCCGCAGCGCATCGAGGGAAGGCTGGTGAGCAAGTGCAGCACCGCCTGTTCGTCTCCGTCCGCCGCGCCCAGCTGTGTCCGGGCGTCCGCCACCACCAGGTGCAGATGAGCAAGGAGGTTGTCCTCCTCGTCGGTACAGCAGCTGACAAGGGACAGCGCTCTGTCGAGCTCCTCCTCGACGGGCGCGGGATCCGCCTCGGGCAACTGCATGCCTGGAGCTGCGTGGGCTTCGTCGCCACAGTCGACGCGCTCTTCGAGGCGGTCCCAGTTGTCGTGGAGAGCTCGGGCGACGGCGTGCAGGTCGGTGTGCCGGAGCCCGGTGGTGAACCCCTTCACCAACGCGGGCTCAGCGCCGGGGTCCGACAAGAGCACGTCGGCGAAGCTTGCCCAACGGGCTTCGAAGTCGACAGTGTCCGCTGTGTCGTCGAGAACTTCGAAACCCGAAGGCAGTCCTGCTGCGGCGCAGTGCTCGAGCAGGATCCGTTGTGCGAAGGCGTGCAGCGTGGAGATCACCGCGTCGTCCAGCTCCTCGAGTGCGCTTCGGATCAGCTGCTCTGCGGGCGCGTCGCCTGATGCTGCGCCGAGCGCCTGGCGGATGCGCTCGCGCAGCTCGGCTGCGGCGGCTTCGGTGAAGGTGATCGCGGCGACGTCGCGAAGTCGCGCCGTGCCTGTCCGCACGAGCTTGACGATCCGCTCGACAAGCTCTGTGGTCTTACCCGTGCCTGCCCCTGCGATGACCACCATCGTCGTGCCCAGCTCGTCGCGTATCCGCGAACGTGCGTCGTCGTCAGCGCTGCTCACGCCTGCTCCTCAAACGTACGGAGGCGTCCGCGATGCTGCGCCTGCTCTTCGTCAGGGTCTATGAACCCTTTCAGCACGGCTCCGGCCAGGGAGTCAGGGACCCTGTCGTAGAGGAGCCCTATCACCGGTCCAAGCTTGGGATCAGAGTGCTTGCGGTTCCACTGCCGTTCACGCCCAGGTGGACAGACGGTGTCGAAGTCGCACGTCCTGCAGTTCTCGAAGCGACCGTCGTAGAGCACAGACCCGGGTATGCCCGGGAAGCATCCGGCATCTACTCCTGAGGCGATGCGTTCGATCACCTGGCGAAAGCGTTCCTCGACTTCCTCGGTTACCACCAGGTGGTAACAGGGGGCGCTGCGCTCGCTCGACAGAAGCCAGTAACGCGCGTGCACGGGATCTCTGCTTCGGGTCCCGAAGCGCGCACGGGCAGCCATTGCATAGAGCGGGAGCTGCAGGAGCGTGCCGGCGGCGACCGGATCACGCAAGAGAGCGCCCAGCCTTTTCTGCTTGCCCGTCTTGTAGTCGGAGACCACCAGGTGGCCCGAGGGCGTTTGGTCCACCCGGTCAGCGCTCCCCCTGAAGCGGATCTCGCGTCCGTCCTCCAAGAGGATCGTCACCGGCGGGGCGACGGTGTCTTCGGTGCCGAAGGCAGCCTCGACCGAGAGCGGTCGAAGGTCTCCTTCCTCGCAGTGGAAGCGCCGGAGGTCTCGCAAGATTGCGGCTCGGTCCAGTTGCCACAACAAGCACTTTCCCACCAGACCACCCGCCTCGGCCTCGTCGAGGTGATTGCCGGCGATGATTAGCAAGCGTTCAAGCGATCGCTGTGCCCCCGCTACTCGTTCGGCCACGTACTCCTCGAGGATCGCGTGCACCAGGCTCCCACGCTCGACCGGCTCGATCCGCCACAGTTCCTCGGGGAGAACGCGTCTGGAGACCCGCAGCGCCCGTTCGAGCAGGTAACGGCGAGGGCAGTGTGCGTAGGTCTCGAACCTGGTGGCCGAGACCGGGGTATCGGGGTCGAACGGCGACACGATCCCCGCTCCCACCGACCCGTCGAAACGGGTGAACTCGGAACCTGCCCTGCTCGTGATGGTTTCGTAGCCTGCCGCGAGACGCGAATTGGCCTGGGCCACGGGCGATCGAGCCGCCTTCCCGCCACAGCTGACCCACCGCTCTAGCGTTCGCAGCTCGAGTTCGGGTCCTGAGAGCGCGGGGCCCGTGCCGGCGATGCCCGCGGCGAAAGAGTCCACAGGTCGCCAGGGTGTGCCCGAGGGAGCGAGGTCGCGCAGCCACCGCGAGGGGAAGTGCGAGCGCCCGGTGCGGGGGTCGCAGCTGGGCAAGGTGGCCACGCGATGGCTGCCGGCGCGAACTGCGTGTGCAAGGTCGTCGCGCAGCTCCTCGTGACGCGTCGCTCGGGTACGCAGTGTCCCGGAGGTGTCCGACAGCCGGACGTCCTCGCCCAGCAGGGGATCTACGCCTCCGGGTCCCGGTACCAGCGCATCGGCCAGTCCGCAGACGACCACTTGGTGAAAGCGCAGGCCCCGCGAGGCACCGAAAGGTGCAACGAACACCCCATCGCCGAAGCCACCTCCCCCCGGCTCCCTTGTGTCGAGGTCGGTCTGCTCGAGTAGGACTCTGAGCGCGAAGCGAAAAGAGGTCAGATCGGTTCCTCCAGACACCTGGTCGAGATCACCGAGTGACTCGACGAGCTCGCGCACCTGCGCCATGGCGGTTAGCTCCTCCGCCGGCCAGGGCTCGGTGGAGGCTTCGGGGTCCAGGTACTGGTCCAGGAGGCCACCTGCCCACCGGGCGTGCTCGGTCCAAGTTCCCCCCGGAGGCGTGGTGCACGAGACGAGGCTCGAAACGAACTCCGACATAGCCTCGGTCTCGGTTGCGTCTGCGTCGTGGTGAGACGCGTGGCGGGCGAGACGTTCGCTCCACTGTCGCGCACCACGAATCACCCCGGCTGTAGCGGACAGGGTGTCCCACCGGCTGGCAGGCACGGGACGACCTCGAGGCCCGGCGACGACGGGAGCGGTCGTGAGCCATGTCGTTACCTGATCGCGCCCCCAGTCACCACCGGCCAGCTCCAGGAGGCCGAGCAGGGCGCGGGCTGTGGCGCACCGGTCGAGGCAGCGCAGGCCCGGTCCGTTCGCCCTCACTCCCGCTCCGGCCAGGTGTTGGTGGACCAGCCGCGAGTAGCCGGCTCGCGGCGGATGGAAGATTGCCTGCCGCCACAACGAGACACCACTCTCTGCTGCGCCGAGCACCACGCGGACCGCTGTACGAGCCTCTTCGTCCGTGTCGGCACACGGGCGGACCTCGCAGAAGGTCCCGAGGTTGGCCGGCACATCGGCACCCTCGTCGATGCTGCGCGCCCCCAGGTGGCGCAGGGCCGTCGCCTCGGGTCCAGGGCGGCGACCCAGGTGCCAGGTGAGCAACGGGCCGAGTTCGTTTGTGGGGGCTCCCCGGGCACGAACCGCCTCCAGGGCGGCGCACGCGACATCGAAGTCGTCGGCGAAGCCGCGTGCATGAAGGCGCCTTCGCACGGCTCGCAGGAGCATGACGAGCGTGTCACTCTGAGAGCTCCTGGCGCTGATCGACTCGAGTGCGGCCGGAGGGCAGCGCTGAAGTTCCTTCAGCGCTTGCTCGAGCGCGCCCAGGGAACGCGGATGCTCGGCGAAATGCGCGAGCCATCCACCGGCGGTGAGTGCCTCGGTCCGAAGAGCCTCCAGGCGGATCGACATAGAGACTGATCTCAACCCGCGCGAGGCGAGCAAGGGGATGCCGAGGGAATGTATGAACCCTTCCAACGTCGCGCTGTTGACGTTGGCGATTCCCCTGCAGGTGTTCGTGTCGGTCCCGGTGGCAAGGGCGTGGCGCACGAACACCGCCGCGTAGCCGGAGGATGTGACCACCGTGACCGGTGCCAACCGGTCGCGCCCCTTCGCCTCGGCTACAGCGGCGAGGAGCTGAGCGGGGATTTGTTCGGCGTCGACATCGGCTACGTCGCCCATGATTGGGCGCATGCTACGGCCCGGGTGTAGCGCCGAGCGGTGCCTCCTCACGTCCTCGTGCCTGTGGAGGTTCGTAGGCGTGGCGAACGTGAAGCCGCCACCAGATGGCGAAGGTGTCGGCCAGCATCTGCGCCACGACCCGCGGCGAGATCGTGCTCGAGAAGCGACGACCGATGCGCACCGGTGCCTCCACGAGGTGCCCGTGTCCCAGGTGCCGGGCGACCACCAGGAACTCGAGGTCGAAGGCGTAACCCTGCTCGACCATTGCTGGCAGCACGTCGGCCAGCACCTCGCGCCGCACGAGCTTGATCCCAGCTTGTGTGTCGTGCACATCGAGACGGAACAGCATGCGGACGAGCTGTTGGTATCCCCACGAGCAGAGCCTGCGGGCCACTCGGTAGACCACCTCCGAGCGAGGGTGCCGCTTGCTGCCCAGGACGACGTCGGGACGCTCGGCGGCCACCACCTCCAGAAAGTCGGCCAGCAGATCGGGGGGTACGTCTCCGTCGCCGTCTATGAAACCGAGGTAACGGCCCCGCCCGCTGAGGAGCCCTTGCCGCACCGCCAGGCCCTTGCCCCCTCGGCTCGGCAGTACTACCAGCGATACAACGTTCGGGAAGACTCCCTCGAGCAGCTTCTCGCTCCCGTCGGTGGAACCGTCGGAAACCGCCACGACTTCGAAGGAGGCACCCGTGCGACTTAGCACTTCGACCGTGCGGGCCACCGTGTTCTCGATGTGCGTTCCGGGGTTGTAGAAGGGGAGCACCACGGTGAGGTCGACCAGGTCGGCCCTCGTGGGCTCGGAGAACCACGGTGATGCCTCTGAGACGGCTCTGGAGCCCGGCCCGAGTGCTGTGTCTTTCGGTCGTCGCCGCAAGACCGAGCCCTCCGTTCCGGCGTTCGCGTGCGAGCGGCGCGCGACGGCGCTATCTGGCTCACTCTACCGACAGCGCCCGCCTGGGCGGTCGCGCTCTTGCGGAGGGGAGGGTGCTTCTCAGTCGACTGCGGTGACGATGGCCATGGCCACGCCGAACAAAATGCAGTAGATGCCGAACGGCGTGAGGGTCCTCGTCTTGAAGTAGTTCATGAGGAAACGCACGGAGATCACCGCTGTCACAGCCGCACAGACAGCGGCGACAACGGCCTGCCCGCGTATCCCGTTGCCTAGATGGCCTGTCAGGTCGGAGAATTTGAAGAGACCGGCGGCGAGGATAATCGGGGTGGCGAGCAGGAAGGCGAAACGAGCCGAGTCCTCGTGGTCCATTCCCCGCACGAGCCCGGCTGTCATGCAGACACCTTCTCGGCTTATCCCGGCTATCAGTGCCGTGGACTGAACCACGCCGATCAAGCTGGCTTCCTTGTAGCCCAGAGTATCCAGCTTGCGGCTGCCTTCTTCCTTTGCGCCGTGGCGGGCTGCCAGGATTCTCACCTCGGAGCGGCGCCGAAGGCGCTCCGCTGCGAGGAGGACGAAGCCATTGAGGATCAGGAAGAACGCCGCGGCCTCAGGCTTCGCGAGTGCGACGCGCAACGGGTGCTCGAGGAGGAGCCCCAGGATCCCGGTGGGGATGCTGCCAACGACGATGAGCCACGCCAGGCGTTCCGCTGGCGTCTCGATTCGTCTCTTGGCCAAGGTGGCGAACCAGGCGGTGATGATTCGGACCCAATCTCGCCAGAAGTAGATGAGCAGGCCTATCGCGCTCCCGACGTGGAGCATGACGACGAAGGCGAGCCACCACGACTCGGGGTTGGACTGCACCTTCACCACCGAATGCCAGCCGAACAGGGACGGGAAGAGCACGGTGTGGCCGAGGCTCGAGACCGGGAACAGCTCGCTCACGCCCTGGAGGACCCCGAGAATGACAGCCTGGAGCATGCTGATCGGCCCGTGAGCGCCACCCACAGAGCCCGAGGCGATCACCGTTGCGTGCAAGTGCACGTGGGAGGACGCTGCTGTCGCTGGAAGGAACCGGGGCACGTCGAGCCCTTTCTGATTGCTGTAGATCCCGGCTGGTCAGCCGTGGGCTGAAGGCGCCGCCAGGGTACCAACGCCTGCCTCCACCACAAAGGAGGGCCCTGGCGACGAGCGGCTGTTCTTCACGTGTTCACATTCTCATAGGGCGTTCTGTGACGCTTCCCAGCTTCCTCCCAGGTTCTTGGTCCATCCTCTATGGGAACCGTGTCACGCCTTAAATGACGACGGCGTCACGGATCGTGATCGTCGCGAGCCGTGGCCAGTTGGGTGCTGGTGAGAGCCATCTCGCAATGGCCAGGGGCGATCGTGCCAAGGGGCCTGAGAACGTTCGTAGCAAGGAGGTCGCAGGGGTGAGGATTCTTGTGCTTGGCGGTGACGGTTACCTCGGGTGGCCGACCGCGCTGCATCTGTCACACCGTGGCCACGACATAGGCGTGGTGGACAACTTCGTTCGCCGTCAGTACGACCACGAGATGGGCGTGGCGAGCCTCGTACCGGTGCCTAACCTCCGGCACCGATTGCAAATGTGGGAGCAGGTGTCCGGCCGGCGAATCGATGGGTTCGTCGGGGACCTGACGGACGCCCCGTTCGTCGAGCGGACCCTCGACCGGTTCGAGCCCGAGGCCGTCGTCCACTTCGCCGAGCAGCGCTCGGCACCGTACTCGATGATCGACCGGCAGCACGCGGTCTACACCCAGTACAACAACGTGGTGGGGACCCTGAACCTGTTGTACGCGATCGCCGAACGCGATCCGTCGATCCACCTGGTGAAGCTCGGGACGATGGGTGAGTACGGGACCCCGAACATCGACATCGAGGAAGGGTTCATCGAGATCACGCACAAGGGCCGTACCGACGTCCTGCCCTACCCGAAGCAGGCAGGGTCCTTCTACCACCTGTCCAAGGTCCACGACAGCCACAACATCCAGTTCGCCTGCCGGATCTGGGGGCTCCGGGCGACCGACCTGAACCAGGGCATCGTCTACGGCCAGGAGACCGACGAGACGACGATGCACCCCGACCTCGCCACACGCTTCGACTACGACGGGGTGTTCGGGACCGTGTTGAACCGGTTCTGCGTGCAAGCCGTCGTGGGCCACCCCCTCACGGTCTACGGCCAAGGTGGTCAGACTCGGGGCGTGCTCGACATCCGCGACACCCTGGCTTGTGTGGAGCTGGCATTGCTCAACCCCGCGGACAAGGGCGAGTACAGGGTGTTCAACCAGTTCACGGAGACGTTCTCAGTAAGGCAGATGGCCAACCGGGTGATCGAGGCCTATCCCGGGAAGGTGCATGTCGAGGAAGTGGAGGACCCGCGCGTCGAGAAAGAAGAGCACTACTACCGTGCGGCGCACACGAAGCTGCTCGACCTAGGGCTACTACCGCACTTATTGGAGGCTTCGACGATCAGGTCATTGTTGGCGGTAGTAGACCGTCACCGCGACAGGGTGGACGTGGATGCTATAGGGCCCACGGTCGACTGGCGTCGAACTGCAAGCGCTCTTAGGACCACCTCTGGTCTTAGCGCCGGCTGACCTCCGGGGAGGCCGCCGCGGTCTTAGATGCACGTTCTAAGGTGCTCAAATGGTCGGGCAGAGACGCCGGTTCCGGCGGCGGCGCGCGCTCAAGCGAAGATTACTCCCGGCTCTCGTCCTTGCCGGTGGCATTGCGGTTGTGGTCGTCCTGACGATCGGGACCGTGTCGCAGATCTCTCCAGCGTCCAGTTCGTACCGCAGGACGGTGGATCGTGGCTATGCCGCTTTGGTTGCACCTCTGGTTGTTTCTTCGGACTCCTCGGGCACCGATCTGATGACGTTGTTGCGAGAGGGCCCTACCCTCGATCGAGCGAAGTTCTTCGCGGAACTTGACGCGCTGGCCACTTCGAGCGAGGCCCTCGCAGGGCAGTTCAATGCGATCACACCTCCCGTTCCCGCAGCGACAGCGGCTTCCGATTGCGCACGCTCCATCGACGGACGAGCCCGGGCATTAGCAGACCTCAGCGGTGCCCTGGAAGGAGTGCTCGGCGGAAAGACCGGAGCCGGCGCACGAGCCGCTGATGAGGCGGGCACGGTCCGATCCATGAGCTCGGTGGGCGGCGCGCTCGAATCGGACGACGCCTTGTGGGCGGCTTGCAGGAGGTCACTTCGTCGTGCAGCGGGATCCCCTCGTCTCGTTGCGTCAACATGGGTGTCGGATCCGTCGTTGTGGGCACCAGGGCCCCTTAGCGACTTCGTGGCGGCCGTGAACGGGTCGCCTACGCTGGCACCGGCTCACCGCCTCGCGATCACAAACGTTGTCACGGTCCCGGCGCCGTCGCAGCGCTCGGCGGCCGGTGTCCTCGTCCCGCCGAGCGCTGCACTGCGTGTGCACGTGGTCGTGGCCGACCAGGGCAATGTGGACGAGCATCGGGTGGAGGTGGTGGCTTCAGTAGCCTCCTCGGGCGCGCAGAGCACCGCTTCTCTCGGGACAACGATCGACATCGCTGCGGGCACTTCGGTCGCGCTAGTGCTTCGCGCCCTTGCTGTCGCCCCGGGGGCGTCCTACACGCTACGCGTTGTCGCAACGCCGGCAACGCCTGCAAGTCCCGTAGTCATGTCGTTTTCGGTGGCGGTGGACAAAGCGGTCACGATCATGTCGGTGCTGCCGTCGGCTAGCGCGATCGCGGTGGGCAAGAGAGTGACCTATACGGTTCGCGTGTCCGCGTCGTTGACAGGGTTGCCCGCGGCCAACGGGACGGTCGCGTTCGACGACGACAGCTTGCCGATCGCCACTTGTACCGCCCAGCCGGTGAGCCGCGGTGAGGCGACCTGTTCGGTGTTCTATGCGGCTGCCGACGTTCACGCGATCACGGCCGTCTATTCAGGCGACCCCAGCCGCTCGGCCGCCACGTCGCCGCCTCTGATCGAGAACGTCATCCGTGCGCCGGCGAGCTCACGAGCTGGGACGAGAACCCGGGCAGGAAACAAGCAGCGATAGAAGCCCGGGAGGCCAAGTAGCGAAAGAAGCCCGGGGGAGACTGAGTGGGGAAAGAGCCCGGGAAGGTGGGACCACAGGCGCAGAAGAGGCTGTTCTTTTGTGCCAGAGCATTCCGCATTTAACCGTGACGCCCCAAGCGCCGTAGGATCCATCCAACCTGACAGGAGGGCCCGAGCGTCGTGGCAGAGAGCATTACAATCATCGACAACCGGACGGGTAGCCAGCTTGAGATCCCGATCCGCCAGGGAGGGGTACCGGCCAGCGAGTGGCAGAAGGTTCTGCCGGGCATCGTGTTCTACGATCCCGGCCTCACCGCTACAGCCACGTGCGAGAGCGCCATCTCCTTCGTAGACGGGGAAAACGGTGTCCTTTGCTACCGCGGCTACCCGATCGAGGAGCTCGCTGAGCGGTCGAGCTATCTGGAGGTGTCTTACCTGCTGCTGCACGGCGAACTTCCCACCACCGAGCAGTTAGACCTGTGGAGCCACGAGATCACGTACCACACATTCATCCACGAGAACGTACGCAAGCGGTTCCTCGAGGGTTTCCACTACGACGCCCACCCCATGGGAATACTTGTATCCGCGATGGCGGCGCTGTCGACCTTCTATCGCGAGGCCAAGGACATCGATGATCCCGGGTCGCGGTGGCGCCAGATCATCCGGGTGATCGCCAAGACGCCGACCCTTGCTGCAGCTGCCCACCGTTTCAGCGTGGGGATGCCCTTCGTCTACCCGGACAATTCTCTCGACTTCTGCTCGAACTTCCTCTCGATGATGTGGAAGGTGGCCGAGCCCCGCTTCGACGTGAACCCCGCCCTTGCGCGAGCTCTGGACGTCCTGTTCATCCTCCACGCCGACCACGAGCAAGCCTGTTCCACGACTGCGATGAGGATCCTGGGCTCGTCCCATGCCGACCCGTACTCGTGCTGTGCGGCCGCGTGCGCTGCCCTCTACGGCCCTCGCCACGGGGGAGCCAACGAGGCGGTGATCCGCATGCTTGGTGAGATCGGGTCGACGGAGAACGTGCCCGCGTTCATCAACTCGGTCAAGGGTGGCCACGCGCTGCTACAGGGGTTCGGCCACCGCATCTACAAGAGCTACGACCCCCGGGCCAAGATCATCAAGCGCATTGCCGACGAGGTGTTCGCCGTCACCGGCAAGAACCCGCTCCTCGACATCGCCTTGAAACTCGAGGAGGTCGCGCTCCAAGACGAGTACTTCACTAGTCGGAAGCTCTACCCGAACGTCGACTTCTACTCGGGGCTCATCTATCAGGCTATGGGCTTTCCCCTCGAGATGTTCCCCGTCCTCTTCGCCATTCCCCGGACCTCCGGATGGCTTGCGCACTGGCAGGAGCTGCTTGAGCAGGATGCCAAGATCGTCCGTCCCCGACAGCTGTTCATCGGCGCAGCGCAGCGCGAGTACGTGCCGCTCGAAAATCGCTGACCGTTCGCTTAAACGAGTCCCGGAGCTGCGGTGCCCGGTGTGATCGGCAGTACGATCAAGGCGAGGGGCGGGTGATGACACGCATGAGGCCCTCTTGGACCATGGAGACCACGAGCGTCCCGTCGCGAGCGAACAGAAAGCCACGAGCCAGGCCCCTCGCCCCACAGGCACTGGGGCTGTCCATGTCGTGGAGCAGCCATTCGTCCGCCCGGAACGGCCGGTGGAACCACATGCAGTGGTCGAGGCTGGCCCCCATGAACTCTGCACCGTGCCATCGCACGTCGTGCGGAGCCAGCATCGTGTCGAACAGCGACATGTCGGAGGCGTAGACCGCCACGCACGCGTGGAGAAGCGGGTCGTCGCCGAGCGTGCCGTCAGCTCGGATCCACAGTCGTTGGACTGGCTCGCGGCTCTCGTGGGCGATCCACGGCAGTTCGCCAACGTGACGCTGGTCGATGGGATGGGGGCGCGCGAACCAATCGGCGAGCTGGTCCCGGAAGGGTTCGAGCCGCTCCGAAAGGGGCTTCAACTCATCGGGCAGGGGCACTTTGGGCATGGGCAGCTGATGGACGAGAGGGCCTTCCTCGTCGACGTGGAACGACGTCGCCATGTTGAAGATGGCTTCCCCGTGCTGGATCGCCAGGACCCGTCGTGTGGTGAACGACCGGCCGTCGCGGATGCGATCGACCTCGTAGAGTATCGGGGCCTTCGGGTCGCCGGGGCGCAAGAAGTACGAGTGCAGCGAGTGAACCCGGCCCCGCTCCACGGTTCGTCCGGCTGCCATGAGCGACTGGGCGGCCACCTGGCCCCCGAAAATACGCAGGCGGTGCTCGTCGGGGCCGACACCCCGAAAGATGTTGACCTCGATCGGCTCGATGTCGAGCAGCTTCACCAGGGAGTCCAGGGCCTCGCCCACGGGCACATCATTCCAGGCGCCTACGGGTCGACCGCAAGTGTTCACCCGGCGCAACTTCGCGGCCGCTCAGGAACTACCAGGAACGAGCAGTCTGTGGCTCGTGGACCTGTCCAGGGGAATCGCCCTCCAGCCCCCTTCCTGAGAGACCGCTTTGAGCGTCGCGTACGAGGTTCGGCCATGATGCGGGGGTAAGGTGGCACAGATGCCCAGCACGCTCGCGGAGAGTTTCGAGCGCCTTCGGCGCGTGTACCAGACCCCTTATGGCAAGAAGTTGGTTCGTTACACGATGGTGTCGGTGATCTCGACCATTGTGTCTCTCGGGGTCCTTGGCCTCGTGTTCGGCGTGGCTCACCTCTGGTCGGAGGTGCCGTCCGCTGTCTTCGCCAACGCGGTTGCAACGGTGCCCTCGTACTACTTGAACCGCCGCTGGGCGTGGGGCAAGGCGGGGCGGTCGCACCTGGTGAAGGAGGTCCTTCCGTTCTGGCTCGTTTCGTTCGCCGGTTTGGCGCTGTCCACCTGGGCAGCCGCTATGGCCCGCGATTTCAGTGACTCGCACCAGCTTCACCACTTCGGGCATACGGTGATCGTCCTAGGCGCGAACTTGGCCGCCTACGGTGTTCTTTGGGTTGGGAAGTTTCTGGTCTTCGAGCAGCTCTTCCGCCATCGCCCGAGGGCCGAAGCGCACAGCGAGGCAAAGATCGCGCGAATCGCGACGAGGCAGGCGACGGCCGTCAGCGCAGAACAGGGTTTCGCGCTCGATCGGCCGGAGGCTGCCTCGGTCCGAGGGCAGATTGCTGTCGAGAGCGCGTCAGTCGCGGAAGTTGGTGCACTGGAGGGGGATGCCGAAGTCCCCTTCCTTGAGCGCTTGGATCACCGTCTGTAGATCGTCGCGTTTCTTCGAGGACACCCGGACCTGGTCGCCCTGAGTTTGCGAGGAGGCCCCCTTCAGGTTCATGTCCTTGATGAACTTGTTGATGCGCTTGGCGTTGTCAGCGGAGATGCCCGCGTGGATCGCGATGTGCTGGCGGACCGTTCCCTTGGCGGCCTCCTCAGCCTTCTTGTCCTCGAGAGCTTTCAGGGATACCTGCCTGCGGACGAGCTTTTCCTCGAGCACCTGGTGAAGGGCGCGCAGGCGATCTTCGGTGGTCGAGTGAAGAACCAGCTCCCCCGAGCCGAGCTCGACCGAAGAATCGGTGCCCTTGAAGTCGAATCGTGTTCCAGCCTCGCGATTGGCCTGGTCCACCGCGTTACGAACCTCTTGCATGTCCACCTCGGAGACGACGTCGAAAGTCGGCATGAGTGAGACCCTAATGCTGCGTGCAGTGCGTGCCCTGGACTCGGTGGCCCGCCGGCCGCGCGGTGCCTTGGAGAAGGTGTCTGCAACGGGCCTGTGGCCCTCGCGGTAACGTCGCTGCGGGTCGGTGCCCGAGCGGCCAAAGGGAGCAGGCTGTAAACCTGCCGGCATTGCCTACGAAGGTTCGAATCCTTCCCGGCCCACAGACACTTTCCGGCCCACAGACGGTGTCTCACCCGGACGTCGCCGCGTTGGCTCCACCGACTTGCCTTTGGGCAACACCTCATTACAATGTCTTTACGAAGATTCTCCGTTTCTGACAGGAGCTTGTTGACGGGCAGGCCCTGTGGAGGTAGCTGGGTGGTCTACCTTTGACCAGGGGACCAAATCCGAGCTGATGGGTTCGAGGTGACGGGCGAAGCGACCAAGACCGATCTTCGTGGGTTCTTCGGCCGCCTGATACGTGGGCCGGCTCGTCGCTTGGCAGCAGTGCCTGCCGTGCCGAGAGTTCTCGACAGGTTGACCGCGTGGGACGAGGCGGTGCGGTCGCGCTGGCCCTTCAACGCCCTCGTCGGTCCCGACATCACCCCCTCTTCGGTTGCCGGTGACGGCTCACGTCTTCTAGTGCGACCCGCGATCCTCGGATGCATCGCCGTCACTGCCATCACCGCGGGAGTCTCCCAGCAGCGCTCGCCTTTCGTGTTGAAGCAGGCCGGCGCGTGGTTCTTCGGAGTGCCCGCCTCGGGAGCGAAACCTTCGACGCACGGCCTCTTCCTCGGGCTGGTGGCTGTCTACGGGGGGCTGGTGCTCCTGATGCGCGCCTGGTACAGCCTCATACGCGCCACATCCCAGCTACAGGGAGTGCCCGTGCGCAAGCTGGTGGGGGTCTTCGCCCTGTGGGTGCTACCTCTGTTGCTCGCGCCCCCTCTTTTCAGCCGCGACGTCTACAGCTACGTGGCTCAAGGCGAGATGATGAGCCATCACATAAGCCCCTACCACTACGGCCCGGGGGTGCTTGGTGGGGTTCCGTCGGTGACGTTGGTGGACAAGCTCTGGCTGAACACACCCGCTCCCTACGGGCCTCTGTTCATGAAGCTCGACGGCATTATCACGAGCATCTCGTTTCACCAGGAGGTGCCCGATCTGCTGTTGCTACGCCTGCTCGCGCTCGGTGGCGTAGGGCTGATCGCCCTGAGCATCCCCACCCTGGCCCGCAGCATGGGACGTGACGCCGCGTACGTGTTCACCCTGGCAGTGCTCAACCCGCTTACGATCCTGCACCTCGTAGGGGGGGCCCACAACGACGCCCTGATGCTCGGCCTGATGCTGGCCGGCCTGGCGGTTGCCAAACGCGGTAGACCCGTCGCCGGCATCGTGCTCTGTTCGCTCGCGGCTGCGGTGAAGATCCCAGCCGCCCTCGGGATCCTCTACATCGCCTGGGACTGGACCGGCACCGACCTGCCGCTTCGCGCCCGGGTGCGCCCGGTGGTCACCGCCGGACTGGTGGCTGGCGCCGTCATGGGTGCGCTGACTCTCGTGACGGGTCTCGGCTGGAGCTGGGTGATGAACCTGGCCACACCCGGGACGGTCCGCTCGTGGGTGGCACCGGCGACGGGGGCGGGGATGGTGATCACCGACCTCACGCATCTGGTGGGGGTGGGCGTACCGCTTCACAGCGTGTTGTCGGTGACCCGCGTCGTCGGGCTCGGCGCAGCGGCGGTGGTGGGCGTGAGGATGTTGCTGCGCTGCGACCAGGTCGGCGTCCTGCGCGCCATGGGGCTCACGATGCTGCTCGTGGTGGTGCTCGGTCCGGTGGTCCAGCCGTGGTACCTGTCGTGGGGGCTCCTCCTCCTCGCCCCGGTGGCGACGCGGAAGGTCTGTTCGCTAATCGTCGGGCTTTCCGTTTTCTCCGTCTTCGTGGGTTTGCCCGGCGGCCGGCAGCTGGCATGGGACCTGCTGCACGCCAACCCGCTTAGCGTGGCCCTCGCACTGCTCGCGTGTCTCGCGATCCTCACGGTTCCGCTCACCCCGTTCGACCGCGAGCGGCTTCTTCCCCGCTGGCGCCGGCGTGGCGACGGGCCGAGAGGGCAGGTGGGCGAACCGGCGCCCGGTTTCGACTATGTCGGCGTTTGAGAGGATGTCCGGAATCGAGGTAAGTGGCCGCCGGCGCACGGCAAGAGCCGTCGGTTGATCTGCCTGCAGGCACGAAGGTGTTACGCCGGTCGGATCGGTTCGGGACGCCTCTCAAAGCATCCGCTGGAGGATGGCAACGTCGAGCCACCGACCGAATTTGCGGCCGACTTCACGCTCGATGCCCACGAGAGTGAATCCGCAGGTCTGGTGGAGGGCAATGGAGGGGATGTTGCCAGTGGTGGTTCTGGCGATCACAGTGTGGAAGCCCTGGTCGGTCGCCAGGCGCACCAGCTCCTCGAGCAGCAGGCGGCCCACGCCGAGACCGCGCCAGTCCCCTTCGACGTAGACCGAGTCCTCCACCGTTGTGGCATAGGCCGCACGGTCGTGAAACGGCGAGAGCGAGCCGAAACCGCACACCTCGGGATCCTCCACGGCAACGAGCGCCGGGTGCACGCCCTGATGTCGAGCGACCCAAGCACGCTGGGCGCGTGCGGTGCGCGGCTCAAGATCGAAGGTGACCGTCGATTCCGTCACCTCCGCGTTGTAGATGTGACGGATCGCCTCGGCGTCGCCCGCATGCGCCAAGCGGACCTGCATGAGATGGGATGGTACCGGCGGGCGGCGCTTCGGCAGAGTGGGCGAGGGACGATATGCTGCGACGCTGCGGCAAGTGCCGTGCCGGCCCCCTTAGCTCAGTCGGTAGAGCACAGCCATGGTAAGGCTGGTGTCGTCGGTTCGATTCCGACAGGGGGCTCACCTACGGCCAGCGGTGGGGCCGGACCTCGCCCATCTGGAGGGGGTGGGGTCCCACAATGGTGCCGTAGGCGTCAGCAACACGGCGGCGTAGCTCAGTCGGTAGAGCACACGGCTCATAATCGTGGGGTCGCGGGTTCGAGTCCCGCCGCCGCTACAAGCCGTGGGGAGGAGCCCTCGGGGGCGTCTCGCCCGAGATGTTGCAGAGCAAGAGCAGGAGCGACGATGGCGAAGAACGAGAAGCGCGTGCAGGTCACCTTGGCATGCGAGGTGTGCAAACGGCGCAACTACATCACGATGAAGAACCGGCAGAACGACCGGGAGCGCATCGAGATGAACAAGTACTGTCGCTGGGATCGCCGCCACACCCTCCACAAAGAGACCCGCTAGGGGGTTGGGGCGCACCCTCGGACCGAAGGTGCATTGGACACGGCCCACCGGCTGGCAAAGGGCCTCAGCCGGGCTCGGGGGCGCCGCAGTCCGCCTGTGGAACGAGGTAACCTCCTTTGTTGGGTCCCCGAAGGCCGGCTGGGGGGCAGTGGTGCCCGAGCTGCCGGAGGGCAGTAGCTCAACTGGTAGAGCACCGGTCTCCAAAACCGGCGGTTGGGGGTTCGAGTCCCTCCTGCCCTGCCACTACCTTCCCGCCAAGAGGTGCGCAGTCGAAAGGCGTGCGAAGCAGTGAACCGAGAGATGAAGCGCATAATGCAGCGCCAGGGCCAAGTGGAGGCCGACGGCTCTCCCGCGGCCCGGCGCCAGGCACCTGCGAAGCCCCGCCCGCAGGCGCAACCGGAGATGTCCGCCCCCGGTCGGGTGGTGGAGTTCGCCCGCGAGGTGCGCTCTGAGTTGCGACAAGTGGCGTGGCCCACTCGTCCCGAGGTTGTCAATTCGGCAACGGTGGTCTTCATCACCTTGGTCCTGCTGGTGTCCCTGATCTTCGTCCTGAACTACGCGTTCTCGCACGCCGTGATCTTCCTCTTCAAGTCGTGAGCTGCTGGTCATGAGCGAGCTGCTCACGGAGCCCGAGGGTTCCGAACCCACCCGGGGCACCGTGACCGACCAGGAACTGGATGCGGGCACCGTGACCGACGACGAACTGGGCGAAGACGAAGGGGAGCCCGAGGTCTTCGTCGAGAGCCCCTACGACCGTCCAGGCCAATGGTTCGTGGTGCACACCTACGCTGGCTACGAGAACAAGGTGAAGTCGAATCTCGAGAGCCGAATCTCATCGATGAACATGGAGGACCGGATCTTCGAGGTCGTGATTCCCATGGAGGACGTAGTCGAGTTCAAGGGTGGCAAGAAGGTGATCGTCCAGAAGAAGGTGTTCCCCGGCTACCTGCTCACCCGCTGCGACCTCGACGACGACTCGTGGTCGGTCATCCGCAACACCCCGGGGGTCACGGGGTTCGTCGGCCCTGGGACGAAGCCCACCCCGCTGTCACGGCGCGAGGTGGAGAGCATCTTGCAGGTGAAGGTGGAAGGCGGCCCCGAGCCGGCGAAGAAGACCCGGCCCAGGCTCGAGTACGAGGTCGGCGAGACCGTGCGCGTGCGCGAGGGTCCATTTGCCGACTTCTCGGGGCAGATAGACGAGATCAACGAGGACCAGTTCAAGCTGAAGGTCCTGGTCAACATCTTCGGCCGGGAGACCCCAGTCGAGCTCGAGTTCAGCCAGGTCGCAAAGCTCTAAGCAGGTCCGACAGGACCTAACAGGTCCGATTGGAGGTCACCGCCCCGTGCCGCCGAAGAAGAAGATTCTGGCAGTCGTGAAGATCCAGCTACCCGCCGGGGGTGCTACGCCCGCGCCGCCGGTCGGTACCGCGCTCGGACCACACGGCGTGCAGACCATGGAATTCTGCCGGCAGTACAACGCGGCGACCGAGAGCCAGCGCGGTCAGATCGTTCCTGTCGAGATCACGATCTTCGAGGACCGCTCGTTCTCCTTCGTCCTGAAGACCCCTCCGACTCCGGTGCTGATCCGAGATGCAGCCGGTGTGGAGAAGGGGGCCGCGACCGCCGGCCGTGAGCAGGCAGGGAGCATCAACGCTGCCCAGGTTGCCGAGATCGCGAGGGTCAAGCTGCCGGACCTGAACACCGACGACCTCGAAGCGGCCAAGCTCCAAGTGGAAGGCACGGCGCGTTCGATGGGTGTCGCCGTCACTCGCTGAGTGGCAGCTCGTCGGCAACGAGTGGCAAGAAGAAGAGAGGAACCGACGTGCACAGAGCAAAGGCTTACGCCGCAGCGCTCGAGAGGCTCGACCGGGAGCGGCTGTACTCACCGGCGGAGGCCGTTGACCTTCTGAAGGACGTCGCCAGCGCCTCGTTCGACGAGACGGTCGAGCTGGCCGTGCGGTTGGCGGTGGACCCCCGAAAGGCGGACCAGATCGTACGGGGGACCTTGAGCCTTCCCGCAGGCACCGGTAGGAACACCCGCGTCGTCGTTTTCGCCGCCGGTGAGGATGCTGCGGCCGCTCGCGAGGCAGGGGCCGAGGTTGTCGGTGCTGACGACCTGGTGGCACGGATCGAAGGCGGTTACCTCGAATTCGACGTTGCCATCGCCACGCCCGCCCTCATGGGCCAAGTGGGCAAGCTCGGGCGCGTGCTCGGGCCACGCGGCCTCATGCCCAACCCCAAGACGGGCACTGTCACCACCGATGTGGGCAAGGCGGTAGTCGAATTCAAAGGTGGGCGTGTCGAGTACAGGACTGACAAAGTCGGCAACGTCCATGTCGCCATTGGCAAGGCCTCCTTCTCGCGTGAGCAGCTGCTGGACAACTTCCACACGGTCATAGACGAGCTCGTGCGGGTGAAGCCGGCAGCTGCCAAGGGTCGCTACCTGCGTTCGGTCACCCTCGCGTCCACCATGTCGCCGGGCATACGAATCGACCCCGCGCGGGCCCGCGAGGTGGAGGAACTGGACACACCGGCCTAGAATGTCCCCGCCGGTCCGTCGGGTAGGCTCTGTAGCGAGTCAGACAGCCGTCGCCGTAGACCTCCGGTTGCGCCACTGGCGCCGAAGGGGCCCTGGCCCACCCGACTAGGCGACGACCACGTTCCACCTCGGGGTCTTCGGTCCCTGCTCGGTGGCCGCGGTGACGGCCAGAACACCTGCGCCGCGAGGCGTACCGGTCGGTGCACCGAGGTGCACCGATGAGCAGGGGAGCCAGATGGACAACCCTAGGCCCGAGAAGGTTGCAGTGGTCGACGAGGTGCGTGGGCGCCTCGACTTGGCCGCGGCTGTTGTCCTCACCGAATATCGCGGTCTCGCGGTGAGCGAGATGGCCGAGCTTCGCCGCGCGCTTCGAGCTGCGGGCGGCGAGTACAAGGTCTACAAGAACACGTTGGTGAAGTTCGCGATCGCAGGTGGGCGTCACCAGCTGCTCGACCCGTTGCTGTCGGGGCCTACCGGTATCGCCTTCGTCTCGGGAGAGATCACCGCCGTGGCGAAGGCCCTGCGCGATTACGGCCGTGTGAACCCCAACCTGGTTGTGAAAGGAGGGCTTCACGGCGAGGGGCTCCTTTCGGCCCAGGACCTCGCACGCCTGGCCGATCTGCCTTCGCGCGAAGTTCTGCTGGCTGGGGTCGCCGCCGCCATTGCTGCCCCGTTGCGACAACTCGCAGGCCTGTTCCAGGCGCTGCCCCGCAGCTTCGCTTACGGCGTGCATGCACTGATCGAAGAGCGCGGTGGACCGCCGCCAGCCGTGCAGGAGGAACCGCCTGCAGTTTTGCAGGCTCCGGAGGGCGGCGTCGTGGCGGCGGCGGCCGCTGGAGAGATCGCCTAGACCGAGAAGGTCAAGACCAAGGAGGACGGCAAAGGTGGCTGAGAAGACCCTGACCAAGAACGAGATCCTCGACGGGATCGGCAATTTGAGCGTGCTCGAGCTCTCGGAGCTCTTGAAGGATTTCGAGGAGCGTTTCGGGGTGACGGCTGCGGCACCTGTTGCGATGGCTTTTTCACCAGCGGCAGCCGGGGGTGGTGCAGAGCCGGCCTCCGGCGAGGAGGAGAAGACCGAATTCGACGTGGTCCTGACCAGCGCCGGGGACAAGAAGATCCAGGTCATCAAGGAGGTCCGTGCACTGACGAGCCTTGGTCTCAAAGAGGCCAAGGACCTGGTCGACTCGGCGCCCAAGCCGGTGCTCGAGAGGGTGTCGAAGGCTGATGCCGACAAGGCCAAGACCAAGCTCGACGAGGCCGGTGCCACCGTCGAGGTGAAGTGAGCCCTGGGGGTGCCGTCAGGCGCCTCGCGTACTCGAAGATGGTTGACGCAGACCGGGCACTTCCGTAGTCTGTCTGTGGCAGCAACCAGGGGTTGCTTTTTGGCGCGTTTTCGCGTACACTAGTCGGTTGCCGTGCCCCTTTTTCGCGTCACCCCGCATTCGACGGCTTAATGGCGCGCGCCCTGGCTACACCTGCCCGGTCCCGCTCCCTTTGGCCACCTGACAGATCCGGTACCGAGACACGCCGATCCGAAACGCGTCCGACCTGCTGTGAGGCTCCGGGCACCGCCGGATTGACGGTATGACCCGAACCCAGCAGTGCGGGCAGACGGCGATCGCGCAGTACCGGCTCTCGCTGTGCGGCCCCCGACCCCGTAGTCCCAGCAGCACCCTCAGCACCGTCACCACCGAATCGACCAGAACCGCCATCCACCGATTCTCACCGCAACACCCCACCGACCGACATCGCACTTTGGAGGAAGACCGTTGCCTGCACGGTCAAAAAGCCCGGGACGTTTCAGTTTCGCCAACCTCGACGAGGTCATGCCCCTGCCGGACCTCGTTGCGATCCAGCGGGACTCCTTCCGCTGGTTCCTCGAGAAGGGATTGGCTGAGGCGTTCGCCGACATCAGCCCCATCGAGGACTTTACCGGCCAGCTGAGCCTGGAGCTGGAGTTCGATCCGACCGATCCCGACCTCCGGCCGTCCCCGAAGTTCTCCGAGGCGGAGTGCAAAGAGAAGGACATGATCTACTCCGCGCCCGTCTTCGTGCGGGCACGCTTCATGAACGCGCAGACCGGTGAGATCAAGGAACAGACCGTCTTCATGGGGGATTTCCCGATGATGACGGACAAGGGCACGTTCATCATCAACGGTACCGAGCGTGTGGTGGTGAGCCAACTGGTGCGGTCCCCGGGTGTCATCTTTCAACCGGGCCGCGACCCGAAGACGATCGTCACCGGCACGATCCATCCCTACCGGGGCGAGTGGATCGAGCTGGACGTCGAGGCCAAGCCGTCGAAGGACGTCACGGCCGGAGCGCGCGTGGCTCGCAAACGACGTTTGTCACTGTTCGTCCTGCTGCGGGCGCTCGGTTACGAGGACGAAGGCTTCCTGGCCCGCTTCGTACGGCACTTCGACTTCCTCGAGGGTCAGTGGGAGCGTGAACGAGACCTTGCTCCGACCCGTGAGGAGGCGCTGCTCGAGATCTACAAGCGGGCGCGCCCGGGAGAGCCGCTCTCGGCGGAGGCAGCGCGCGGCTACTTCGAGAACGCCTTCTTCAACCCGAAGCGCTACGACCTGACCCGGGTCGGCCGTTACAAGCTCAAGCGCAAGCTCGGTCCGGAGATCGAGCGCGTCTGTGAGCTGCTCGACGTCGACCTCGAGCGTCCGGCTCCCGACCAGGGTGTGCTGAGCCCATCGGAGATCTTGGCAACCGCCACGTACATGCTCCACCTGGCGGACGGCGGGGCAGGGTATCGCATCGACGACCAGGACCACTTTGCGAACCGGCGCATCAGGTCTGTGGGCGAGCTGATCCAGAACCAGGTGCGTGTGGGGCTGAGCAGGATGGAAAGGGTCGTGCGCGAACGCATGACCACCCAGGATGTCGAGGCGATCACGCCCCAGACCCTCATCAACATCCGGCCGGTGGTCGCTGCCATCAAAGAGTTCTTCGGGACCAGCCAGCTGAGCCAGTTCATGGACCAGAACAACCCGCTCTCGGGCCTGGCCCACAAGCGGCGCCTTTCGGCGCTCGGTCCGGGCGGACTCTCGCGCGAGCGCGCCGGTTTCGAGGTGCGTGACGTGCACAGCTCGCACTACGGGCGCATGTGCCCGATCGAGACGCCCGAGGGACCGAACATCGGCCTGATCGGGGCGCTGGCCACCTACGCCCGGGTCAACGAGTACGGGTTCATCGAGACCCCTTACCGCCGTGTGGTCGATGGTCGGGTGAGTGACGAGATCGTGTACCTGGCTGCCGACGAGGAAGAGGAGCACGTCATAGCCCAGGCCAACGCCAAGCTCGACGAGCACAACCGATTCGTCGTTGACCGGGTGCTCGTCAGGCGCGGCCCCCAGGGGGCGGGGGTTCGCGTGGGCGCCACGTCAACCTCGTACGGGACCACGAGCGAGATCGACTTCGTGCCCCCGGCCGAGGTCGACCTGATGGACATCTCGCCGAAGCAGATCGTCTCGGTGTCGACGGCCCTCATCCCCTTTGTCGAGCACGACGATGCCAACCGGGCCCTTATGGGTGCCAACATGCAGAAGCAGGCGGTGCCACTGGTCGTTCCCGAGGCTCCCTACATCGGCACGGGCGTGGAGGCACGCGCGGCACGCGACGCTGGAGACGTTCTCTTGGCAGAGGGCGAGGGGACGGTGACCGAGGTGTCGGGCGACAACGTGACCGTCGAGTACCGCGCGAACCAGCGCGACCGCCTGGGTCAGGATCTCCGGCGCAAGCGCTACACGCTGGCCAGGTTCCGCCGGTCAAACCAGAACACTTCGATCAACCAGAAGGTCGTCGTAGACGAAGGCCAGAAGGTTTCGACCGGCGACGTACTCGCCGACGGGCCCGCAACCCACAACGGGGAGTTGGCTCTGGGCAAGAATCTGCTGGTCGCGTTCATGCCCTGGGAGGGTTACAACTTCGAGGACGCCATCATCATCTCCGAGCGCCTGGTGCGAGACGACGTGCTCACGTCCATCCACATCGAGGAGCACGAGGTCGATGCCCGGGACACCAAGCTCGGTGCCGAGGAGATCACCCGCGACATACCCAACCTCTCCGAGGAGATCCTCGGGGACCTCGACGAGCGCGGGATCATCCGCATCGGAGCGGAGGTCGACGCCGGGGACGTGCTCGTAGGCAAGGTCACCCCCAAGGGCGAGACCGAGCAGACCCCCGAGGAGCGCCTCCTTCGGGCGATCTTCGGCGAAAAGGCGCGCGAGGTGCGCGACACCTCGTTGAAGGTGCCCCACGGCGAGTCCGGGAAGGTGATCGACGTGCGGGTCTTCTCCCGGGAGGATTCCCACGAGCTTCCTCCCGGGGTCAACCAGCTCGTCCGGGTGTACGTGGCCCAGAAGCGAAAGATCTCCGAAGGCGACAAGCTGGCCGGCCGTCACGGGAACAAGGGTGTGATCTCGAAGATCCTGCCCATAGAGGACATGCCCTTCCTCGCGGATGGCACCCCCGTCGACATCATCTTGAACCCGCTGGGTGTTCCCAGCCGGATGAACGTGGGCCAGGTGCTCGAGTCACACCTGGGCTACGCGGCACGCTGGGGCTGGGACGGGGACGGGACGAGCGCCTCCTCTGCCCCGGGCGACGCGATCGCCGCCTCCGTAGCCGGCGATCGATCTGCGAACGGCGCTGCCCGCGATGGGCATGATGGCCGCGCCAAGACCCACCCGCGCACCGAACCCGCCGTTTGGGTGGCGACGCCGGCCTTCGACGGGGCGCACTGGGACGAGGAGGACGAAGCGGGCCGGCACCCCACGATCCGCCGTCTCTTCGAGCGATTGCGTCCCGACTCGGCCGACGGCACTCGCCAGATCAGTCCCGACGGCAAGACCGCTCTGTACAACGGCCGGACCGGTGATCGCTACGACAACCCGATATCGGTCGGCTACGTGTACATCCTGAAGCTGGCTCACCTCGTCGACGACAAGATCCACGCCCGCTCGACCGGGCCTTACTCGATGATCACCCAGCAGCCCCTCGGTGGGAAGGCACAGTTCGGCGGGCAGCGTTTNNGCAAGGCGCAGTTCGGCGGTCAACGCTTCGGTGAGATGGAAGTGTGGGCGCTCGAGGCGTACGGCGCGGCCTACGCGCTGCAAGAGCTACTCACGATCAAGTCCGACGACGTGCTCGGACGAGTCAAGGTCTACGAGGCCATCGTGAAAGGGGAGAACATCCCCGAGCCGGGCATCCCCGAGAGCTTCAAGGTCCTCATAAAGGAGATGCAGTCGCTGTGCCTGAACGTCGAGGTTCTGTCGACCACGGGTGAGGAGATCGAGATGCGAGAGCTCGACGAGGACGTGTTCCGGACCGCCGAGGAGTTGGGCATCGACATCAGCCGGCCCGAACGGGGGTCGGACGAGGAGGACGAGCGCCGCGCTGCGGAGAGGAGCTTCTGAGAATGCTCGACGTGAACGACTTCGACCAGATCAGGATCGGCCTCGCCACTGCCGAGTCCATCCGCTCCTGGTCCAACGGCGAGGTCAAGAAGCCCGAGACGATCAACT
>PLIG01000210.1 GCA_003139255.1 Acidimicrobiaceae bacterium | reverse complement strand
AGGTTTTCGGCACCCACAGGCTAGTCAGCGTCGGCCGAAGGTACCGGCCAGCGTGCGCAGCTCGTCGCGAAAGTCGGGGTGGGCAATTTCGGCGAGGGCACAAGCTCGCTCCCTCACGGTCATGCCGGTCACCCGCGCCGCCCCGTACTCGGTCACCACCACGCTCGTGTGGTGCCTCGGTGTGGACACCACCGCCCCCTCGGGCAGGCGACCCATGATGCTCGACCGCAGCTCCCCTCCGATCGTCACGGTCGAGCGCAGGCAAACTAGGGCATGGGCATCCATGTTGAGGTCCGCCGCGGCGAGGAAGTCCTCCTGGCCGCCAACGCCTGAGATCTGCTTGCCGCCGATATAGTCCGCGACGACCTGTCCGTACAGGTCGACGGCGAGCGCGCCATTCACCGAGACAAACTTGCGATTGCGAGCGATGATCGACGGGTCGTTCACGACGTCGACGGGGAGGAAGGCGACTTCGGGGTTCTCGTCGAGCCAGCGGTTCAACTCGGCCGATCCGAGTGCGAACGTGATCACGGACACCCCATCGAAGATCCCCTTGGCGTTGGTGACCTTGCCGGCCTGATGCAAACGCATCAGGCCGTTCGTGAACATCTCGCTGTGGACGCCGTAGTCCCCTCCGGGACCCTCTGCTAGGCGCGTCGCCACGATCGAGGGCACGCCGCCTATGCCTGTCTGCAGAGTCGCCCCGTCGGTGACGAACATAAGCGCGTTGGTTGCGATCGCCGCGTCGGTTTCGTCGGGAACCGGTTCCTCGAGCGTGAAGGGCTCGCCGTCCGCCTCGATCAGCACGTCGACGATGTCGAGCGGCAACGTGTTGTCGTAGAGGGGCGGCAAACTCCGGGTACGCGGGAGGTGCGGGTTCACCTCGACGAACAACTGCCGCTCGGGATCGCGCCCGGCGCGCAGCAACTCGTCGCGTGTCGCGCTGAAGTGCAAGGAGAGGTTCAGGTTTCCCGCGGCGTCAGCAGGAGCTGTCTGAACGGCCATGATCCTCGGCGGGAGGAGGCGGAGGATGAGGGCGAACTGCCGGAACCCGCCTGGCACGAGTTCGATGTTGTGCCCCTCGGCTAGCAGAATGCGCTCTGCCGGGCCGAAGAACGCGCTGCGGTAGGAGACGCCAGGCTTGGTGAACACCTTGTAGTAGTCGAGGAGCAATGCGCCGCCGAGGATCAGGTCCTCCCAGTCGTCGCGTTCGCCGAGCGCGGAGAGGAAGGCGGGAGGGATCGCCGGGCCGAGGCCAAAACCGATGCTGTCGACGGCGCAGACGAGGTGGGCGGCTTCTTGGGGTGTGCAACGGCGCGGTGCCATGCGGGCATCAGTTTCGCGCACCGCTGATCGAGATGAAGCTGAAGAGGCGGTACTCGATCCTGTCCCTGTGGGTGCCGAGAACCTGTGGGTGCCGAGAACCCCGTCCAAGCGCTTCACCTGGAGCTTCTCCAAAATCAAGCCAGCGGCGAAGACGGGCTGCGGCGCTGTCCTTCTTATGTGTCGCCTTCGTTCGCCTGCTCCAGCTGTTTTGACTCAGCCGGAGCGAAGGGGAAGAGCTCGCTAAGGATCCGGCACAGCCCGACGTAGGGGAGAGAAGAGCACGACGGATGATGGCCGACGTCGATGTGCAGTGCCAGTTCAGCGGTCTGNNATCGGGATTTTGGTGCCCTACAGCCCGTCTTGTTGGTGAATCCAAGGCGAGCGTGACAGGCTGTCATGGTGTCGGCGTTCGTGCTCTGAGGTTCGGGGTGCTCCACCACGACATCGGACGCGGCCTCGTCTCGATAGTCCTGCTGTCGATGGCCAGCGCGGNNCCCATATGGCTCGTCGGCAGCGCGCTCGACGGCGTCGGTTATCTCTTCCAGTTCCTGGCGCTGCGAAGAGGCTCTCTCGCTCTGGTCGAGCCGCTCTTAGTCCTGAGCCTGGTCTTCGCTCTGCCGGTGGCCGCATGGCTCAACCACCGGCGAGTCTCCGCGTCCGAATTGGCGTCGACCGGAGTCATCGCTGCCGGCCTGGCCCTGTTCCTCGGGATAGCGCGCCCAGGGCTAGGCCATCCCCACGCGTCGGGAGAGGCCTGGACGGTCTTGACCATTGTCATCGTCGCGGGCTGCGGAGCCATGGTGCTGGGCACACGAGGTGGGTCACGCCGCCGCGCCGCTGTGCTGCTGGCGGCTGGTTCGGGCACGGCATTCGGGTACGTGGCGGCGCTCACCGAACGCACCGGCCACCTTCTGGACAGCGGGTTGGTGCACACGCTCGCCACGTGGGTGCCGTATGCACTGGTGGCCGGGGCGCTCGGGGCCCTGATACTCACCCAGAGCGCATTTCACGCCGGAGCACTGCGCCTGTCGCTTCCCACGTTGACCGTGGCGCAGCCGCTCGTGGCCGTTGCCATCGGCCTTGGGTCTTTCGGTGAGCACGTCGACTCTCATGGGCTGGCGCCGGTCTTGGAGGTGCTCGGCCTGGCGTTGGTCACCTTCGGTGTGTTCACTCTCGCACGGTCGTCGGTGATTGGGACATACCCAGAAGAGGCTTGATCCAGCGCGATCTGGTTTTGCCGTTACCTACTGGCCGAACAATTTGAGGCTAAGGGGCGACGCTTGAACGGTGAGGTCGCTACTGGCTCTTCCTGGCGTCGAGCTCGGCAAACAATCTTGCGAGCTTGGCAGCCTCATTCACGGGTACCGGCTGGTGGCATGAGCCGGTTGGATGGGGGGTTTCGGCGCCCGCAGGCGCCGCGATCGGGTTTTCGGACACTGCGAGACTCCACACGCACTGCGCGGAGGCCTATGGGACGGCGCGGCGTAAGTTTGGGGGATGCGCTACGCCTTCAAGACCGCACCGCAGAACACGGACTGGAACGCCATGCTCGACGTCTGGCGCGCAGCCGACGACATCGAGTTGTTCGAGTCCGGCTGGACCTTCGACCACTTCTACCCGATCTACTCGGATTCGACGGGGCCCTGCCTCGAGGGCTGGGTTACCATCGCCGCCTTGGCCCAGGCGACGAAGCGCCTTCGGCTGGGGACGCTGGTGACCGGTATCCACTACAGACACCCGGCCGTACTTGCCAACATGGTTGCCACGCTCGACATCGTCTCGGGTGGCCGGCTCGAAGTCGGCATCGGGGCCGGTTGGAACGAGGAGGAGTCGGGTGCGTACGGCATCCCGCTCGGTACCCCGAAGGAGCGCAGTGACCGCTTAGAAGAGGCCTGTGAAGTCATCATCGGCCTCCTCTCGGAGGAGACGGCCTCGTTCAAGGGGAGCTTCTACGAGCTGACGAGTGCTCGCTGCAACCCCAAACCAGTCCAGCGGCCCCACCCTCCGATCTGTATCGGCGGCAACGGNNTCGCCCAGCACTGGAACTTCCTGGGCGGCACGGTCGAGGAGTTCACCCACAAGCGGGACGTACTTCACCAGCACTGTGCCGACCTCGGGCGGGACCCGGCAGAGATCCTGCTGTCGAGCCACGTGCCCTTCGACGGTGACCCCGCCGCGACGGCGGCGGTTGCCGCGGCGCTTGCCGAGGCCGGCGCCGGGCTCGCTATCGTCCAGCTCCGCCCGCCCCACACCCCCGACGTGCTCGAGCCGCTCGCGGAGGCCTTCACCGAGCTGGGCTGAGCGACGCGCCGACCTGATCGGCGCCGACACAGCCGGATCCGCGACCAGGGGTCAAGTATGACAACGCGCCAGGGCGGCACCGCGGAAATGCTCATCGTCGAGAACATGACCTATGGCGGACGCGCGTGGATGATTTCTGAGAACGTGGTCGACGACTAGGAGTATCGAGGTCATGGCGTTGAAGAAACGCTCGTCGGAAGAATGCTTCGTCGCGCTCGCGACGCACACTGCTGCAAGGTTCGGCTTCGGCCGCTCAAGCACCGGAAGGACGCGCGCGAGTTCTACCGATCGCTCGGATTCCAAGCACTCGTCGAGAGATTCCGCCTGTACCTCGATTGAGCCATGTTGCCCTACTAGACCTAGCGCTACATTTGCAAAGTGGCTGTTTATCCCGAACCCCTGCTCGAGACCACCGCTTCTCAGGACCCCATGACACAGTTCGAACACTGGTTTCGCGAAGCACAGGGCGAGTTTCGAATGCCAGAAGCAATGGCGTTGGCTACCGTCGGCCCCGATCTGAAACCGTCGGCGCGGATGGTCCTGGCCCGGGGGTGGGACGAGCGCGGTTTCGTCTTCTACACGGATTATCGGAGTCGCAAGAGCGACGAGATCGAAGCGAACCCGCGCGGCGCGCTGCTCTTCTACTGGAATCCACCAGGACGCCAGGTGCGAATTGAGGGCCCCTTAGGGCGGATTTCGCCGGAGGAGTCCGATGAGTACTTCGCCACTCGTGCACGCGGTAGCCAGATTGCCGCGCACGCGTCCATGCAAAGTCATCTGATCAAGAGCCGCGACGCGCTCGACGCCCGCGTGTTGGAGGAGGCCTCTCGCTTCGAAGGTTCTCCGATACCGCGTCCGTCAGGGTGGGGTGGCTTTCGGTTGGTTCCTGAGACGATGGAGTTCTGGCAGCAGAGGGACGACCGGCTTCACGATCGACTGCTGTATTCGCGTGAACCTCAGGGTTGGCGCGTGGAGCGACTCCAGCCCTAGGGCATGAGTCGTGCGGTTCGTGGAGCGCGTAGAGCCGGAGAAGCTCGTCGGTCAGCCGACCCGTACTGCCCGAATATTCGATCGCACCGTTAAGCAGGGACTTCCCCGGTCCTG
>PLIG01000146.1 GCA_003139255.1 Acidimicrobiaceae bacterium | reverse complement strand
GCTGGTCGAGCATCCTGTCCAACTCTGGACGGCTCGCCTTGCTCCCCGAAGCATGGTCGGTGAACACCTTGAGGCAACCTGCCTTCTTCAGTGCGTCCACCTGAAGCGAGGCGTTCTGGTCGTCGGTGCTTACCCTGGCGTATCCGATCAATGTCTTGGTCACACGGCCAGTCTATCAAAAACCATGGCATGACGTTGTTATGCGAGGTTGTTTCTGAGAAGGGTTATGCGATTCCGCTTCAGGCACGAGTTCGTCCGTCGAACCAATCCCCCAGACGACTCGCACAACCGACCGATTTTGAATCCTGGATCCTCGACCGGATCGCCCGTGAAGTTGGAGTCGTAGCTAGTGTCGGAGAATGGCGATCCAGTATGGCGATCTCCCTACTTGGCTGGCCGCCGTGGGAACGGTCGGCGCCCTCGGTGGAGCACTCTGGCAGATTAGGTCTGAGCGCAATAGGCGACTTGCCCAGGAATCTCATGATCGTGAGGAGCGCCGGAAGGAGCAAGCACGGAAGATTGCCTGTTGGCCCGGTGAGAGCGATGGGAATCCGGGTCCAATGGACCCGTGGTGGGGAGCCTCAACTCCTATTGAGCTTGTCAACGGTTCCGACGAACCCGTCTACGGAGTGGTCGTCTCTATAGTCCTGGTTCAGGGTGCAGGTGCGCCACGGCGGGCAGAAGATTGGAAAGTGCGTGCAGAAGAGCAGCACGACGCCCCCAGAAGCACCGCAGCGATACTTGTCCCTGGCCGCTGGCGAGTCTGGGTCCCAGGTACCGGCTGGGACGGGGGCATGGGCCTTCGATTGGGAGCAGAGGTCGCCTTCACTGACCGGGCTGGCGTTAGTTGGATCAGGAGGAGTACCGGTGCCCTTGAGGAACTCCCGAAGCCGACGCTCGAATACTTCGGTGACTTCGGTCTATACGGGCCTTACGACTTCCAGGTTCCGCTTCCGACTAATTGATGGTCCCTCGACCTACCCTCGGAGACAGTCAGTAGACTCTGCAAGCTCCTTGACGGTGCAGGACTGCTCCTACCTTGGCACCGTGTCATTGCGGATCGGGCACGGCAATGGGTGCAGACTCCCCGTAGAGGCGCCCCACCCGAAGGTGAAGCGGCCCTGGTGCTACTCCCACCAACGCTTCCGTCCCCGGCCGAAACCGGGGACCTGCTCACTCGACTGCTAGTGGGTCTGTAGCCCAGCCCGGCCTTCTCGAAGGGCCTTGGCTTGGGCCTTGGATCGGGCCTTGATAGCGGCCTTGGTATTGGCCTTGGACTTGATCAACTCGGCGTTGGCCTTGCGCTGTGCCTCCTTCTGCTGCCTGCGCCACTCAGGGGAACTCGTGGCCATCCTGTACTGGCCCGCATTCGGGCCTGACTCCACAATGTACATACCGGTTCGTCCTTCTGAGAAGGCGTTGGCTCGGGTCCACGGTAGTTCGTCGCCTTTGGCTTCCTTAGCGGCCACGTTCGCCAAGTGACGGGCACGGAAGCAAGCGCCACAAGTCACGCTGTCGTCTTGGATGGTCTTGCCGTCCCCAGGGTTTTCCACACCGCACGCTGTGGGCGAAGCGCCGGTTATTAGGTGGGTAACCGCCACTGCCGGGGGTAGCTCGATGCCACATCGTTCCGCCACCATGCGGTCGTATGCGGCTTTCACGACGTTGCGCCGGGCCTGCGCTTCGTACACATCGCCTGTAAACCCGGCCATCGCCCCCCGGATGGCGGCGTCCAACTCCGGGTTCGAGGCAGGTGCGGCAGGTGCGGCACTGGCGATGTCTTGCGCCAGCAGTTGACGCTGATTCTTGAGCGCATTACCGGCCATACCGCCTATGAGGTATGAGACAGCCATTTCACCCAGGAGGCTGGGCTTTTGGTTTGCCATTGCAAATCTCCTCTGTTCTCGACTGCGGTATTGCTGCCCCAGGGTGCAGGCGCCCCGGCGATCCCGGTCTGTCCTTGGGCTGGTCCTGAGTTTGGCGCCACTTCCCGTCAGACGCCACCCACCAGCCGTCGCCTTGGCTGACATCACTCATAGCCGAACCGCCTTTCGGCCCCCGTTGGAGGTACAGGTGTGTTATCGGCAGCTTCCCCACGTAACTGGACTCAGCAACTGCGCAGAGGCCAGGTACCGGACGCCCGCTTCTTGGCAGGTCGCCAAGCTGCCAGGTGCTCTCAGACCGATGNNAAGCGGGCGTCAGTGTTCGTTGCCTACACACTCAGGGATTCTGACCTTCAGCAAGCACTTGGATGGCCGCAGGGCTTCGAGACGGGAGATTGTGCTGCGTCAGCCTCAAGCGTTCGGTCCTCAATCGCACCGAGGAGTCGACGTAGGCCAGAAGCGAGGTCTCGAAGTTAATCGATGCTGTAGGACTGCTTCTGTTTCGGCACCGTGCCATATNNGGGATGCAGACTCCCCGTAGAGCCGCCCCTCCCGAAGGTAGAGCGGCCCAAGTGCGGAGGGGGTCAAGGAAACGTCGTGGGCGTATTCCCACCAGAGAGTGCATTGTTGGCGGCGTTGCTGCCATCGTTGCATCCCTGCATCCACTGTGTCTGATCGTCACCGTTGGGCGCAACGTCGTTGTTGCAATCGACATTCGTGCTCGTGAGCGCAGTGTTCCAGCCGTCCTTGTAGGACTGGGAAGGACCGCTGCTATGCGCCAGGGCCACGATTCCGAATATCAAGCCAGCGACCAGGACGACGATGCCGATGCCGATGGCGATGTCCTGCCAGTAGCCGATGTTGGCACCTGGCGATCCAGACTGCACTTCGACCTCGGGACCAATGCTCAAGCCCTTGTACGGAGCCGGACCGATCCCGTAGTACTCCTCTGTCTCGGGTTGCTTCGCAGGGGGGACGACATGCTGTCCCGTTGCGATGGCGCCCCATCCGGGGGCGGGCTCATTGGAGACTGGTGCGCTGAGGCGCTGCCCAGTCTCAGGGTACAGATTCGCCGGGTACCAGCGTCCATCCTTTGCCTGCCATGATCCATCTGACTTTCTAATCTCACTCATCGGTTCCAACAATGGTGGCGTAGTAGAAGGAGGTGCGTACCACTTCCCGTCTGACGCCACCCACCAGCCCTCGCCTTGGCTGACATCGCTCATAGCCGAAACCGCCTTTCGGCCCCTGGAGGGACAAGTTCGTTATCGGCAGTTTCGGCACGTAACTGAATCCAGCAATGTCTCACGGGGGCCAAGTACCGGACGCCCACCTCTGTCTGAATTGCCTAGCCGCCAGGTGCTCTCAGACCGATGATGGAGCCTTCACTCCACGAGCAGCCCGCTGCGTTCGAACGAGGCGTCGTAATGGTCGCCCAGACCTCGTCTAGGAGACTCGTACTAATCGTCGTACTCAGATTCCACGGGCCTTCCTCTCCCACCTCGCCCAATGAGGACTGTCCAGGCACTTGGTAGACGTACTGGTTCGCTCATCACGATGATCCCAAGGTCAGGGCGCAATCGTGATCGAGAGCGACTGGGTCGCCGTGTTTTGGGTCGGCGGATGACCCTTGACGTTGACCTTCGTGTCAAGCACTTCGACGGTGAAGGAGGACTACGGTGGTCGTGACTACGAAAGCCTTGCTACGTGCTGGCGATTCGACTTGCCGTCAGAGTCGATAGCTGCACTTCCATTGCAGAATCGAACGGGGTCCCGAACGCAGTGAACTCAGACAGGGCAATAGCTCGGCCCTTCTGAGATGCGACTATGTCGATCTGACCATCAACGCTCATACCACCGTAAGTAATCGGAATGGTGACACGATAGGCCACACTCTGATCGCCAATCGTTGGGAATGACATCGGTTGGAAGGTCGTCTTTCCGACGGAAGCCCCTTGCGGAAGTGTGTCGCTTGGATTTGAGGGATGCTGTATCTCGCTTGTGATCAACGTATTGATGGCGCTCTCATAGCAAGAGGGGAACGATTGGCTTTGTACGACCGCAAACTGTTTCCGTGCCTGACTCACACTGGCCGTATAGGTCACGCCGTTGCTGGCTTCATTGCTATTCGAATCTGAGAAGTCTGGGGAGTCGGCGCTTGGACCAGTCTTCGAAAGTTCCAGGTATGGTACCGATGTGTGCAGACACGCAGACATCTGGCGATCTGTCGCTTCATTGGAACTGCTTGGGGTACTTGGCTTCGATGTCCATCCGGTTGGGAAGTCGTTCAGCTTGAGAATCGCTGCTTCCGCCAAAGCCTTGTCTGCTGCCACATTCTGAGAGGGCAGAGATGTCGTGACCGAAGCCTTCGAGGCGGGTGAGCCTGTTGGAGTTGGAGACCCACTCGCACAGCCCGCAGTGACGAGAGCGGCAGCCACAATCACCCCGTGCGTTCTGCACTTCATCGAGACACCCTCCTTGATTGATCCAGAAGTGGATACATGGCGGAAGCATTCACAGAGAACCCTGAAAAGGTTGTCTGTGTAAGGCCAGCGCCGTGGATCTAGGGATCACTGGCGAACTTACTACGGGTCCCCCGCCCAAACCAGGGCCGAAGGGCACTCCGTAGAGGGAATCAATCGGGGTCGTCAGTAGCGGCTGCTCAGCCCTTTTCGGGATCGATCTGGCCCGACATGATGAGAAGGGTCATCGCCCTCTCAGCGAACTCCTCGACGGACTCATCATCACGGCGGCGAACGTAGACCTTGCTGCGGCCTTCGGCGTCTTCATAGCGGCCGTCGATCATGTTTGGCATGGCGTCTCCATCGGCCCAGCCTTCGCACCAGCGCCTCTTCGGCAGGTTGCGAGATCGTCAACGGCCTGGGTGCCTCGGATCTTCTTGATGGTGAATACGAGTGTACCTGTTCGTTTAGCCAATCCAGAGAGCCGGAGCGATTGCGAACTCAGCCTCGGCGTGGGTCCGAGAGCCTCTGAGCCGCTCCGCTTTCATCCGACAGTGCGTTGGATTTGTGGGAAGCCAGTTCATTGCCGGGTTGCTACCGCTCCACGTCGAGCCCTGGGATCCTCGATGACCACCAGGCTCCGATCTCGCTTCTGAGGTCGTCATCCCACCGACCGTCCACCATCAGCACAACAGGGTCCTCGTAGAGCAAGCTCTCAACACCAGGCTGGGCCTCTAACCATCCAACGAATGTGTCAACCTCATCCTCATGCCCGTAGGCGATCCGATTGCTGAGCCAGATCTCTACGCCACCTGGTCGCTCTTCGAAGGTGATGTCGTGGACCANNGGCCGATCTGAATCAACGGGAATGTGCTCGGTGGTGCCGTCCGTGAAGAAGATGGTCGGACCATCAAGCCCATCAGCGATGATCTCGACCACCTTGTCCGGCTGATCTGGTTTCTGCGCCATCAGCCCATCTTGGCATTCAGCCCGCTTTGCAGGCCTATGACCCCGCCCTAACTACTTGCTGGCCAAGTGATTCGGTACACTTGTGGAGACTTCACGTCCTCTATCCCCAGTCGCCCCTAGAGGTAGCAACTACTTATGACTCAACTCCCACAGGGCCATATAAGGCCCAAATGAGGCTCGGAGCAGTAAAATCCCTCATCCCCATCATCCTAGAGCCTCCTGTGGCTCGCTAGAGGGCTTAGAGAGGAGTGTGGCATTGCAGGGGTGATCCCATGCTGGTGAAGCCAGGTCGGAGATACACCCACCCGTATGACCAGCTTTTCGGGTACAGCGCACCTCACGGCTGCCATCCTTATAGACGAATACCTTGAAGGGAGCACGCCTACCCATGGTCGCCCCCCCTTGTAGACTTGGCTCTTCGTCGTGAGCGGGAAAATGCCTAGCGTACAGGACTTATGGTTTTCGGGCATCTACTTAGCCCACTCTTCTAGAGTACCGATCACCCAACGCAGCAGGGATGTCATCCTCTTCACCGCCGACTGGGAAGGAGAGGGTTTGAGAAGAGTCTCTAGATATGAGAGGTCTCCATCAGTTATGTCCCTCGTGAGTCTGGCAGCAACTCGATATCACCATCGCCCAATGGTGGGCAATGTACGATGCTCAGGGCGGTCTGTGGGGCAATGTCCCGGTGTGGTGCTGGTCCGACCGAGCCGCCCGCTCGTACTCAAAGCTCCGCTAGCGCTGTAACTGCGCTTGCCGTGGCGAGATCATCGGTAAGGCTGCGTGGGAACCGATCCTTAATCGAGCGACCTGGCAACACGTGACCGACATCCTGACCAATCCATCGCATCGGCAACCACGAGCTTCGCATGACTATCCACTGCGAGCCGTGCTGAAGTGCGGTGAGTGCGGTCGGTTCCTCAATGCCGTCTCCAACAAGGGTGTCAGGAACTACGGCTGTCGTCGTGATGCTGGTGGATGCGCCAAGGTCAGCATCAATGCACCGAAGACCGAAGAATGGGTATTCGATCTCGTGCTCTGGCTTGCCGACCTTCCTGGTATGCGTGACATCATCCGTGCCGACGAGGCTAGCGAGGCAAGTGAGGTCGAAGCTCTCGTCATGTCCAATGCTGCCGACGAAGCCAAGAAGGCTGAATGGGCCACACTCTTCACCGACAACGAGATCGATCTCGCCACCTTCAGGAAGAACACGAGGATGCTCACTGAGCGGATCGACGGTCGTATCAGTCAACTCACCGGACTTCGTGGTACGTCGGCTCTCAACAGACTCGGTGGGCCTGTAGCGGACAACTGGTCCGACATGCCCTCTGACGACAAGCGGCTCATCACTCAGATCTTCTTCAGTGACATCACGGTCGCCTGCGCTCACAAGCACGGTGTGTGGGACTGGCACAGGCTCGATCCCACCTTCCGGCTCCACGCCATGGAACGAGCACTCAGCAGCACTGAGCGCACCGCACGACTCGTGGATCTGCTACCGGGTGAGACGACCACGGCAGGTGTGGTCGCCTCCCTCAGTCTCAGATGCAGCGTGGGACAAAATCCCCGAAGCTGACGACGCTCGTCTCCGAGCGGGTCTCTGCTTCCACTGGTTCCGATGGAGCCAAGTAGATTTCTCCATCGGGCTTCATTCGGAGCGGGCGGTAACTTGTCTTGCCTCCTGGCACCCTCTTCCGAGCCGGGCGCTTCCTTTCTGTTGGTGTTTCCATTGGTATTGCCTTTCTCTAACCGGGACACTCGATCTGAACATCCCTTCTACTATATTCAACGCCGGTACCCTCTGGTTCATTCCCCAATTCCCAGATTAGTTTGGGGTTGATACAAGTAAACCCGTGTAAGTAGATACACCATGTCTCTCTAAGTAGATACTCATCTGAAGAACCCTCGGCTGTGGTGCTCGATGTACTGCTTCGACGGTGTGCCATTCAGCGCTAAGAACTTAGGAGCTTCCTCAGGATCCGCCAGAGACTTAAACTGGTAGCCGTAGTAGTTGACCGTGGATCTAGCTGGTGTCCTCTGCACGTGCATGTCAGCAGACCACAGGTGCTCAACCAGCTTCGGGTTGAACGTGTCATCAGCGACATGGAGGTATGCGTGGACATGATTCCCTGTCCCCTGCGGATTGGTCTCCACACACCACAACCACTCGAAGGTCGGATAGACCTTACGGATCTGTCCTCGTAGCCTTTCCATCTGCTTACTGATCGTTGGTAGATCATCACCTACCAGACCAAGTCGCATGGTGTGAGTAGGTCTGCCCTTCTTGTAGATGGTCCATGCCTTGCTCTTGGCATTCAGGATCACACACACCGGACAAGAGTTCGATTGACACCTAGCTGGTACCTGCTGCCCTAGGTACTTACTCCATACCATACGAGGTGTATCAGTAATCTCCCCTGTCTCTCTGTCCACTCTCCTAGCTAGCAACCTGGGTGTAGGGCATACCAAGTGCTGTCTACTGAAGATGGTAGGTCTAGTAGCTGCTCTGGTCCCTCTAACCCCCTGAGGCACATGTGGTACCTGTGGGGTATATGGGTGGTAAGGAGCTAGATGACCTAAGTCGGTCTGTAACGATGAAGCGTATGTACTTATGGCTCTCTCCTGAGTCCTAGTAGTCCCGGCGGTGATTAGTCAGCCGGATGACAGGATCGGACAGGATGAGATCACCACCATTTACCTGATTCTTAAAGAACAGCAAACAGCGCCCTGATTCGACCCCGAGGACTGGGGAATCAGGACGCTGCTGCTAGATCGAGAATCTGGTGCACCGTGCCAAATCGCACGATTGATAAAAGCCCTGGTCAGACCATGTTTTTGTCGGCAACACTCCAAATCACATAATCCCTGGTCAGAGGCACTTTGTGTCACCTGTGCTTACTAACGGGGTAGGTACGGTGCTCCCAGCCCTTTTTGGGGGCTAAACAGCGTCTATACGGACATTTCAGAACAACCAGAAATGCAGTGCCAAGCCGCCCATGATGAGGAATGGCAGACCCTTGTGCCGTTTGCAGAGTGCGCTCACTGTCGGAGGCTTCCGAGTGGTTAGGGCAACAATCTCCCAGGCACACACAAACGTCACCAGATGTCTCCAAGCGTCTATCTGGAACTGATGACCATACAGTCGACATCTGAACTTCATCGGGGATCTTCTCCACGATCATCGCCCAGCGCATGACGGCTTAGTGCTTGCGGATCACTGCGAGCTTGGCTCCGACGATGGGACGAAGCAGATTGATGGCGGCGGTAACGACACCAGCGGCAACCGAGATCTAGGCCACGTCGGCGGCAGGCACGGTGGCTGTCTTCGGCTGGACGATGAGCGCACAGTCCCGAGACATCTGCGTTCAAGAGAACCGTCATCTAGCCATCTGCCTCGAACGTGGCGCCTGCGTACCGGATGCACCAGAAAACGCAGCGAGCTTCCTGATCTGACGAGCCATCAAGCTCGCTGCCGAAGAGCATGATTGGCGCATCTTCTACGCCTATGCCGATCCTGAGGCTGGCGAGATGGGTACCGTCTACCAGTCCTGCAACTGGTTGAGACTTCCTAACACCCGATCCGTCGAGAACTTCAAGCTGACGGACGGTAAGAGCATTAGCGAGCGCAGTCTGCGGCTCCGTGGAACAACCAGGCAGAATGTCATCGACCAAGGCGCTGAGGTCATCGTCCGGTCCGCTAAGCGCAAGTACGTCACCTTCGCTGGTGACAAGCGGGAGCGGAAGAAGCTGCAAGCCGCACTGCGCTCAGAGGTGCAGCCGTACTGACCAGAAAGCCCGTCAGCGCCCCCCGCTCATGGCGCTAGCGCTCGCACTTGTGCAGGAGTCAGTGGCGGCGATGGCGGCGTGAGGACACCAGTCGTATCCATCGGGGTACCGCAGAGCCTTGCGGAATCCTCTACATCGAACTCGTTCGCAGGGTTGGGGTTAGCCGTGGTCGATGCAACGTAGACCTCGGGCTGGTGTCCTAGCCGTAGCAGCACGGGGTCGCCTATCTGACCGACACTTGCCTGCCACACTGATGGACCGGACGGACACGCAGTCTCGACGGGGTAGTTGGCTATGTTGCAGGCAGTGATGGTCGCTTGTGTCACTGGTGCGTCTGACCGAATGGCACGCTCGCACGTAGCCCTGGCAGTGGTGACACGGCTAGCCTGTGACGATGACGGAATCGTGATAGTGCCATTGCCCGACGTGCTCCCGCCGCTGCCACACGCAGCGAAGGTCAGCCCAAGGGCTGCGATCACTGCGGCAATGGCGATGACCCGTCCCTTCTTGTTGCCCTTCTGAATCTTGCGGGCACTCATGATGCACTCCATCCAACACACAGCTTCGTGCCGGGATTTACGGGGCAGATCTTGCCGACTAGCTCTTGAGTGAAGCCAGGTGCCATTGCCACGTACTGAGCACCGATGTACTGCGTGACTTCGACTTGCAACTCTGATGGCGTGCACGCATTGGCAACCAGCGTGTCAACCTGAGCCGAAGGACTCGACAAGTTCTGGTACGCAGGATTAGCGAACAACTCTGCACAGCTTAGCGTGGTGGGCGCTGGTGCTCTGGTGGTCGGTGCGGGTGCGGGTGCGGGTGCGGGTGCCACAGTAGTCGTCGGTGCCGGTGCCCTAGCCGTCACTGGTGCTGACGCCTTCGCTGCTGGCTTGGCCGATGAACCTGACCCACATGCCGACACCGTGAGTCCTGCGATTGCCACGACTGCCAGGCCCACTATTCCCTTCTGAATCTTGCCGCCTCTCATGTTGTCCCTTTTCTCTCTTTTCCGATTGCATTGTTGCAATCGGCTGTAGCGACCTCGGCAGGTGAAGACACCCCCGAAACCTTCCCGACCGGTCTCACTCAAGCAAGTGCCTGCCATGCTGCGATACCAGCGTCACTCGCTGACTCTTCGGTCGGCTCGTACTCGCCCTGTGTCCATTCGATGCGCACACGCTGAGGATCCCAACCGGCCCCACGTCGGACGGCTCCGTCGATCCACACACGGCTAACCCACAGTCTGAGCCACGCACGACGGTCGGCCATGTCGGTCAACTTGTACGGTCCCTCTAGACCCTTGACCAACAATTGACGCTTCGACGCCTTCGCCTCTAGTCCTGCGATGAGTGAGCGCACCTGGTCCAACTCTGAAGTCATGCCGACAATGGTGAGGTCGAAAGTCCCTCGGAGGTCGGTGTCAGTCGTGCGCCCTTCGTATGATGTCAACGATTCGAGGATTACCATGCACTCCCGTTGGCCCGTGAACGACAGACCCTCAACGGCCATGGGCGGAATGTTCGAGTGCTTCAATCCCTCATCGGCATAGATCGACCTCCACATGAGTCGAAACTCAGAGTGGGAGAACGCTTCTCAAGGTGCTTACGACAAGCTCGACACGTCCGAGGTCAGGTGGTGCATCCACAAGATCTGGTTAAAACTCAGCTACAAGACACCAATCTCAGCGGCATACTCGACTATGCCAAGGTCGGCATCAGTGGTGACCTGACCGCCGATCCAGTGAAGCTTGACCCTCCCCCCTTCGAAGCGACCGCCACGGTGACGTGCTGGCATGACCTCGACAGCCTCTAGGTACCTCCGCAGGTACTCACGACTCTGTACGCCTTCAGGAAGCTTCGACAGTGGTCCACGAATCCACGAAGGCTCCGGCAGCTTCGCCAGTTCTGCACGAGGTCGGCTCAGAGCGTCCTTCAGTGCTTCGATACGAGCCACCAGAGGTGCTCGCAGTTCGGCATACAGATCGTCAGTGAGCGGCGAGTCGGGTGCGTAACGATCTCTCGTGAGGTCGGCCAAGGTCTGCTCGTTGGTGGCCAGATCAGCCTCATCCTGAGACATCTGGTCTTCCAGTGCACGCCTGCGAACCTCAGCCTGCACCACGAACAGATGCCCAAACTCACGGACGCTGGCGACGACGTACTTGTCAAGCCTGGCTTCATCGACACCAACCTTGCCGCAGGCCAGTGAGCCAGGCGCACGCTTGCACGCATACCGAGCACGCACGATCTCGCTCCCTGGCTTCTTGAATCTGGCGTAGCCCAGACGACAACCACAAGTGCCGCAGATCGCTAGACCGGTCAGTAGATGCGAATTGCCTCGTCGCTGAGCCGACTCACGGTAGGTGTCACCAGCCTTGTTGATCCGGTGGATCAGGTCGAGTTGCTCGTCTTCGCTGAAGATCGGCTCCCAGTCGCTCTCGGCATCGGTCACTTGGCCGAGGTGAATGCGCTTGCCACGCAGCCGAGGAGACTTCAGACAATTGATGAGCGACCTCGGAGACCACTCATTGCCCATCGTGGTCCGACTGCCTCGTTCGTTCATTCGCCTTGTGGTCTCACGGAGCGAGTAGCCGTCTCGGATGTCCTGCGCAGCCGCACGAAGGTGGTCAGCTTCTTCAGTAATGATCAGACCACGCTCCTCACCCTTGCCGACGTAGCCGTAGCAGCGGCGACCACCTGTGGGCATCTGACCCTTGGCGGCAGCGTCCTTGTTGAAGTCCTTCAGTCGCTCAGAGGTCGTGGCCGCCTCAAGCTCTGCGAAGATTGCCGATATCTGGAAGAAGGCTCGACCCATGCGACCGGTGGTGTCAACATCGCCGTTCACCATCACAAGACCGGTACCGTGGTCATCTAGCAGTTCGATCAGTTTCAGAGCTTCGGACAGTGACCGGCTGAGCCGATCCAATCGGTAGGCGAATACAGCACTGAACTCGCCCTCAGCCACACGAGCCTTCAGGCGGTCATAGTCAGGCCGGACGACACCACGCTTGAAAGCAGAGAGGTTCCGATCCGTGAAGACCTCGATCTCATCGAACCCCTTGGCCGCAGCCAGAGCACGACACTCAGCTTCCTGACGTTCGATGGTCGCCTTGTCCTTGTCACGGTCGACGGAGACACGGCAGTAGATGGCGGCACGCCTGGTCACAAGAATACAGTAGTACCAGATGATGTCTTAGGAGCGCCGAAATCGGTGAGCCTGC
>PLIG01000186.1 GCA_003139255.1 Acidimicrobiaceae bacterium | reverse complement strand
TCGATCACGGCCGGGTCGAAGCAGAAGCGGTGGCGGTCTTCATCGGAGAGGCGCTCCCACAATGCCAACAGCTGGTCGACTCGAAAGTGGGCCTCGGTCTCGGCGTACGCGCCGTAGAGCTCCACGTAGCCGAACGCCCGTTCGACCTGCGAGCGCCGTTCCTCTACTCGCGTTGCGAGCTCGGCGCGCTCGCCGCGCACGGGCAAGGAGCTGAGAAGGCGCTCCACGAGCGTCAACACGCGCTTTGCTCGCTGGAGCTGTCCCTGGACGCGGCCGCGCCCGGGGAAGGACCAGTCGGGGGTCACGATCGGTTGGCCGTGTGAGTCGTAGAGAGGGTGCGACGTGAACCAGGACTGGACGAGCTCTTGGAGCTGGCCGTAGCGAAGCGGGTTTTGCACGCTGGAGGCGACGTGGTAGACGCTCGGTCGCGCAGGGTCGGGCCCGGCGGCCGCGATGGCGATTATGGCCGCGACGACGAAGTCCACAGGGATCACGTCGACGACCCCCTCGGGTATGCCGGGGAATTCCTTGAGCAGGCCGCGCGCGTAGGAGATGATGATCGGCTCTGCCATGCGAAAGCCGCGGATCCAACCAGGGCGCGGCTCGGCGAGCGCCGACTCGATGATCGACGGCCGCACCACCGTGGTGGGCACCGTGGCGTGAGTGGTGACGAGCAGGCGCTCGCCCAGGGCTTTCGTGAAGGCGTAGGCGTCCGGCCAGCCGAGTGACTGGGAGCGGGCGCGCCCGGCTTCGACGAGCTCGTTTCGCACCCACTCGTCGCGCAGCTTCTCCGAGCGCTCGGCGAGAAGATGGGTTCCCGCTGAGCCGAGCTCTGCGCGGGCAGCGCTGGTGAAGCGCTTCAAGAGCGCGGGTCGGCGCGACTCGGCTTCGAGGTCCGCGCGTAGGCGACGAGCGAACTCCACCTCGGCGTCGATGTCGACCTCCGTGGTGACAGTGGTGTGAGTGTGGGCCCGGGCACGCGAGCGTTGCGCATCTGTGGCGAGCGTCTCGGTGGCGTCACCTTGATGCGTGCCCGCAACATAGGCAGTCGAGACGGTGACGAGATGCGTGGGCTCCCGGTCTGGTTGTTCCTGCCGTCTCGAGTCGACGGCCTCTTCGATTGCGGCTGCAATGCGCGAGGGACCTAGGAGGTTGACCTCGACCGTTGTGTCGAGGGGGGCGTCGAAGGCGACGGTGGCGGCGCAGTGCACTACCACGTCACACATTGCGAGCAGTCGGCGCCCCTCGTCGTCGAGTCCCAGACCGTCTTTGCTCACGTCGCCTGCGAGCGCGACCAACCGCCTGGCGACTACTTCGTCGAAGCTGTCGCCGAGCTCGGCTCGCAGCCTGTCGAAGCAGTCGTTTCGCAGGATCTCGCGCTGGGTGCGTGCTGCTGCGGAGGCCCGCCGGCCCGGGCGAACGAGCACCACCACCGAGCAGTCGGGGACGCTTCGAAGCAGGCGCTCGACGAGCGCGGTCCCGAGAAAACCCGTCGCCCCGGTGACCAAGATGCGCCGTCGCGCGAGTGCCGAGGCGAGCGACGGCAACGGGTGTGCTCGGGGGGCCAGCTGGGTCGCGTTGGGCACGAATTCCTCCTCAGGCACCGCACTTGTCTACCATATGGTAGATGAGCGGGTCGACAAGCAGTCGCGCGGGGACCCCGAGGGTCGGCCGACGCGCGCCTGGCGGCACCGCCGATCGGATACTCGACACGGCTCTCAGCTCCTTCGGGTCGCGCGGGTACGAGGTCACATCGCTGGACGCGCTGGCCGAGGGGCTGGGGCTGCGCAAGCAGTCCATCCTCTATTGGTTCCCGTCGAAGGAGGCTTTGCTCGAGGCGCTCATCGACCGCTCGGCAGCCGAACTCGCCGAAGCTCTAGAAGACTCGCTGGCGCGCGCCGGCAGCGGCTGGGCACGGGTGGAGGCCGTGGTCCGCTCGGTGTTTCGCGTGGCCGCGCGCAGGCCCGAGCTACTCGGTCTCGTGCGCGAGGCGGGCAGGCTCGGCCCACCGGCCGCGACCCGGCTGACTCAGGCACTGGAGCCGCTCGTCGCTCGGGCCTCGGCGTTCCTCGAGTCGGAGATGGACTCGGGGAACGTGCGTAGGCACGAGCCGCGACTGCTTCTCCTCGCCATCTACTCCACCGTGGTCGGAATGGTCACCGAGGTGGAGGTGCTACGCGCGCTGGGGGAGGAGCCCACCGCGCGCTCACTCGTCCGGCGCCGCCAGGAGATCCTTCGTTTGCTTCGCTCGGCCTTGCTCGTCGACGGCGCACCCGGCGAGACGCCCGCTGCTTGACCTACGCGCTCGTCAGGAGGGGGCTGATGGACGTGGGCGGGTGGGCTTCGGCGGGGTGTAGCGCTTCGAGGGAGGTGGTCCGATGGGTTCGGGCTTCTTTCTGCCTCTTGCTCTGTCGCGCCCCGCGGCTTTGCGCTCACGGGCACGGTCTCGAGCATCGGTCGCTCCGGTACGTGCTGCTCCTCGAGGGTTCTGCGTCGAGCGTCGGCCCCCTCGCGCCCCTCCTCGCTGAGGCCCGACACCTCGGGCGGTGAGGACCTTCTGGTAACGGAACACCCGCCAGACCATCCATCCCCCCAGGCCCCAGAACAGGACCCCGTAGGGCAACACGGTCGTGCCAAAGAACAGGAGGGTGAACCCCACGAGGGAGCGGCGCCGAGTGAGAGCGGTGAGCACGACGACCCCACCGAGCACGACGCGGGTCACACCCTCGAACAAGATGAGGTTCTCGGCTGTGTGGCCCTTGTGGCCCACCGCCGGGTTGTAGTGGATGGGGCCCGCCGTGAGCACGATGCCTATCGCAGCTCCGAGCGGACCCGCGAACAACGCATAGAAGCGCTCGCGGTCGTCTAGCCGCTTGATCACGTGAGTGAGCTCCTCGTTGCTCATCTTCGACGTGGGGTCTTTCTTGCGTGCACCCTGGCCGGCAGGTGAAGGCTTCAAGAACATGTCGCGCAGCCGGCCCGGACGTGTTCCCGAGCCCGCCTGTGCGTCATCTCCGGGCGATATGACCTCGTCGGGCTCGATCGCCTTTTCGAAGGCCGCCGAGCGGTCTCGTTTCTCGTCGATCGGGGTGACCTCGGAGGTTCTCGTGTCCGCGCCAGAAGCGGCGCGTCCTTTGACGCCGGATCTCTGTCGCTCCAGGTTGGGCAGCGAGGCCAAGACCCGCTGCCCGATAGTCAGCTTCGGCACGGACTCGTCGGTAGTGCCGGGCTCTTCCCCGCTCATCGCACCAGGTTACTAAGGCCGCGAAGGCGCCCTGTCGGGCCAGCTTGCCCAGAGGCGTCCTGACCGGCTGTTGGGCCGGCTCAGCCTCCTTTGCTGCAGCGGATGGTGCCGACGTGATACGCGAGGGCCGTGGACTTTCGCACGATGTCGTTGTCAGAGCTGGCAGGTGAGGTGCGCTCCGGCGAATTGTCTGCGCGCGAGGTGGTGGCACATGCCCTCGAACGCATAGAGACGCTGAATCCGGTGCTGAACGCTTTTGTCGCCGTCGACGCAGAAGCGGCGCTCGAGGCCGCCGGTCGCGTCGACGAAACGGTTGCAGCCGGGGATGATCCGGGGGTGCTGGCGGGAATACCCATCGGCGTGAAGGACCTGGAGGACGCGGCGGGCTACGTGACTTCACAGGGCTCGGCCATCTTCGCCGGCGGTGCTGCTGTCACAACCGACTCGCCCTTTGTCGCCCGGCTGAAGGCGGCGGGTTGCGTCGTTGTCGGAAAGACGAACACTCCCGAGCTCGGATGGAAGGCCGACACCGTCAACATGGTCTTCGGGGCCACCTCTAACCCCTGGAACACCGAGAACAGTGTTGGGGGATCGTCGGGTGGCAGCGCGGCGGCACTGGCCGCGGGCATGGTGCCACTGGCGACGGGTTCGGACGGGGGCGGTTCGGTGCGCATCCCGTCCTCGTGCTGCGGGCTCTCGGGAGTGAAGCCCTCACTGGGGAGGGTGCCCTCAGGCGGTAGGGAGCCGCCCGGATGGCATCTGCTTTCCACGAAGGCGCCCATGGCCCGGCGTATGGCCGACGTGGTGAGCGCGCTCGACGTCGTAGTCGGCCCAGATCCCACCGATCTTTCCTCGCTACCTCGCCCCGAGGCGTCGTGGCTCGCCGCGCTGGAGGACGCCAAGGTGCCGACCAAGATCGCGTGGTCTCCCACGCTCGGTTACGCGCCGGTCGACAAGGAGGTGCTCACTCTTTGTGGGCGTGCCATGGAGGTGCTCGGGTCGCTCGGGACCGAGGTCGTCGAGGTCGAGTCGGTCTTTGACGAGGACCCGGTGCGCGATTGGCTCATGCTCGTGCTTGCCCACAACTTGCGCACCCTGGGGCGCTATCGCGGGACGGATGCGTGGGAGAAGGTGGACCCGCTGCTCGCCGCCCAGCTCGACTGGGCGGTAGAGAACGTCTCACCGGTCGATGTCATAGAGGCTCTTGATTCGTGTCATCGGCTCAACCTGCGTCTCGTGGAGCTGTTCCGAGAGGTGAGATTGCTCGTGACCCCTACCTGCGCGGGCCCGCCACCCCCGCGCGCGCTCGACGGATCGGGCATCATCAACGGTGAGGTGGACGCCAATTGGGTGCGCTTCACCTATCCCTTCAACATGACCCGTTCACCTGCCGCATCGGTTTGCGTCGGGCTGAGCTCGGGCGGGCTACCGGTGGGCTTGCAGTTGGTGGGTCCCCAGCACGCGGACTTGGTGGTGATCCGATCGGCGGCAGCCCTGGAGGGGGCGATCGGTTTCGACGAATTGGCTCCGATCGGCTCTTGATCACATCGTGGCTGCTCTCGGGCGCGGGTAGCATCGCTCGGGCGGGCGCATAGCTCAGTTGGTTAGAGCGCAGCCTTCACACGGCTGAGGTCACAGGTTCGAGTCCTGCTGCGCCCACCGTGTGATGTCGCGAGACATGGGAGACAGATGTCGCCCACGTCCTGAATTCAAGCCCCGTTGCGCCCAGTCCGTGCTTCCTCGAGACGTGCAGCTCAGCCTTGCTTCTCGACTCTTCCACTGCACCCGTCATTGATCGTATGTGACCACATACCACTTCGTTGGAAGCTGACTGCGCGTGGGTTGGTTCAGATGTCCCTACACGGTTCGCCCCCCTTGACCTCGACGAGCGGCGTGGACGGGACGTTTCGGCCGAATAGGAGGAACAGCCGATCCCCGGTGGCGGCCCCGGGTACGGAGATCGATCCACCTTGTTCTTCGCTGAATTCATTAGGGGCGTAATGCGGACGCACTTCGGCCAGTGTCATCCCGAGTGTGACGCCCGCGGCCGTCTTGAGTGAGGGATTTGAGGGACCACCGGGTCGGTTCAAGGTTCCGACAGCTGCGAGCCCTCCTCGAGGGTAGCGGTACCCGGCGAGGACGCCGCTGGAGAACTCCAAGGACAAGTCGTGCCACTCGACTTCGGTCCTGCCGTGGCAGGCCCCGGCGGTTGTGTCGCTAGGTGGGCCGAGCGACTGAGTCATCGTGGTCACCACGCCAGCCTGGGTCTCGTCGACCCGTACGATGCCCAATCCGTCGGCGTCAAGTGTTATCGACGCGGTCATGCTCGTTGTCGAACGCGGAGTTGTCGTCCCGACGGTACCTCCACAAGCGGTCAGGGTATTCATCAAGACGAGCGCGCCGACAATAGGTTCCACGAAACGGAGCGAGGATCGCATGGTTGTCACCTCGTCCGAAGTATCGCGCTGACGGTGAGAAACGGGGCGGAGCCCGGACCCTCGTCAGCTTGTGTTGATTGCGGTGCCGCAGGATGATGGATTGGTATGAGCCATGTCGAGGAGAGCGTGATCATCGACGCCGATCCAATGGCCGTCTATGCGATGGTGACGGACCTCACACGGATGGGGGAATGGAGCCCGGAGAACGTCGGCGGGCGATGGCTGGGCGAAGCGACGGGCCCAGCTGTGGGCGCTCGGTTCAAGGGCAGCAACCACAAGGGTGTGCGCCGCTGGAGGACAGTGTGCACCATCAGCCAAGCGGATCCCGGGCATCAGTTCGCGTTCAGTGTCAAGTACCTGGGCATGACGGTGTCGGAGTGGTCCTATTCCTTCGAGCGCGCCGGTGACGGTTGCATCGTGAACGAGCGATGGACGGATAAGCGACCAGCTGGGATGCGTCGACTCAGTGACGTCGTCCTCGGCGTCCGAGATCGGCGCGAGCACAATCTCGAAGGTATTCGTGCGACCCTCGCCAACCTGAGGTCGAAGGCTCAGGCCACCAAGTCCTGACATCTCACCCGTTCGTGGACAGAGTGGAACAGCAGTTTGGCTGCTTCTCGCCTCTTGTGGGTAGCACGATCAGGCGAGGAGTCTGACCTGGGCCACGGTCACCGCTTGGCCGCCGAGGACCACCCGGTCACCGGAGCGACGCATGTGGACCACGCCACCGCGCGGTGACGCCTGCTCGCCCACGAGCACATCCCGGCTGAGGCGCTCGCCCCAGTAGCAGGCGAGCGTACAGTGGGCCGACCCGGTCACCGGGTCCTCGGGGATGCCGGTGTTCGGCGCGAACACCCGGCTCACGCAATCGACGCCGACCCGGTCACCGGGCGCGGTGACGATGACGGCACGAGATCCGAGCNNGAGCTGAGCAAGCTTGGCCAGGTCGGGTCGAAGGCGTCGTAGCGGGGCCGTGTCGTCTACTACGACGAGGGCGTCGAACTTCCCGAGTCCGTACCAGCAGATACCTGGTATGTCGAGGTTCCGAGGCGGTTCTGCCTCCACCGGCACATCGGCGGGGAAGTCCATTTCGACAACGCCGTTGTCGGCGAGGGTGCATGTGAGGACGCCGCTGCGCGTATGGAAGCGTGCGTTACCACCGAGCCGGTGTGCCGCCGCCAAGGTGGCGTGACCGCACAGGTCAACCTCCATAGAAGGCGTGAACCAGCGCAGATCGTGATCGTCGTCTCGGGGCACCACGAAGGCTGTTTCGGCAAGGTTCATCTCGCTTGCCACTGCCTGCATGCGGGCGTCCTCGGGAAAGGCGTCGATCACGGTGACCGCCGCGGGATTGCCGCTGAAAGCCCGGTCGGTGAAGGCGTCGACAACGGTGATGTTGAGGGCCATTCCCGAATGCTATGGCTCGACTCCAACCCACGAACCGACTACTGGTTGGACTCTACTACGTGTGACGTAGTAAGGTGTGTCGCGTGTCACGCAGAGGTGCGAAGTCCACCAAGGGGCTCGATCGAGCGAACGAACCGAGTGTCCTCATCCTCACGAGTCTCGCGTCTGGTGCGAAGCACGGGTATGCACTCGCTAAGGACATCGAGGCGTTCGCCGCTGTGACCCTCGGTCCGGGCACTCTGTACGGCGCAATCACCCGCCTGGAGGAACGAGGCTTGATCGAGCCCACGGAGGGCGACGATCGGCGCCGCCCATACAGGATCACTGCTGGCGGCCGCGCTGCCCTGTCGTGCGCTGTGAGGGAGATGCAGGTGATCGCCAACGAGGGAGCCGCCCGGCTCGGCCTCGTGCTCATGAGTCGTGTCGCCCCGTCGGGCACACAAGGGCATCTCGGGTGGGCACGATGAGCGCCACGCAATTCGAACGCCTCCTTCAGTGGTACTCACCGGCCTGGCGGTCTCGATACGGCGACGAGCTCGTGGCACTCATGGAGGACACATTTGCTGGAGAAAGAGTCCCGCTTCGCGACAAGCTCGGTATCGTGTGTTCCGGAATCTCCGAGCACCTGCGCGAGATTGGCCTCGAAGCCAGCGGCAGCCACCCGGGCGAGCAGGTGCGGGCAGGGTCGTTACTCGTCTTGTGCGCGTGGGCGTTGTTCGTCATAGCCAGTGGAGGTTTTGCCAAGTTCGCCGAGCACTGGGATGCCGCCATGCCCCAGGGAGAGCGGTGGCTTCCTGGGGGCGCATATCACACCGTTGCGTGGGCGGGCGGTGTCGGCGCTGTCGTCGTCCTCGTGGCCGGGGCCGTCACGCTGCCCGCATTCACACGCTTCGTCCGAGAGGGAGGTTGGACTCAGGTACGCCGCCCCGTCTTGCGGGCGCTGGTCGTCTCCTCGACGGCGTTTCTCATGAGCATCGGCGTGATCGCGTGGGCACACCACATCGGGTCTCAGCAGCACAACGGCGGATGGTGGCCACATGGGGTGCTCGTCTTATGGGCTCTAGTGATCGCAGCCGCCATCGGGAGCTGCACTGCTGCAGCCGTCGCCGCTGCGCGTCGTCTCCAGCTCTCACCTCGAGTCCTGCGCCTTGAAGGTCTGCTGGCGCTGCTTGTGACGTTGGCAATTATCGCGATCATCGGCGGTACGCTGGTCTGGTGGGGTGCCGTTGCGACCGACGCGCCCCGTTTTTTCTCTGCGGACGTGTTCGGAGCCATCGGCTCAACGGCTCCACTGGCCATGATCATTGTCGGTCTCTTGATGCTGGCCGGTCTGGTCATCGCGATATCAGGTGCTGGTCGCGTGGCCCGGTCGATCCGTGCCGTCTCCCCATCCTGAGGACGCTCCTAGGGCCGCGACGTAAACTTCATCGATGTGTTCTCCTTCACGTGGTCGGCTTTCGAGCGGCTCGGACACTCCTATGAGGGGCGAACGGGTCGAGCAAATCGTCCACGTGGGCGAAACGGTCATCGAACAGATCCTGAGCGGCGAGCTCGATGAGCCGTTCGAATATGACCAGGACCACGACGAATGGGTCGTAGTGCTGAGAGGCGCTGCCGAACTCGAGGTGAACGGCGAGAGGCTCTCCTTGAAACCCGGCGACTGGGTCCTCCTGCCGCGACGAACATCGCATCGGCTCGTCCAGACCACACGGGGGACCAGCTGGCTCGCCGTCCACCTTCCGGGTCAGTAACTCCGGTCACTCGCGATCGACGTTCGTGAGCACTCAATTCAGTTCATGGGCATCGCCGTTCGATGGTGAAGAACACATGACTCGGTGTCGTTGCACAGGGGAGGATNNGCATGATGGCGCTCGTCTCGGGCTGCGGGACGTCTGCAAGCTCTCCCGCGACGCCTCTGGGTGTCAACTGGATGCGCGGCTTCGCCGCTCCGGGCACGCCAGCCAAGTACGACAAGGTTGGTGTGATCAGGGTCGGGCCGAGCAACGCGAAGAACGTACTCGTGCTGGAGCCGGGCACCTCTGCGGGAAGCGCCTACTTCGTGCCACTCGCCAAGTGGATCGTCTCGAAGACCAGCGGCTGGCAAGTCTGGTCGGTGGAGCGCCGAGAGAACCTGCTCGAGGACCAATCGGAGCTGAACCTGGCCAAGGAGGGTAAGGCCACCGCGACACAGGTGTTCGACTACTACCTCGGGTACCTCAAGAACCCGAGCGTCAAGCATCACTTCCAACTCATCTCGAACTCGAGCGTCGAGTTCGCGAACCAGTGGGGAATGAACGTTGCGGTCGAGGACCTGCACCGGGTGATCGAGGCCGCGAAGAAGCTCGGCGGCAAGGTCGTGCTAGGTGGTCACTCGCTCGGTGGATCAGTGGTCACGGCATACGCGACCTGGGACTTCAACGGCCGCGCGGGGGCTGATGACCTGGCGGGCCTGGTCTACATCGATGGTGGGAGCCTCCCGAGCGCGCTGAGCGCGCAGCAGGCGACCCAGGAGCTGCAGTCGCTCGAGGCCCCGGGTGCTAACCCTTGGCTGGCCTTCGGCGGGATCGTGGCTCCCTACTCGGGACTGTTCAACGCCACAGGATCTTTGACTGCGCTGCTCTATCCGAACGAGATTGCGCTGGGTCAATCCTCGGGAATTCTGCCGTCTGACATTGTGCCCTCGGTGCCGGCCACCAACCTCGCCCAGTATGGCTACGCGCTCAACGCGGCGACCTCGCCGTCAAGTTTGCTCGCGGCCCAGGCGCATCTCGGCAAGGGCATCACCGCGCGCGGCCCGGTCCATGGCTGGGACAGCACAGGGGCTCTCACCCCCATCAAGCGCTTCGCGACGATGTTCTCGGGGTATCCGATGGAGAACGTCGACGGCACCGAGTGGTACTTCCCGCAGCGCTTGACCGACGACACGGGGGCGGTGGACAACGGGAACGCAAATCCAGCCCAGAGCGTGCTCGATGTCGACGCGACCATGGGACGTGATCTCCCGAGGAGCCTGCTCATCTACGCCTTTGGAGCGCGCCTAGGCGGGGCGAGCGTACTCGAGGACGCGCGAATCCTGGCCGAACAGTCACACATACCTCTGAGCAACCTGACGCTGGTCAACCGCCAGAGCACGTACTCTCACAACGACCCTGCCGGTGCCTACCCGCATAACGTCTTCTTCGATCACCTGGTGCCGTTCCTGAAGAAGATCAATTCTCACGGGTAGTTTTCGCCTTCGCTGGCCCACACTGAGGGCGAGCCAACCTCCCCGGGGGGCACTCGAGGACCTGACGGAGCGGTGGACGCACGTCGCGATTATGGACAGGGTGCTACAAGACTGCTTCCGGGATTGCCGGTGCAGTGCGCGGCTCGACTGTTCCTAGCACTACTTCGCCAACAGCGACGGATCCATGTTCGAGTGCAAGAGGGAACTGATGATCCTCTCCGGAGATGTCTTCCAGATTGCGGCGAGAAGGCTCAGGAAGCACCCGGGTGAGGAGATGGCCCAGGGCTGCGCACGCGCCCGCGACCAGAAGCATGCCCCGAAGTCCGATGTCCTTCTGGAGCTCTGGTACCAAGAACACGCCGATGAACGCACCGAGCTTGCCGATGCCAGCAGCGATTCCGTGACCGGTCGTGCGCATACTCACGGGGAACAGCTCCGACGGCAGAACGAAGGTTGTGGTATTCGGTCCGAATTCGATGAAGAAGTAGCTCAGCCCGAAGATGAGGAGGAACGGCACCACCGCGGTCGTGAGGACGGGGATCGCGCCCAGAGCAAGAAACGCAGCGGCCGTGATCCCAAAGCCGATCAACTGGAGGCGACGGTGGCCGATCCGGTCCATTTTCGAGAATGCGAGGAAGTATCCGGGCAGGGCGAAGAGCATGAAGATGCCCAGAGTCCACGCGAGCTTTGCGATCAACGTCGCATGAGGATCCACGGCTTTCAAGATGGCCGGCAGCGACAACGTGTTGCCGTAGTAGGTGTAGTCAAAGAGGAACCACGTCCCCGCCGTGCCGGCTAGCAGCAGAAGCATGTGTCGGTTCGTAAGGAACTGAACCAGTCGCATCCGATGAAGCCCTTCATGAGATGCGATATTTGACGCGCCGACGACCCCCTCTGAGAAAAGGGAGAGTTGGGTAGCTGCATGGTCGGGCTTCCCCTGTACCCGGGCCTGGAAGCGCGGCGACTCAGGCATCTTCGCCCGGAGATAGACGACGGCGGCTGCGGGAACGGCACCCAGGCCCAGCATCAAGCGCCAGGTGAGATCATGATTTACGCCCGAGGACAAGAGGACGAGCCCTACGAGTGGTCCCACGATCAGACCGAGGGCCTGCATGGAAAAGACCAAGCCAACCAGCCGACCCCGGTCATCTCGATTGGCATATTCACTCATAAGGACCGCCGACACCGGGTAGTCACCGCCGATGCCCAGACCGAGCACGAATCGGGCGACGACCAACCACACGAAATCGGTAGCCAACGCGGAAGCAAGAGCCCCGACGATCATGATGGCCGCAACCACGGCGTAGACGCTCTTTCGCCCGAACACGTCAGCAATCCGGCCAAAGACGAACGCCCCGATGAAAGCGGCCAGGATTGCTGAGCCGGGCACCCAACTGGTTTGGGTGGTCGAGAGGTGCCACTGCGTCTTTACGAGAACAGCCACGGTGCTGATCACGAACAGGTCGTAGGCATCGGTGAAGAAACCCATGCCGGAGATCACGACAGCGCGACGGTGGAATCTGCTGCGGGGCGCGTCGTTGAGTAGATCGCTGACTGTTGCCGCAGCCACCAGGCCAGTTGGCGGTACTTCCAGGCTTGCTGCGATGCCTTCGGGGGCTCCTAGGGATCCAATAACATCCGGGCCCTCCACCTGACCTCCCTGACCGCGTTCCAGCTTCATCCAAAGCTTTTCAGGGTCAGGTAATTTGCAGCCAATTTGAAGGTGAACGGAACGCGAACAAAGGGTGAACGTTTGGTAAACAGGAACTCGGATGATCAGAGGTGCTGGCGGAGAACACGTGGCGCCGGCGGTTTGTGGCGCCGGCGTGGTGCTCGCCCGACCTCAACCGCTCTCGAGCTGTATCGGCATCGGGACGCGGGCGACGACGACGTCGGCCCGAGTCCGCAGAGCGGAGGTGAGAACCAGGTCGAGGTGGTTGTGCAGGAAGCTGTAGCGCAGCCGGTCGGGCAGAACCACGGGGATCAGCACGACAATCTGCCCGTCGTAACGCTCGCGAAGCTCGTCGATGAACCTCGCGATCGGCCCAGCCACCGAGGAGAACTCGGTACTCAGAACCCGTAGTGGAACTCCGGGGTTCCATCGAGCCCACTGCTCCTGCAGATCGCCGGCCTGCTCGGCGCTCTGGTCGGCGTCGTCGAGCACCACGTTGACGGCCACCACCTCCTGGCTGATCGAGAGTGCCTCACCGATCGCGTACTGAGTCAGACGGGACAGTCCCGTCACGGGGATGACCACCACGGTGCGTTTGGTTTGTGGCTTGCCCGGCACATGGCCCAGCTCGATGGCACGCGCCGACCGGTCGTAGTAGGCGTGGATCCGGACGAACAGGGCGATGAAGGCGGGTACGGCCAGTACGACTACCCAGGCGCCCTCGGTGAACTTGGTGGCCAAGAAGACAGCGGTGGCCACGGCGGTGACGATTGCGCCAAGGCCGTTGATGGCAGCTCGATGCCGCCAACGCGGCGGCCGAGCCCGCCACCAATGCACGACCAGCCCAGCCTGGGAGAGCGTAAAGCCGGTAAACACGCCGATGGCGAACAGGGGGATAAGCGAGAGGGTGTTCCCGCCCACAGCAACGAGCAGAGCCCCAGACAGGATGGCCAATGCCCAGATGCCGTTGGCGAACACCTGCCGATCGCCGCGCAGGGAGAAAAGATGCGGCAGATAATTGTCCCTCGCCAACAGGCTGGCCAACACCGGCAGTCCGCCGAACGACGTGTTAGCAGCCAGTGCCAGGACGAGGGTGATGGTGAGTGACACCAAGTAGTAAGCCCAGTGCCGGCCGACGGCGATGGCCATGATTTGACTCAGGGCAGTCTGTCCGGAGCGAGGTCCGATGTTCCACCGGCGGGCCAGTACTGCCAGGCCGAGCAGCATCGTGCCGAGGATCCCCCCGAGCATCAGCTCGGTCCGTTTGGCTCGGACCGTCCGCGGCTGGCGGAACAGCGGCACCCCGTTGGCGATCGCCTCGACGCCGGTAAGCGCGCTGCATCCGGCCGAAAACGCCTTCAGTACCAGCAGCACGCTCACGGTCTCCAACGCGCGGGTGGCCAGTAGCGGCCGACCAGGCTGCGGGGCGTGCAAGGCCAGCGGGTGGACCAGGCCTGTGCAGATGATGGCAAGCAACCCGACGATGAACACCATCGTCGGCAGAAGGAAGGCGCGGGCCGTCTCGCCCAGGCCTCGCAGGTTGAGCACCGTGACGACGGCGAGAATTCCCAAGCAGATCGGAACCGTGGCTGAGCTCAAGCCCGGGAAGGCCGATGTCAACGCTCCGACGCCGGCAGTGATGGAGACGGCCACGGTGAGCGTGTAGTCGACGACGAGTGCGGCGGCGGCTAGGAGGCTGACGCCGGCGCCGAAATTGGCCCGAGACACGGCGTACGCGCCACCGCCGCCCGGGTAAGCATCGATTACCTGACGGTAGGAGAACACCAAGATGGCCAAGAGCGCCACGATCGTGACCGTGATGGGGAGTATCAGATGAAGCGCACCGGCACCTGCCACCGCGAGAACGACGATGATCGCCTCTGGTCCATACGCGACCGACGTCAACGCGTCGAGTGACAGCGCAGACAGCCCCTCTACCGGCGTGATCTGTTCCTTGGACGCCTCTCGCACTCGTAGCGGCGGTCCGATCAGAAAACGCCACACCGATGGCACCACACCCTGCCCGCGGAACCGCCGATCCGGCATCCTCCGCACTGTAGGGGAGTCGTCGACCTCGCTGTCTTGGCGGTTCTACGTCGGTGGCGTTGCGCCTGTCATTGGCCGCGTGCTCGAGGCAGGAGCGGGGATGTCACTCGGTTTGGTACTTGAACGAGACTCGAAGCTTCGTCCGGAACGTGATCGCGTCGCCATCGCCGAGGTCGATGTCCTGTTCGACGACCTCGGCGACACGGAGGTCACGGAGAGTTTCGCGCGCAGTCTTGACCGCTGCGGACGCGGCGTCCTCCCAGGATTGGTTGCTTGTACCGATGATCTCAATCACTTTGTAGACGCTCATCGATGGATCTCCTTCTCGATCTCCTGGACTGCCCGTGTCATCATGCGAGAAAGCTCGTAGGGTTGCAACCGATGCACTCCGACATTTCGCGGGGTTGGTATGCGCCCTTCACTTCAACCGGCGCCCACCACAGTGCCAATCAGAACCGCCAAGGAGTCAGCGTGCCAGGGCGGTCAGGGGACATCGGTAGCCGAAGGAAAGCGCGGTGGGCGCTTCTCTCGCAAGGCAGCGACCCCCTCGAGCACGTCAGGCCCCATGAAGCACAGCATCTCGTAAGCGGCTGACTGGTCGAAGATCGGTCCGGCGGCCCTAAGCCAGTTGTTGAGCGCCCGCTTCGTCCACCTGATGGCTAGCTGCGAGCCGTTCCCGAGCCTGCCTGCTACCGCCATCGCTTCGTCGAGCACCCGCTCCTTAGGTACAGCCATCGTGACCATTCCTATGCGCTCGGCCTCCTTGCCAGTGAGCATCTCTCCGGTGAGCAGGTAGTAACGGGCCTTCGCCATGCCTGCCAGCAGCGGCCAGAGGATCGCCGCGTGGTCGCCGGCGGCGACGCCGAGTCGCACGTGACCGTCGCCGAGGAGGGCGTCCTCGGCACAGATCGAGATGTCGGCGAGCAGGGCCACCACGAGCCCGGCGCCGATGGCGACGCCGTTGATGGCTGACACGATTGGCTTCTCGCAGTCGATCACGTGGTAGACGAGGTCGCTCATCTCCGAGAGCATGTGGGCAACCCGGTCGTGGTTGCCAGCCAAACGCTCGACCATCGCAAGGTCGCCCCCCGCAGAGAAGGCCTTGCCGGCTCCTGTGACGAGGGCGACGCGCGCCTCGGGGTCGCGCGAGACGTCCACGAAGACCCTCGCAAGCTCACGATGCATGGTCTCGTCAGCGGCGTTGTACTTCTCTGGCCGGTTCAACGTGATGAGCAAGACACCGTGCTCGCGACGCTCGAAGGTCAGCTGCTCGTAGTCGGAGTAGTCCATCTGCGCCCTCCTCCCGTGAAAGCGACGGTGCGCTCTGGTGGTCCTTAGCGACTTCGAAGAGCTCATCGGTGAGCTTCTCACGATCGCGGCCCTGGCTGTACTTACGTGCAGTAACTACGTGTACTTACGTGCTGTACTTACGTGTACTACCTCGCCGCTCACCACGGGAGCTGGTTCGACCGCCTAACAGCCGCAGGTTGCGCCGGCCGCTTAGTCAGCTCAAGGCCTTTTTCTTGTCAGCCCCCGGTGAGTGATCGGAAGGTGCTCTGCGGGATCTCAGTCGGGTCGTTGTTGAGATTAGCGGGCATATCCTTGGTCCAAATGTTGGGTCAAATGGCACTGGAATAACCGCGGTGGATGTTACTAGGATGCTGTGTGGGACGGTTGGCGCCTGACGCGCGGGCCGGGAGATGGAGGAGAGTCATGTTGAGACTGAGGCACAGTGCCGCGTCGCGGCGGTTTGTACACGCGGTTGCGACCATGGCACTTGGCACGGGGAT
>PLIG01000029.1 GCA_003139255.1 Acidimicrobiaceae bacterium | reverse complement strand
GTCCTGTACGCGGGTGCATAGGTGGTCGACGAGCGTCTCGTACAGGCCCACCATCGAGCCAAGGGCGTCACTGATCAGGTGCAGCTCGTCCTGGATGATCAGGTCCGGTGGCCGCAGCCGTTGCACCGCCGCAGGATGTGTGCCGGGAAGCGACCCAGTGCGAGGGTGTCCGCCGTCTCTGCACCACTCGGCGGTGTCAGGAGGGCGGTAACCATGTCGGCTGCACGCGGTGGTCACGTGGCCGAACAGGTGCGCCGTCGACGAGTGCCATGGCACCGATGCGAACTTGTCCACCGTGCCGATCAAGAGCGCCGGAGTGAGCCGGTAGATCTCCTCGTCGACGACGAGCGCCGGGATTCCCTCATCGGATTGGGCTCTGCTGAAGGGGCACCGTCCGTCGGAGTCACCGCAGAACAACAGTATGCGCCGATGGAGACGGTCAGGGTGGCCGTCGCGGCCGAGGCCGATTCCGGTACCGCACCACGGGCACAACGCGAACTGCTGCAGTCCGCCGACTTGACCTTCGCCGGAGCGCGCAGTGGCGTCCTCGAGCTGACGCAACGCGTCATCGAAGGTGTTGGGTGTGACCCCGAGTCCGACCCACAGGCCGATCCGTATGGGCGTCGTTCCCCAGCGAAGGTCGTCTGCCGCCACACGCTCTCGCCGCAGGAGCTCGCAGGCGCAGATGAGGGCAGTCGCACGCTGGAATTGTTGGGCTGTGAGTAGGCGCAGCGTGTAACGCATGAGAACGGCAACGCCGTTGGTCCCATCCCGTAGCTCGTCACCTTGGCCGACCATGCCCTGCAGCCGTCGGATCGCGATCGTGTAAGCGGCGAGGCCGAGGTACGCCTCGGTCTTGCCGCCCCCGGTCGGAAAGAACAACAGCTGTGTCTCACTCTCGAGCAAGGGCCCGCGATGAGCATCCGGGTGCGCTGGGTCAGTGAGCCCGGGCAGGCATAGAAGGACGAATGCCAGCTGAAAGGGCCGCCAACTGCGGTTGGCTGGTACATCCAGGATGTCCAACAGACCCGTGAGTTCGGCAGACGGATCGGACGCCCGGTACCGGACCACCTCGCTACGTACGCGCTGACTTGCCATGGCCTGGTTGGCGAAGCGGAATGCTTCCCGAGCTTGTGCGTTATCTCGCAGCAGCTCGATCGCTCGCTCTAACCGATCGGCGACGTCGTGGGCGCGCTGCAGAGCCGGTCCAGCGACCGCGGCGAAGCGAGAGATCTCCGGATCGGCGGTGATGCGGTCCGCCTGCTGATGAAGCCAGCTGCGGTAGCCATCCACAAGCGGGCGCAAGGCGCGCACGAGATCGTCCGGCTGGAGCTCTGGGCTGCCCAAGCGTGCCATATCGAGCAGCAGCCCGGGTGTGTCCNNGTCGGGAAGCACGTTGTCGAGAGCCGCCAAGCTCGGGCCTCGTCTGCGCGCACGTCGGCGTCGACGGCGCATTGGCGGCCGGTGGCGTACAGGCGTTGCGATCGGTGTTGAAGAGCGAGTAGCCGCAGCTCGTCGTCCGTGTCCCGACGTACCTCTGGCAGCTCGGGGTCATTGTGGCCAAGGAAGATCGGCATGGTGCCGTCGAGGGCGGTTACGGTCAGCCCGGCCTGGAACAGGCGTTCCCGGTCAGGCGTTTCGGTTCGTACCGGCTGCGCGTTCAGCAAGAAGACCTCGACGACGCGCNNGTCGGGGACGGCGAAGCCGGTGCCCTCGACATCTACTGGGACCTCCACGGGTCCACCAGCAGGGACCCGTCGCCACGTCGTTCGAGGTCGCCCGGTCTCGGTGATCTGCCTTTCTGATGGTCCTCGTTCGTAGCGACTCCAAGACGCCGTCACCAAGACCCGATCGAGTTCCGGTGGCACGGCAAAGGCCAGACCGAGTGACGAGGCGGCCATCGCTCTGCCGCGCACCGCCGCCGGTGTCGGCGAGCCATCGGTGTCGTCGGGATCAAAGCCGAGGCCTGCCTCCTCGACCAGCTCGGGCCGATCCTCGACATCATCGTCCTCCGCCGCTTCGTTGGGATCATTGACGGGTTCGTCAGCTTCGGCTCGACGGGGAACGAGCTTGCCCAGCAGATACCGCTCTCCCGGGGTGGTGCCGGCAGGGAGCTCCTCGTGCGGCCCGTCCCATGGACCAAGAAGCTCTCGCTCCAGCATGTCTTCGAGTTTTGCTCGGACGTCGTAAGCCGGCACGGTTTCCGTCATTGGGTCTCTATACACCCGCACTCGACTGTACGGCCTCGACCGCGTGTGCTGGTGAGGGCACCTGGCGGATGTGACGCTCCGAATTGGTCGAGCGCTCGTACCACCTCCGGGGCACCCAGCCCGGCATCACGTATTCCCCGCGCGGCGGTGGTTCTCGACGAGGAGGCGGTCCAATAGCTCGAAACGAGCTCTCGGTGACACAGTCCATCGGATGCCAATTTTGGTTGGATAATGCCCAAGATTCGGGTCCAAGTCCTGCCAGCCGTACGCCGCGAGAACTGCCAGGTCGATCTGCTCGTGAAGATCGCGAAGCCGGAGGATTGCCGGGTCAGCGATCGTAGGGTCGTGGACCTGGTTGTAGAGCTTCGTCAGACCTAGGGCTCGGCTGAGCATCACGGCGCGGCGTTGCGCGTCAAGCGCTTCTCCCAGCTCGGTTAGCTCGGTTGTCGCGGCCGGGCGAGGAAAAGTGAGAAACACGTCCGAAGGCGCATACCGGAGGCGGGTTTCCATTGTGGAGGTGTAGCGGATGGCCCACGCCTGGTGAGCCGACGCGGAAAGCACCGCGAGACTGGCGAAGTCGTCAAGTGCGAAGACAGCGCATTCTATCGAGAAGACCGCTCCTGTCGACACTCGAACTGGCAGGAGCACGTCACCCACTCGGCATATCGCGAGGACGTGATCCAGCCCATCAATGGTTTCGTAGAGGTCAGGAGCGCGCTCAGCGTATCGCCACCAATACTCGCGTCGCGCTGCCCGGTTGTTTCTGTCGCGTTCAGGTTTCACGAGCCGCCGCACGCGGTCTATTAGCGGCGCGTATTCCNNAGTTGATGACCCAGCGGCTTCCCGAGATGTCGGGTCGCCGGTTGATGTCGGCACCGATCACATAGGGGAAGAGAACATCATTGTTGCGAGGGTCCTCATCGATGAGTCGCTTGGCTTCCTCGATGCCTAGGGTGAATCCGATTCCGAGTATGTAGGAACCTACGAACACTATGCCCTCGTTCTCATCGAGAGGCTGGGGTCGACCGGTCTCCCGCAAGTATGGCTGTAGATCGACACCGAGTTTCGGAACGGCTTCTCCNNGGCCCATATTTCGATGATGGACAGGTTGGCGCTTGCGCTTGGCCATGGATGCGGACTGACGCCTCGCCGGACGGTCCAGCCGCGTGCCTCCAGCTGAAGGAGACCAACGGTCAGGGTGTCCCCCTCAAGCAGGGTGTTGGTAGTGACGTAACCCAGTTGACCGCAAGGACCTAGGAGCGCGTCGGCCCGAAGCAGGAAACGGGCCGCGAGATCGCAGCTTCCTTTTGCACTTCGGCCATCCCAGGTCTGCAGATATGCGAGATAGTCGTGACCGAGGACACCCGAGATCTTTTGCCCGCCAAGGAACGGAGGGTTGCCGATGATGGCGTCGAAGCCGGGCACGGCAGCATCGGCGAAGACTTCGGGAAAAACCAACGGCCAGTGGAGTGGTCGCCTAGGTTCCTTGCCCTCGGGAAGTCCGGTTTGCACTGCCGTGACGTACCGGTCGAGCGCTGCTGTGTCCCCGGCGTTGTAGGTCCACACGTCGGCCTCGAGCCCGACGAAGACTCCATCACGTCGCCGAGGTGAGCAGACTGCGGCCAGCAACCCGGCTCCGGTCAGAGCGTCGGCGACCACGACCAGGGGGGAAGCAGCTGCTCGGGCGTCTTTAAGGAGTCGCACCTTGTGCTCGACGTCTCGGACAGTAACTACTGGCGTCGCTGTGATACGGCGGCGTGTGTCGGCAGCGCGGGCGAGGGCGTCGCGCCAGCCCGTGACACCGAGTCGTTGCCGACCGGCCGCGGAGTCAAGATGAAGTGTCTCGAGCTGCTCGAAAGACGTGACACCGAGGAGGGAGTCTCCGCAGACGAGCCGGTCGTCGAGAAACCCGAAGGGCCGCTCTCGATCCATCGTGACAAGCCAGAGGGAGAGCTTGGCCATCTCAACGGCGAGGGGGTTGACGTCGACGCCGTAAAGGCAGTGCTCGGCGACCAATCTGCGTGCTTTCAAGAGGACGCCTTCGACCTCGGCATCGGCGGTCTGGGCACTGCGTTGCGCGAGGACGCGAGTTGCCTCGGCGTCGCCCTCAGCATCCCCGGCCTCGACGACACGGTCGGCGAGGAAGCGGCAGGCGGCGACGAGGAAAGCTCCGCTGCCCATGGCGATGTCTGCTACGCGGAGTGCAAGTAGGTCGGTGGAAGGGCGCAAGACCCACTGGCCGCGATCGAGTGTGTCGAGGGCACCGGGTCGGTACACGAGAGGTTCGAGGGTGTATTGGACGACCTCCTCTGCAAGCGAGCGGGGCGTGTAGTGAGCCCCAGTTGAGGCTCGCCGTATGGAGGCTGCGACATAGCGGCCGCCGGCAGGCACCACTACGGGTCGGTCGCGGTCATCGCGGCGGATTAGAGGCGCAAGCGACTGGAGCTCGGCAGCAATCTGGGGGCCCAGGGTGTCGCGCAGTCCGATCATCAGGGGAACTGGCACCGGCGAACCTAGCCAGCGTTCGGCGCTGGTTCGCCGGGCCGGGGTGAGTGTCCTTTCCCCGATGTAGGTCGTGGCCGCCCACATATGGAGGTCGGCGACGGCCTCGAGGGCTTCAGTCAGGGGGAGCAAGGTGAGACCCTTGCGACCCTGTTGACGCAGGCCGAGGATTGGCTCGGTGGCCGAGCGGACCTCAAGCTCGAGCAGGCCCTCATAGACGTAGCCGATCTGTTCGACGTCGAGGGACCGGAAGGTGAGCCGACGCCGCTCTCCGCCCAGGCGGACGTACTGCACGGCCTCGAGCATCCGGAGGACCGTGAGGTCGTCGACCGGCGCCGGGGCGCTTTCGCGGCCTTCCAGCCACGGATAGCGGTCAGGATCGAACAGATCGCCGCCATAGGGCGGCAGGCGCAGATCCTCGTGCGCGACGCCGCCGTGAAGAGCCCGAGCGAGGGCGAGCAATCGATGCCAAGCGCCGGTCCGGTGCTCAAGGGTCTGCTCACCACTTATGGCCGCGCGCCTTTCCAGCTGCTCGACGAGCCGACTGACGGAATAGGAGGTGTCATAACGGGAATCATCGCTGGGCAGCAGCCGTCTCTCCTCGGCGAACAGTAAGATCACAGCGCGCATCATGACGGTGACGACGCCCGCGTACAGGTCGTCGTCGCTGATGCCGGTGAGGATGCGGCCGCTGGCTTGGCGGTCGAGCTCGTCGAGGCGGCGAACCAGCATCTCCACGGCGGCCCGGACCTGTCCTCCAAGGGCGGTCGTGACTTCTTCCTGGGCTTCTGCGCTCTTTTCGAGCAGCGCGGGTAGCCGCTCAGCCGGCGGAACACCAAGGAAACGGCGACGCTCGAGGAGCGCCACGAACCCCTCAAGGCTTTCCGGTTCCTCGCTCCATAGGGCGGCGTCCCAGACCGCTGCGCCAACGGGCTTTCCGCGGGGCGCCCAGACTAGTGACCACCACCGCCCGTCGGACACCAGACCGATCGGGACATTCCGGGCACGCAAGAGAGCGGCCAGACGCTCCACGGGGCTCGTGGCCCAACCGGCCTGTAGGTGGCGAATGAGCGGGTGGCTCCCCCACGGTACCCAGAGGCCGAGCAGGCGCCACGGAATATCGGACGCTGCGACAGCCGCTGAGGAGCGGCCGTCTGCTTCGCCGCCGTCCAACTCACCATCAGACTGTTCCCGGGGGTCGTCGAAAACATCGTCTACCGCCGACTCTTCTGACTCAGCTCGGAACGCGAAGTTCGGGCGGATGGTGACACCGTGCTCGGCAACAACCTCGGTCAGCGTCACCGGGAGGTCGGCGTCCTCGACAAGCGCGTCACCCCAGCCCAGAGCGTCACACAACACGAGCCGAGACATCTCTCGTCGGTTGGCTCCTCTTTCGGCGAGGAGCTCGCTGATAGCGGCGCGAAGCGACACACGGACGTGAGTTGGCACCGCGGGTAGCCCAGCAGGCCAGACCTGGTCGGCTACCGGGACCGTTAGGAACGGGCCGGACTGTTGCAGAAGTTCGATCCAGGCGTGTCGACGAGCCGCTGGCGTACTCATCTCGACCCCTGACGCACCACGAGCAGCACAGCCACTGGGAATGTCAGCTCTCGGACACCTTGGTAGCGGCGTTCAACGATGACCCGTTCATGATCTCGCTCCACGTCCAGGCCGTTGAGCCGTGCGCGCCAAGCAGCCCGGTCCACTTCGAGCTGGTTGCGCTCGGGCTGATCCAGGTCGTCGAAGCGCAGTTGCACCAGCGCTCGATCAGCGAGGGCGTCGGTGAGTGTGCGGCGCATGTGCTCGGTTATCGCGTCCACCCGGGCAAGCTCATCGGCTTNNTCGCGAGCAAGTCGCGCAGCTCCGGCCAGATATCGGTGAGTCGCTGGGCGGCTAGACGCGGCACCGGTCGACATGCATCCGGGTCGAGGGCGGCCTCAACTGTGGCCCTTAGGGCCTCAAAGCGCCGCTCCTCCACTTCCAGGCGACGTGAGCGACCCGTTGAAGGGACGGCGCGAGCGGCGAGGAATACCTCTTCGTGTAGCGGGGCGCCGTCGGCACCGACGAGGACCAAACGTGCGATCACCGTTACAAGTAGCTCGTC
>PLIG01000113.1 GCA_003139255.1 Acidimicrobiaceae bacterium | reverse complement strand
CCCCACAGACGTCGTCGAGCTCGACAACGCCAAGGCGCTCAAATGGCTGCGACGGGGCGCCAAGCCCACCGAGCGGGTCGAGAAACTCCTGCGCGCATCGGGGACGTGGGATGAGTACAAGCCTGTGCGGGCCCCCGAGGAGTCCGAATGAGCGTGGAAGACGACGGCGTGGAAGACGAGGATGCTGTCTCGGGCAACGAAGCCGCGGGGGATCTCGAAGCCGTTGACGACATGGCCGGGAACAGGATCGAGGGTGGGACTGCACGAAGCGACCTCGACTACGTGACGCGCGCCATCGCAACAGAGCCTGACTCGGTGGTGGTGGAAACCAATGACTCGGGGAGAGCGATCAAGTTCCGTATTCATGTCGCACCGGGGGACATGGGGCGGATGATCGGTCGCCGGGGACGCGTCGCGCAGGCGATCCGCACGGTCGTCCGGGTGGCCGGCTCGCGCGACGGCGTGGACACAAACGTCGATTTCGTCGAGGATTGAATGCGCCGACGGGCGCAAGCGCCGCCCGGTGGGGTAGGAGTCCCTGAGGACGAGCCGCCTGGGGGCGAGGAGCTGCTCGAGGTCGGGAGTGTGGTGCGCCCGCACGGGCTGTCGGGCGAGGTTGTCGTCGAGTTCGTGACCAACCGGCCTGAACGGTTGGAGTCCGGCTCGTTGCTCTACACCTCGGGGCGTGAACTTCGTATCAGGACCGCACGGTGGTTCTCCGGACGCTGGCTCGTTTGCTTCGACGGAGTGGGTGACCTCGAGGCGGCGGAGCGCCTGCGGGGCATGCCGCTCCTTGCCCTCCCGCTCTCGGACCCCGAGGCTCTGTGGGTGCACGAGCTCATCGGTTCAGCCGTGCGCTCGGTCGCGGGCGACGAATTGGGGACGGTCAGGTCGGTTCTGGCCAACCCTGCGAGCGACCTGCTGGAGCTCGAGGGAGGGAGCCTCGTGCCCGTGCGCTTCGTGGTCGAGCACGGCCCGAAGAGCGTGGTGGTGGACGTGCCGCCCGGGCTGATGGACTGACGGGCCGGTCCGTAGGTGCGCATCGTCGTCTTCACGATCTTCCCCGATCTTCTCGAACATTTTTTCTCCGGGTCCTTGCTTGGTCGGGCGCGCCAGGAGGGTCTTCTGGATGTGCACGTGTGCGACCTGCGCTCAGGCGCGGGGGATCCCAGACGGTCGGTCGATGACGCCCCCTTCGGTGGGGGAGCGGGAATGGTGCTCGCACCGGGACCGGTCTTTGCTGCGGTGGAGGCGATCTCCCCGCCCCGGCCGTTGTTCCTCCTGGCTCCGGGAGGCAGACGCTTAGATCAGGAGCTCGTCGAGGAGCTTGTCGGCCTGGGATCGTCGGGATCAGGGGGCTTCTCGTTGTTGTGCGGCAGGTACGAGGGGGTCGACCAGCGGGTGGCTGACCACCTGGTCGACGGCGAACTGTCGGTCGGTGACTACGTGCTCGCGGGCGGCGAGGCAGCCGCCTGCGTGGTGGTGGAGGCGGTCGCCCGGCTGCTGCCCCGGGTCATGGGGAACGAGGCCTCGGGGCTGGAGGAGAGTTTCGGTTCGGGGCTCCTCGAGTACCCCCAGTACACCCGGCCGGCGGTTTTTAGGGGTTGGGAAGTTCCCGAGGTGCTGCGAAGCGGCGACCACGGCCGCATCGCCGGGTGGCGGTTGGTGATGGCGCTGCGCCGTACCCTCGAACGGCGCCCGGACCTCATCGAGGCTCGGGGCGGGCTGAACACCGAGGAGCGACGTCTGCTCGACGAGCTTTAACGGAGTACCTGGCTTCAGCGGACACGGACTATCCTGGCTGCCTCCGGCGTTGAGTCGGGCCGGCCTTCGGTGGCGGTCCCGGCGGGTGCCGTCGGCCTTGGAGGATCGACCCTGAAGGGACGCGCGCCATGAACCCCACCGACATCGTCGACAGGGAGAGCCTGCGGGACGACGTCCCCGACTTCGCCCCGGGTGACACTTTGAAGGTGCACGTGCGAGTGGTCGAGGGAAACCGCCAGCGTGACCAGGTCTTCCAGGGAGCCGTCATCCGTCGTCAGGGCTCAGGTGCCCGCGAGACCTTCACGGTTCGCAAGGTCAGCTTCGGGGTGGGAGTGGAGCGGACCTTCCCAGTGCACTCTCCTGTGTTGTCCAAGATCGAAGTCGTGACCCGGGGGGACGTGCGCCGTGCGAAACTCTATTACCTGCGCGGTCGCGTGGGGAAGGCCGCGAAGATCAAAGAGAAGCGAGCCGCCCGTAGCTAGCGCCGCGAGGCGGAACTGGCCCGCCGAGGCGAGCGCGCGGTGGGACAGGGTCCTCCGTGAGGATGACGGTTTCGGGAAGAACCCACGCCCCGGGTGCGACGCCACCCGGCAGGTACAGCGATAAGGCGTGAGGGGCATAACAGATGCCACTGAGGCGGCACTAATGAGTGAAGAAGATCTCGAACGATACGAATCCGAGATCGAGCTTGCGCTTGTGCAGGAGTATCGAACCGTGCTCGCGCTCTTCCGCTATGTGGTGGAGACCGACCGTCGCTTCTACCTGGCCAACGACGTCAAGGTGACCGTGCGCAATTCGTCGTCGCCCACCTGCATTGAGCTGGAGTTAAACGACGCCTGGGTGTGGGACATGTACCGCCCTGCTCGTTTCGTGCCGAACGTCCGGGTAATTACGTTTCGCGACGTGAACGTGGAACGGCTCCCCGAACATGACACTGCGATGCCGTGAGAACGCGGACCCCCCAAGGTAATGTTGAAAAATCGCCGGTCACATCCGTTGACGAACAGAGGGCGTCCGGGGCGGGCGGAGCCGGCTCGGGGCTGAGCTCGTGGCAACGGATCGTCGGCGGGCGTTGGGGGTATGCGGAGAGCAGGCGGTGGCAGGGTGGTACCGCGACACCGGTTACGAGCTCCTGGCCGCGAACTGGCGCTGCTCGGAAGGGGAGATCGACCTCGTATTCGAGAGCCCGTCGGGTGAATTGGTGGTCTTCTGCGAGGTGAAGTCGCGAACGAGCTCGTGTTTCGGCACCGCGTTCGACGCGGTCACGGTTACCAAACAGCGCCGGCTGCGCCGTCTCGCCGCGCGTTGGCTCGCAGAGAGGCGCTCGGCTGCCCCAAAGTGGCGAGGGACCCGAGAGGTTCGCTTCGACGTGGCCGTGGTCACCCCCGAGCGAGGCGGCTGTATGAGGGTCGAGGTTCTCGAGGGCGCGTTCTGAGCCGGAGGCTGTGCCTACCGTGATCGGCGTGGTGGGACTTGGGGTGCGGTGTCCGATGCTCCTAGGGTTGACGCCGTGAGCACCCGGACGATCTTGGTCGAGCGCGAAGAGGGCGTGGTGATCGTCACCCTCAACCGCCCTGAACGGAAGAACGCCGGAAACGGCATCATGTGGCAAGAGCTCCACGACGTCTTCGTCGAAGTGGCCCGTCAGCGGAGCGACCGGGTGCTCGTGCTGACCGGCGCAGGAGGCGAGTTCTGTTCTGGGGCCGACATCGTGGACCCGAACGGGCTGAGTGGCGATCCCGAGGACCCGGGCATCGTACGTATGCGCTTCCTCGGCAACGTGATGCTCGCCCTCCACGATTTGCCCAAGCCCACGATCGCGAAGATCCGCGGTGTCGCTGCCGGGGCGGGTCTCAGCCTGGCACTCGGCTGTGATCTGACGGTGGCGGCCGACGGGGCACGGCTCTCTGGGATATTCGCCCGACGCGGCCTGTCGGTCGACGGTGGCGCCTCTTGGCTCTTGCCGCGCCTCATCGGGCTGCACAAGGCGAAGGAGCTCGTCTACTTCGCGGAGATGATCTCTGCAGAGCAGGCCGCATCGATCGGTCTCGTCAACCGCGTCGTAGCAGACTCGGAGCTCGACGCGTTCGTGGACGACTGGGCGCGCCGGCTGGCACAGGGCCCGACGATGGCGCTGTCGATGACGAAGAAGCTCCTGAACAACGGCTTGAACGTGACAATCGCCCAAGCGCTCGAGGACGAGGCGCGTTGTCAGGTGGCGAACTCCTGCACCGATGACACCGCCGAAGCGCTGCGCGCGTTCGCCGAGAAGCGCGAGCCACATTTCACCGGACACTGACGGGCGAAGAGAGACAAGTACCAGGGCACTCTGTCGGCCAGGTCAGCGCGGGGGCGGCTGACGAGCGTCCTCGAGCCGGGAACTGACAGCGTCACAATGCTGCTCATGGGGTGTTACATCCCGTCTGTAGGTTTCTCCCCAGCGCCTCGAGAGGCCGGCGCCCGATGCGGTCCTCCACCTTCAGCCATTCGCGGCCATATGCCGCGACGTCGTCGTCTGGGACTTCCATGCTTGCCTGCATCTCATCTGTCATCCTTCACGGGGAGTGGCTGTGCAAGCTGGGTTTGGAACTGAGGTGGTGGTTGCTGCGGCTGCGGTTCGACTGGATCCATGAGTCAGGATCTTCGCGTATTCGGGGTCAACTGGTGTCGTCCGGGCATGGCATCATCGAGCTAGGCAGCTTGGGGGGGCGGGCGATGCCCGTGCCGGCGCAGGCGGGGGACGACGGGCTCGCGCACGCCAGTATCCGGGAATGTCACTTGAGGGGCCGGGAGTGGGGTCCGGGGTCCGCAGGGCGGTTCGCCCTAATGGCATGATTCACGCCTTGCAGATCGCCGTTGAAAGGTCGGTCTGAGTTCCCGGTTCTCCCGATGGGCCGGGATCGGTTGCTCGGAACTCAAATGGGGGTCGGAGCTGTGTCGGAAGAAGGTGGTGGCCTTCCAAGCCCACCGGGTAAGGACAAGGGTCCCGGCTGGTATCCCGTCGGGACGGATCCGAACGATCAGGTTCATTGGGATGGTCAGGGTTGGACCGCCAGGCGGCGCTGGAAAGGCGCAGGATGGGACGAATTCCCGTTGGCCCCCAGCGCTGCCGTGTGGGATCCAGGGACGGTCAGACAAAGCACCGCTGCCACCTCATGGTTACAGGTTCGCGTGCCCCGCATGAAGCGACCGACCTCAGCTGGCGCCGGGTGGTCGTCGGTGCTCATGGTCAGCGGCGTGGGGATAATCGTCGGCTCCGTCAACGCGTGGGTGACGTTATCGTCGCGCTTCGCAAGAGTCCCTTTCAGCGTAAACTTGAGCGGTACCGAGCACGGCGGATATGGCTGGATTTCCCTCATTTCAGGAATCATCCTTGTCGTCGCCGGGCTCGGAATGCTCATCGGCAGCAGTGGCCTGCGGCGACTCTTGAATCCCTTCGCGGCCGCCGCAGCTGGGGCTAGCCTTGGGATCTCGATCTACTACATGGACCGCATCGCATCCATACTTGGCGTTCCCGGTGCTCAAGTTGGGTGGGGCGTGATCGTCGTTCTCCTCGCGTCGGTTGTTTCGCTAGTTCTCGCAATCTATGTCAGCGTGGCATCAAGCGGCTAAGGGTCGATGTTCATAGCGTCTGAAGTAGTTCATCCCACCCATCCGAGAAGTGCTTCGTTCCCGTGCGTGGGACAACGGGCTTGTCCACTGTGGGATCCTCTTCTTGGACGAACTCGGGGAGTTCCCCGCGGTGGTGCTCGACATGCTGAGGCAACCTCTCGAGGAGGGAGCGGTCCACGTCGCTCGGGCGCGTGCGGCCGCGGACCTTCCTGCCCGTTTCCTTCTCGTTGGTGCCATGAACCCCTGTCGATGCGGCGAAGGGTCGTTGCGTGGAGCGTGCAGGTGTAGCGACCGTGCCCGCGCTCGCTACACGCGAAGGCTGTCGGGACCGCTGCTGGACAGGTTCGATCTCGCCATCTCGCTGTCACGTCCAGATGTCGAGGACCTGGTCGGAGGTCCCCCCGCGGAGTCTTCGGCGCAGGTAGCGGAGCGGGTGTGCTTCGCTCGCCTCGAGGCCGCGACGAAAGGTGCGCGGTGCAATTCCGAGCTGCCGATGTCTTCGTTGGAAGAGACGGTTCCGTTGACCGTGGAGGCGGCTGCCCTCCTGGAGCGACGACTTCGCTCCGGGACCCTCTCGGCACGCGGGATGCATCGCGTACGGCGCGTTGCGCGCACGATCGCCGACCTCGATCGTGCCGGACCACTCGTGCGCGAGCGCCAAGTCGCAGAAGCCCTTTCTTTGCGCGAGGGCCACTCGGCGCTGCTCATGCAGCGAACCTAGAGGGCCCCTAGGACGTCATCGCCAACCGCGGCAGGACCGCCGAAGAGGTAACCGTTGGACGCCTGATCGTCTGTCTCCAGGTAATCAGTGACGCTCGACGGCAGAGGCAGGGAGGGCGCGACGAGCAGCATGGGGCCAATGTCCCCGGGCATGCCCATGAACACTCCACCCGAGAGTGCGTCCGCGAAGTAGGAGCCGGTTGCGGCGCCAAATGTCTTCGCCGCGGGGAAGAATCGACTGGCCACCGCTGCAGACGTCCCGAAGAGATCCTGTCCCCAGACAGCGATGGCCGACGGGTCAGCGCCCGCGGCGGCGAGCGGGCCTCCGATTGCATAGCGTATGGAGGGCGGGTGAATTGCGAGGTACGCAGCGGTCTCGGGAGCCTGCGTAGACCCGTCGGTCAGGACGATGGCACCGTGAGCCTGAATCGCGGCAGGCACGGCGGAGAGCGCGTCGGCAAAGTTGGTCCCCGTGGCTTCGAGAACCGTCGACGGGTCACCGAGTTGGCTTGCGATAGCGACGGCGGTGGCAAACTCATTCGTGCCTTGAACTCGGACCACGGTGTAACCGAAGCCCGACAGCGTCATGTCGATCCCGGGCGCAACGGCGAGCGGCCCACCGAGCACGTACACCGTGTGCCCCGAGGGAAGGACCCGCTCGATCTCACTCAGCACACGGGGGTCGAGGCTCGAGCTCAATGGAGTTCCAGGAGTGATCAGAAGTGGGCCGCCGACGTGAGCCGCCAACGGCCCACCCGCAAGCGCATCCGAGAAGTAGTCGGAACGGGCAAGCACGACCGCGGCGGCCGAACCGTTCTCGGGAAATTCTGTTTGCGAAATCGCGAGCGACGTGCCGATGGCGTCCTGTCCGTAGATGCGCTGTACCGGCAGTCCCGGTGCAGGGGGTGACGTCGGCGGCAGGCTGATGGGCGCCACGTAGAGGTTGCGGCTCCCCCCGCATGAGTAGCTGGTGCAGCCAGCGGTCCAGGCGGCATAGTCGATCCACCAGCTCCCCGCTGCGTCCTGGAAGAGGGACCCGCCACCGGGACCCGCCACCGAGCCGTAGGAGCTGAGGATCGGGCCTGCCAGGGGCTGGTGGCACGGGCCGAGTGGTCCGTTGCAGATGGCGTAGCCCTCGGAGTAATTCGAAGAGTCGTACTGACCGCCTGAGAACAACAGGTAGTAGGAGCCTGACGAATCGACGATGTCGGGGTCCTCGACCGTCGTCTCCCAGGGGTAGTCCACAGTGTCATTGGTCATGAGCTCGACGGGCGCCGAGGCGAGGTCTAGCCCGCTGCTATCGAGCTGGGCGGACCAGATCTCGGCAGGCTGGGAGGACCCGCCGTCGTTGGACTTCCAGACTAGATAGGCCTGGCCGGTCGCCGGGTCGACGAACGGGCTCGGGTCGATCGACCCCCCGAGTTGAGCCTGACAGAGAAGTGGTGCCGAGGAGTTGTCGACGAAGACCGGGTCGCTTGGCATGAGCTGGCTCGCTGTCGCAACCGACAGGCAGTCGTGGCCGGTACCGGTCTGGTAGCCGCCAGTCGAGGCGTCGTAGTACATGAGCCACTGCCCGCCCCAGTTGAAGACCCCCGGCGAGGTCTGGGTGTTCTCGGTCTCCCAGCGCGGAGTCACCGGCAGGGCGCTCGACCCGTACGGCTGACCGGTGTAGGAACCGTAGCCACTCGCCGGATTCTCCGATGTGTCGACTAGCACCTGGATGTGGTTGCCGAGAGCGGTGCCAGTCGTGAAGGCGTAGTACGTCCCCGCGTTGAGCACGACATCGGGATCGGGCGCGTCGGCGTTGAACGCGGGGGTCGAGCTCGCTGAGACTGTGAGCACGTGAGGCTGGGCCGAGGCGCCAACGCTGTGAGCGGGTTCTGGAACTAGTGCGACCGACCCGACCACAGCGGCAACGAGCGTGAGCACAGTTGATCGATGCCGCATCCTGTCTGCGCTGCCGATGATGGGCATCTTCGTCTCGCGATCGCCGGTTTCGAGCATGGCTGAATCCGGCCAAGTACGGCCAATGTTGGCCGTCCGCTTGGTCGGCCGGTGTTTTCGATCATAGGTTCGGATGCGAGGAGTCGAGCAAGGGACCCTGCAAGGTGGGTGTTCATACTTCGTGGCGTGAGGATTCGCGGTTACATATGAGCGACGCCATGCGGCTCACTGAAGACGAGCGGTATGCCGCGGGCCTGACGAGCCTCGGCGCAGGTCCGCGAAGGCTGCGGCATTTCCTCGACGGATTTGAGCCTCCAGAAGCCTGGGAGGCGCTTGTGCGTGGGTGTCACCCCGCCGACCCGGAGTCCGCATACCGGGACAAGGCCCGAAGCGAGCTACTCGACGAGGTCACAGCAGCGTGTGAGCGGAGCCGTGCTTCGGTGATCGTGCTCGGCCGCGCCCGATACCCGGCCGGATTGGCACAGGATCACGAGGCACCTGCGGTGCTCTTCGCCGTCGGCGATCCCACGATCTGTGACGGCCTTCCTCGAGTGAGCGTCGTGGGGACTCGCTCGGCCACCCCTTACGGGCTCGGTGTTGCTTCGGAGCTCGGTAGCCGTCTCACGGAGGCAGGGGTTGTGGTGGTGTCTGGTCTTGCCAGGGGAATCGACGCCGCTGCCCACAGCGGGGCGCTTGTCGTTCGAGGTGCCCCGGTGCTCGGCGTGCTGGGGACCGCTCCTGACGCGCCCCGCCCTCGTTCGCAAGCGACGCTTGTCGGGGGCGTAGCCCAGAGGGGTGTGGTGGTGTCCGAGCTTCCTCCCGGATCGCGCGGCGCCCCCGCTTGGTGGTTCGTCGTTCGCGACAGGGTGATGGCAGCGTTGTCACACGTAGTGGTGGTGGTTGAATGTCATGCGCATGGAGGTGCGCTACACACGGTCAAGGCCGCCGCCGAGCGCGGTGTGCCGGTAACTGTGGTACCTGGATCAGTACGAAGCGCTGCGTCCGCCGGCACCAACGCGCTTCTCGTCGACGGTGCGTCTCCGGTTCGCGACGTCGACGACGTGATCGCAGCGCTCGAACTGGCCATCGCTGGTCGATCCGACATCTCGAGACCGCGCAGGCTCCCGGAGAGCCCCAATGGCCACCCTTCCGCCAGGCCTAGCCAGGCACCGAACCCGATCGCTGCCGCGGTGCTCCGAACGCTCGACCACGACCCTGCCTCTCTCGACACGGTGGTCCGGCGTTGCGGGCTCTCGTTGGGCGAGGTCGCTCTCGCGCTGGAGCAGCTGGCCGCGTCTTCACTGGCAGCAAGCGAAGGCGGATGGTGGTCACGGGCGCGCCGGTAGCCGGGCGCACGGAGCTGCGCGCGTCTCAAGCGACCCGCTGAACGGCTCGAGCAGCTCGTATTCGTCATCTTCGCGACGTCAGGCACGCTCGGGTCTGGGCTCGAGCTCGGGCACGGGAATAGCTCGTCCTTGGACAGTGTTTAATCTATGTGCTCCGCGATCAAGAGCCTCAGCGATCAGAGACAGGTGCCGAGAAGGAGGCAACCGATGGAACGAGAGGAAGTTTCAGAGCAGCTGCGGCCGCTATCGGTGGAGCTCACGGATCTGGCGCTGATCGCCAAGCAGGCGCACTGGAACCTGACCGGGCCAGTCTTTCGGCCCTTGCACCTACACCTCGACGATTGACGGACGATGTGCGCAGCTGGTTGGACCAGGTAGCCGAGAGGCTGGTGACACTCGGTGTCCCGGCCGACGGATCGAGCGCCTCGAGAGCATCGACCGGATCAGCCAGGACGCCCTCATCTCGGTCGCTGCTCGTCTGGGGAAAGCATCGGTGGATGCTGGCAGCCCAGCGAGCGTGATCAACCGATTGCGTGAAGCTGGGCTTCGCGTCACCCACGGCCGCCTTGCTGTGTACGACACCCTGGTGGCGCTGGGAGGTCACCGAAGCGCCGATCAGGTCCACGAAGCTCTGATCACCCGAGGCGACCGCTTCTCGCGAACCAGCGTCTACAGCACCCTCGAAGCGTTCACGCGCGCTGGGATGGTGGTGGCCGCTGACGCAGGGCCCGGCCGTGCGCTGTACGAGGCCGGTGGCGTGTGGCATCACCACGCGGTGTGCCGGGAGTGCGGCGAAGTGAGCGACGTCGAGTGCGTGGTGGGCGCGAAGCCGTGCCTGGAGGCTTCGGGGGACTGGGGGGACGTGGACGAGGCGCAGATCATCTTCCGAGGAGTGTGCCGCCGTTGCCTGAGCCGGGCACGCAAGAGGACGACCCCAAGACCCATGACGACCCCAAGACCCAGGAGGAACAGCAACTGATGCTTACGATCGGAGACAGGTTCCCCGACTTCAACCTTGCCGCCGTTGTCGGTAGGGAGGATCCGCACATCGAGCGTGTACGGAGCAAGGACTACGATGGGAATTGGCTCGTGGTGTTCTTCTGGCCGAAGGACTTCACCTTCGTCTGCCCTACGGAGATCGCCGGCTTCGGGAACGCACAACAGCGCTTTGCCGAGCTGGGTGCCTCGGTCGTCGGTGTCAGCGTCGACAACGAGTACGTCCATCTGGCGTGGCGCGAGCAGCACCCGGATCTTCGGTTGCTTCCTTTCCCGATGGCATCCGACCTGAAGCGGGAGCTGGCGAGTGAGCTCGGCATCTTGGACAAAGACGAAGGCGTGGCGCTGCGCGCAACGTTCGTCGTCGACCCCGAGGGCCTGATCCGCTTCGTGTCGGTCTACGACCTCGACACGGGGCGCAGCGTCGAGGAGGTGCTACGAACCGTCGAAGCCTTGCAGACAGGTGGCCTCACTGCGTGTGGCTGGCAGCACGGGCAGGAGACCCTGGTCGCCTCCTGAGACCCGCGACAGTGGTGAACGGTCGAGGAATGAAGATGATCGGCTCTCGGCACGACGGGTATTGGCGCCACCGTTCCTACGCAGACCTCGGAACGCGATCGATGGGAGCTGTCAGGGCACTAGTTTCCGGTTATGGCCCACGTAACTCGCTTCGGCCTCCAGATCCCGAGCTTCTCGTACCCGGACGATGTCAGCGCCGACCTCTTCGAGCAGGTCGTGGCGATCGCGACGACTGCTGAGACCTCGGGATTCGACTCGCTGTGGGTGATGGACCATTTTTTCCAGATCCCTTATATCGGCCGGCGCGAGGAGCCGATGTTCGAGGCGTACACGCTGCTCGGTGGCCTCGCCGCGCGCACTGAGATGGCACAGCTGGGAACCATGGTGACGGGCGTCACCTACCGCAATCCCGCTCTCCTCGCCAAGCAGGTCACGGCGATCGACGTGCTTTCGGGTGGGCGCGCGGTCCTCGGGATCGGCGCCGCCTGGTTCGACGACGAGCACGAGGGGTTCGGTTTCGATTTCCCGCCCTTGGCGGAGCGCTTCGGACGCCTCGACGAGGCACTTCGCATCTGCCGGGCAATGTTCACGCAGGATGCACCCAGCTTCGAGGGTCGCTACTACAGCATCCACAACGCCGTGAACCGTCCGCGCCCGATCCAGCCTGGTGGGCCGCCGATCCTCGTCGGCGGTAGCGGCGAGCGCCGGACGCTGCGACTCGTGGCAGAGCACGCAGACGCTTGCAACATCTTCGGCGATGTGGACACCGTCCGGAAGAAGCTGGCCGTGCTCGACCGCCACTGCGCCGCCGTCGGGCGTGACCCCTCCACGGTGACTAGGACTCGTCTAGGCACACTCGTGATCGCAGAGAAGCAAGAGGAGGCTGACCGCCGCGTCGGGGAGCTAGCCTCCCGACGACATCAGGACGAGGCGGCGTTGCGCTCCATGGTCACCGCGGGGAGCCCTGACAGCGTCGTCGAGCAGGTGGCTGCGTTCTTCGATGCAGGCCTCGACGGCTTGGTCTTCAACATGCCCGATGCCCACGACCTCGATGTCGTCGCGCTCGCGGGCTCCACGCTCACGAGTGCGTTCGGAGCTGCGGATCGCACGACCTGACGATCCAGACGCCGGCGGCGGGCTCGGAGGGTCAGGCTTGGGCTGTCACCGCCTCGAGTTGGCACCTTCACCGACCTGAGAGCGAGAGGCGAGGTTCTCCTCCTCCCTACTACCGTGGGCCACGAGGGGGCCGGCCGAACTAGCGGAGCGAGGAGTGGTGTGGTGAGCGTGGTACGTGTCGAGACCGATTCCATGGGACCGATCGAGGTCCCCGCCGACCGCTACTGGGGTGCCCAGACAGCGCGGTCGCTCGTCCACTTCCCGATAGGCGACGACACGATGCCCCGGCCGCTCCTGCGGGCCATTGGCATTCTGAAAGAAGCGTCCGCGCTGACCAACGCCGAGCTCGGGAAGCTCGACAGGCGGCTCGCCGATTTGATCGTGGAGGCAGCTCGCGAGGTGACCGACGGCACCCTCGACGAGCACTTCCCGCTGCACATCTGGCAGACCGGGAGCGGAACGCAGACGAACATGAACGCAAACGAGGTCATCGCCAACCGCGCCATCGAGCTGGCGGGCGGCGAGCTGGGTTCGAAGTCGCCTGTTCATCCGAACGACCACGTGAACATGTCCCAGTCGTCGAACGACACCTTTCCCACCGCGATGCACATCGCAGCAGCCGAGCAGTTCACGGGTTTGCTTCTTCCGGCGGTGCGCGCCCTGCACAAAGCGTTCGAGAAGAAGGCAGCGGCGTTCTCGGACGTGGTGAAGATCGGCCGCACACACCTGATGGACGCGGTCCCCCTGACACTCGGTCAGGAGCTCTCGGGCTATGTCGCGCAGCTTGAAGCCGACATCGAACGTGTCGAGGCCAGCCTGCCGGGTCTCTACGAGCTGGCACTCGGAGGAACGGCGGTGGGGACGGGACTGAACACCCATCCCGACTTCGGGGCTCGTGCTGCGGCCCACATAGCGGAGCTGACAGGTCTGCCCTTCGTCTCGGCGGCGAACAAATTCGCCGCGCTCGGCTCCCACGACGCACTCGTGCACGCGAGCGGAGCACTGAGAACGCTGGCGGTGTCGCTCACGAAAATCGCCGACGACATCCGCTGGCTCGGGTCTGGTCCACGAAGCGGCCTCGGCGAGCTCGTCCTGCCGTCCAACGAGCCCGGCTCCTCGATCATGCCCGGCAAGGTGAACCCCACACAGTGCGAGGCGATGATCATGGTGTGCATCCAGGTCATGGGAAACGACGCCGCCGTGGCCGTGGCCGGCAGCCGGGGGAACCTCGAATTGAACGTATGCAAACCCGTCATGATCCACAACGTGCTTCACTCGACGCGCCTTCTCGCAGACGCTTGTGGGACGTTCCGGGAGTTCTGCGTCGAGGGACTCGAGCCCGACCGTGAGCGCATCCACCAGCATGTCGTCGACTCCCTCATGCTCGTGACCGCGCTCAACCCGTTGATCGGGTACGACAAGGCGGCCGAGGTGGCCAAGAAGGCGCACGCGGAACGCAGCACGTTGAGGGAGGCCGTCGTGGCATTGGGGTACCTGTCCGGTGACGAGTTCGACCGGGCTGTTCGGCCCGAGGACATGACCCATCCTTGAAGTCGGCCCCGAGCATGATATGGATCTTCTAGATCTGACCGAGGTGGACGCGGCACTCATCGACCTGTAATGGGAGCGCGAGGGGTCCGAGCTGGTGAAAGTCCACTCGGGCAAGGACTTCGCGGCCTCACTGTCCTATGTGAACTCGGTGGGGGCGCTCGCAGAGGAGATGAACCATCATCCTGACGTTCTCATCTCCTGGAACAAGGTGTCTCTGAAGCTGTCGACGCACTCGATCGGGGGGATCATACAGGCCGACTTGGATCTGGCCCGGCGAATCGACGCGTTGTCGGCCTAGCGATAACAGGATGGAAGTTCACACCGGGGACGGTGTCAGAAGCACCAAGTTAACGAGTACACCTCAATACATAGACGAGGGTGACACGATCTGTTGACAACCCATCTACCGAGGTTGATACTCGGCTCGTACAACTGATGAGGCTCCTCGCTACGGCAGGATTAGTCGCAGTCCTAGCGACCGGGGGACGCATAGAGGGTACGAACCACTCAGGTACGAGGAGGAGTCGGTACACATGAACCATGAACGGCGGAGCCATCGTCAGTGGCTTAGAAGTGCTGCGGCAGGACTCGGTTCGCTCGCTCTTGGCGGCGCTTTCGTCGTGGGGACAAATGTGGGCACGGCGACTGCCGATGCAGCAACCTACACGAGCGTCCAGGTAGGCACGTCAGGCGAGACGCCACAGTTCTCCCAAGCCGGCAACTGGACCATGGCTTGGAGTTACGACTGCTCTAGCTTGGGCGTCTCCGGAAGCTTCTTCGGCGTTGACATCAACCAGCCTCCTGGGGACTCGACGGTCGACATCGGACCGGATGAGTCGGGCATTAGCGGGGCTGGCACCGACTACTACACCGACACCGGAACGTTCGGCCTTTCGGTGCTCACCGACGACTGCCAGTGGTCGATCACGGTCAGCCCTTCTTCGGCTCCGCCTGCTGTTGGTTCGATGACTTTCTCGAGCACCCAAACCGGGAGCTCGGGCAATCCGCCGCAATTCTCAGAGAGTGGCAACTGGACCATGGCTTGGA
>PLIG01000110.1 GCA_003139255.1 Acidimicrobiaceae bacterium | reverse complement strand
CAGGACCGGGGAAGTCCCTGCTCAACCCAGCTATCGAATATTCGGGCAGTACGGGTTGCCCTGGCGATAGATGGTCCGACGCACCTGGCGCTCTACACCACCTTCCACCCCACCTGAGAGCCCACCACGTCTGTACCCGTGCTCAACGGCCTCAATGTTGCCGAGATCTCTGGCGAAGCGGTACAGCTGCGATCGCGTCGTGCTCATGAGGCCACCTCCTCCTTGTTCGCCCGATCAGCGAGGATGACTCGCTCGACGATGGCTAGTAACTCCTCCGGGCTCTCGGTTGACTCCATCGCCTTCAGGTCTGTTGCCGACACCCCGACACAGCCCATGGCTTCATCATCGTGAGTTGCGCGCCATGCCAGCCACGCCTCGCCATCGGGGTCCTGGTCGTCTTCCTCGACAGCGTTTATCAGGGCGACAAGTTCAATCTCTCCATCGCTAGTCACGTCATACTCAATGAAGAGCAAAGGTCCTCCTTCCCGAAGCGGGCCTCATTCCGAGATGCAGCTGTAGAACCGAGTCGCCACTGTATGGCGAGCCACCGCCTCGCTGCCGAAGGAACAGCACGCGACGCGGATGGGTCGTCAAGTCCCCCATCCCCTTCGTCCTCTACCGGGGTGACTTCTTGGCCGTCTTCGTCGCCTTCTTCACCGACTTCGCGGCCTTGGAGACCTTCGCTGGTGCTGGGGGTGTCCTGCTAGATGACGCCCTTACCTTGCCTATGACAGCGACCGCTCCTGGGCCAGGCGCTACGGTCGACTCTTCGCCCGTCGACCACTTGATACGAAGAAGTCGTCCAATCACCCCGATCACCACGCCGTCACGCGGGGCTTGGCCGATCTTGGTCGATTCCACTCGAACTTGATTACCGACTTCCGGCATGGGTCACCTCTCTTGGGGAGATATCTGGCGTGAGGGTCAGAGCCTTATTTCGACAGTGCCTCGACCCACTCGTGGTTGCAGGCGGTGTTGGCGCAGACCAGGTGGCGGTGGTCTTCGGTCGTTGAGCCGGGCGGGCACTCGTAGTGCGTGTACTCATCCACCTGGCGGCTGCCACATCGTGGGCAGCCTTCACTATTCGTCATGCGTGACCTCCCGCTGGGGATCACGGTAGTCGTTCGCTAGTCGGGCGGCTCACGCCCGCTTGGTCGCGCAGTTCCATCCCACAACCGCAACGGCGTCGGTCGTGCCGATGGGACCGCGTATCCTCCTTCCAAAAGCGTTGAGCTATAGGGTTGCATAGTGGGCTTTTTGGACCGGTTTCGGTACGTCGATCCCGTCCGAGTGGCGCACCTCTTGCCCGAGACCGCCGCAGAGAAGACCGAGCGCAAACGACACAACCATCAGTTGCTGGTAACAGGCCTGGTGTGCATCTGCACCTTCTGGGTAACACTCATAGTCGACTTATTTGCAATGCCTCTTCTTGGTCCTATTTCCAGCCTGAATATCGTGCATCTTGGTCTCTCCGTAGCGACGACCCTCGTTGCGTATCTGATCCTTAGATACGTGCGGTATCGCCGCTCCGAGAGCACACGGTAAGCCGATGAACCCAGAGGCACCCACACTCTTATGAACTAGGGAACAATGATGTTCAGGACTGGGTTGGCGGCGGTTCCGTTGCCTATGTTGTCGAGCGCAACCGTAGGCAGATAGTCACGCCCGATTGTGAAGTCAGGGACTTCATTCTCTGTCCAGGGCTCATCGTTGGGGTCGAAGAATCGAAACCTCACCTCTGGGCGCATCCGTTGCTCCATGACCCAAGTCAAGAAGCCCACGAGTGCTGCTGAAGCGGCGGCGAGTGAAAGAGCTATAGAGAGCCCAGTCCCATCCGTCGCGTGACTGACTCACCACACGTGCTGGCAGTGGCGTAACGCCATACAGCAGAGGAGTGGTTGGTAGGTCATAGTTCCTCGGCATTACCGGACAGCCTGTACGAGCAGATGACTGGGTGGCTCAAGTCGGACTGGCAGGACGAGCAGCAGGACAAGCGCTCAGGCCGCTGACACACCCTCGGCCTACCCTTCGAGGTGACGAGCGAAGGATGGTCAGCCATGAATGCACGCACGGGTCGGAGCCACAAGGTCGCCATCGGGCTCGGTATTGGGGCGCTGGTCGTGGTGGCAGCCGGTGGTGGCAAACAGCTCGCCACCTTCGCAATGATCGGGCTGTTCCTCGCCATGGTCCTCGGCGTTGTGGTGCTCCGGGCGATCTGGCGAGCAGCCACCCGTCCGGTGACATGGCTCGACCTTCTCATTGCTGCGTTCGTGTGGCGGCACTGGCACCGCCGCCACTACATCCCCGGTCCGACATGGCCTGAGCCGTACTCGGGGCCGACGTGGCATCGACCTCACTACCTGCCGTACACCGGCCCCACTGCGTACCCTCCACCCGCTGGTCTCACGAGCTACCCACCGACGTGATCAAACGTGTTGGCGTTTGCAGCGGCCTTAACCAACTGAACTCTGTACAGCGGCACCCCCCATCATCATCCGCTCTCGATGAGTTGGGTCCCATGGCAGGGCACATTTATGACCGAGTCCTTCTCACGGGCGATAACATCCGCTCATCAGCTTCACAATCCGGCCCTGCCAAGCGATGACGTGAGGACCACGGCAAGCACTGAAGACACTTTCAGTCCGGCACTGAGGCGTGCTCTGGCGGGTGTTGCGTGAGCGCTCGCGTGTCCTGCTCGTGTCCTGGGGGCCATCTCGAACCCCTGTTTGTTGATAAACTTCCTGTTCAGAGGCTTATCGGTGTCGTGGCGTGTTCGCGATTGCCCCTGACCTGGGAGGAAAGAGCCTCCGTGGGGGACTTCCCACGCGATAAGAAGGGGAGTCTCCACAAGCCCTGGCCAGAGGCCGTGGATGGGATTTTCGGTACTCACACGCTGCTCAACGGCGAAATCGAGTATTCGGGCAGTACGCCTCTCAGCGCCCGGGCTGCACACCACGTCCTGGGACGCAAACGGGATTTTCGGTACCCACACGCCAGATTGGCAGGATAGATGTGACGTCTAGCCGTAGAAGCCCCACAAACGCCAGGGGTGGTGCCCAAGTACCGGGGGGCGCAACGTAGGGTGAGGCGCCATGCCCCGTCGTAAATCCCTCCGCTCCCAGCTTTACTGGGCAGCCCGTGACCTCGGCAACGTCGAGGCTGTCGAGCACGGTGGCGTCGAGGGCGAAGCCAAGCGCTACGCGCGCCTTGCGGTGCACCGCAAGACCAACACCGTTACCGGGGGCATCCTGCGGGCGCTGGGGCTGTCGGGGCGGCACACCGCGACGCGCTCGGGCGAGGGCGCGCTCCGCCCGATCCAACGGTTGCGAGAGAGGATGCTTCGACAGGTCTTCGCCATTCGGCATTGGCGCGAAGTCAGCTTACGCGAGCGCCTGGCGCCGCTCGGTACGGGGGTGGGGGTGCTCGTGCTCC
>PLIG01000105.1 GCA_003139255.1 Acidimicrobiaceae bacterium | reverse complement strand
CCCCGACCGGCACCTCGGGGCGAGTCCCCCTGGGGCTCGGTCGGCGCGCGTTCGGAGATACCCGTCGAGACGCCGAAAGCCGAGTCTGTACTCCGCCGACTATGGGCCGGTAGATCAAATGATGCGTGTTCTGTCGCGCCTGAGTACGCAGGCGACATGGAACACGCTCGGGCTCCGTCCGTTGTTTGACGCGATCAGGATTGACTGCCACCGAATGCATCGTGGCTTGCGGCGGCCACGCAGGACGTGACCGCTGGTCGGGCAGCTACTGCCCCGTCATCCGATGGCGCAACTCGACGTAGATCTCGGTGCCGACGATCTCCTCCAACTCCGCGCCCAGCGAGTCGATCACCGGACGGTCACCCACGTAGGCCAACGAACCCTCAGTGCAGCACCACGCCATTGTCTCGCCCTCTGCGCCCCAGTCGTGGCGCGTCCACCGGTGCACCGTCGCCACCTCCGTATCATCAGCACCTGCCGCCCAGTCCACCTTGATGGGCAGCTGCCAGCACACCGACGGTTTCCAATCGATGGGTGACTCGCCCTCCTCGATGGCCTCCAGGTGCAGCGCACAGCCCGCGCCGCCGACGAATCCGGGGCGGTTGAGGAAGATGCAGGCGCCGTCGACGATGCAGGTGTGGGTGCGGGCGACGTCGCTGAAGATGCCACCCTCGCCAGCCTCAGCGTGACGCTCGAAGCGGATCGGGGCCAATGTGGCCGCGAGCGCGGCGATCGTCCGAGATTCGTCCACATCACCCAGGTCAGCTCCGATGGAGCAGCAGCCGAGGCCGAGGTGCTCCGCCGGCTCGGGACCGATGCCCTGGCAACCTCGACCCCACAGGCAAGTCCACTTCGACTCCAGGAAGTACCGATCGAACCGCCAGAGTGTGCCACCGTCGTGGATCTCCTCCATCCCCGAGTCCATGGGGACGACCCTACGCAGGTTCGCCCGCCTGGCGCTTCAACGCCTCCCGCGACCGATGTCGTCCAGGTCGTTCCCAACGGCCGGTTCACAGCGGCGATTATTTGGCGCGGGGCCTGACGCCCCGGCTCCGAGGCGGCGCCGTCAATCTGTGCACCCCTCGGTCGGCCGGGGGTACCGGCAGTTGAGTGATACCGAACGGGTGTACAAGTCCTGCGGCTGGGACCCAGGGGCGCAGGAACCGGCAGTTGCGAGCAGGTGAACTTCCGACGCGAGGCCCAACTCACCGTCATTATGCGCTTATCAATGCGAGTCCCGTTGCAGCCCCCACGATCTGCCAGCTTCTACGCCGTTCTTTCGAGCGCGCTCTGCCGAGCGGGGCACCTCGAGGCCGGCCTCTCGACTGCTTCAGACAATCGCGGTGGCGTTGTCAGTCGCCTGGCCGGACTTGACGAGAAGGGCGACCGCGGCACCAACAAGAGCGACGATAGCGGCGACCAAGAAGCCAGCGTTGAGGCCGCTCATGAACGTCGCGTGAGCGACATGGGTCACCAGGGCGACAACCGGGCCGGGTGTGCCGGCAGCGACCGGTGTGGCACCGACGGATACGGCGGCCTTCACGTGGACCAACTGCGGAGCCGTCAGCGTCGGCAAGTGCGCCGCAGCCCAGCGCACGGGCAGCAGGTCGTCGACTTTCGCTGACATCACCGCACCAAGCACCGATGTGCCCATCGCCCCGCCGACCTGCATCGCGGTAGTCGTCAAGCCACCTGCAACGCCGGCCAGCTCCACTGGGGCGTTGCCGACGATCACGTCGGCCCCACCCACGACCACCGGGCTGAGGCCAAAACTGACGAGCACGAACCAGATGATCGTGTCATTGGGGCTGGATGCCACGCCGAGCCGGGAGAGGCCGAACAGCCCGCCGGAAGTGATCAGCATGCCGATCGCCATTGGCACTCGTGGACCGATCTTGTTGATGACCAGGCTCGCGAGCGGCGCTCCGACTATCAACGTCCCAGTGAGCGGCACGAGTCGCATCCCGGTCATGACTGGGTCAAAACCGCGGACGTTCTCCATAAAGAACGTCATGAAGAACATGGAACCGAACAACGAGAACATGAGCAATGCCGTCAGCACCGTGCCCGCTGACAGCGAGATCGATCGGAACAACCGCAACGGCAACAGTGGCTGGGTGGCCCGAGACTCACAGATCGCGAACAGGACGAACGCCACCACCGCCCCAGTGAAGGACCCCACCGTCCGGCCGCTGCCCCAACCGTAGGCTGAGGCCTTGATCAGCGCCCAGATCAACAAGAACAGCCCGGTGGACAAGAGGGCGATGCCGGGCACGTCGAACGACCGGGCGGCTGGCGATGGTGGTGTCTCCAGAACGAACAGAGCAGTCATGACGAGGGCGACGGTCCCGACGATCACGTTGATGAAGAAACAGGACTCCCAGTTGATGTGCTGGACGAGCAAACCGCCGACGATAGGGCCGGCCGCCGTGGAGGCACCGATCACCCCTCCCCAGACACCGAGGGCGCGGTTCAGCTTGGCCCCTGAGAATGTCTCGCGCAGCAGCGCGAGAGCTGTCGCCATCAGCATCGCCCCGAAGATTCCTTGCACGACGCGGAACGCGATGACCAGCGAGATGCTCTTGGCCGTGATGCCTGACAGGCCGATCGCCGCTGAGACCAGCGCAAAACCGATTATCCCGGTGACGAACACCTTCTTGTGCCCGAAATGATCGCCAAACTTGCCGATCGTGATCAGCGTCACCGCCAATGCGAGCAGGTACCCGTTGGTGACCCACTGGATGCTGACCAGCGACGCGTGCAGGTTTACCTGGATCTTCGGGTTGGCCACGGCGACGATCGTGCCGTCCAACGCCACCATCATCACGCCCAGGACGGTCGCTATCAATGTCAGGGTGGGGTTGCCGCGTCGACGAGCCCGGGTCGGTGCGCCACACTCCACACTGGCTAGTGGTGGCGCCATCGCTTTCGTCATCGGCACTTCCTCTCTCTGCGGGCCGCGCCTTGCATGCGTCTTTCGCCCACCCGCCGACTTCAAACCGTCGGGCTCTGCTCCTCGGTGGCCTTGGCCAAAGTATATGTCATAATCTGTCATTCAGCGACCTCTGACCATCGTCATTGTCAGTCAAGACCCTGGTAACATGGCGGCATGGCGGAACGCTCCGCAGTGGTGAAGGTGCGACAGCCGTCGACACAAAGCGCCCTTCAGCGGCCCTTGGGCGATCTCACCGGGCCGAATGAGCCTCGGCGAAGGCGTAAGAAGCGCCAGACGCGAGACGCTCTGATCGACGCAGCGCTGGACCTCTTCGAAACCAAGGGCTACGAGCACACAGCGGTACACGAGATCACCGACGCCGTCGACGTCGCGGAACGTACCTTCTTCCGCTACTTCGCCAGCAAGGAAGACGTGGCGCTCTTTTTCGTAAAACAAGACATGGACAAGTTCGCCGAGGCGCTCGCCGCTCGACCGGCGAGTGAAGAGCCACTTACCGCTGTGCGCAATGCTTTCCGCCTCACTATCAAGCAGGCCCAAGCCGACGGTGACACCCGCAACGGCGAACCGAAGTACCTGTCGGTCATCAAGCTCATCGACTCCACCCCCGCCCTGCTGGCGGCGCACCTCCGTTACGTCTATGACAATGGCGAGAAGGCCGTGCGCGTACTCGCCGAGCGTGAGAACGTCGACCCTGCCACTGACCTTCGCCCGCGGCTCCTCATCACTATCTACGGCGCCGTTGGAGCCCTGGTCCACCGAGATTGGCGCACGCATGGTCGCGGCGGCGGCGAAGCCATGCTTGCAATGTTCGACGCGTACGCCGACCAGCTTGAACCCGCTATCGCTGGCCACTGGAACGCCGGACCCGACAGCAAGGGAGGCCGGAGTTCACCAAGAGGTGGGCGACGATCAGCGGACTTGAATCGCCACGTTCCCAAGCAACACCGATAGGGCTGCCTCAACACCACTCGGCGTCGGTCCGCTCATGGGCAGCGTGGACGGCGGTCCAGTTCCTCCATCGCAACCGATCACCCGGTTCGGTGCGACGTGGTTGTCAGCCCTCGGACTGGTCAGGGCAGCCAGATCAGACGGTTCTTGGAGCCTGCTTCGATGAGTCAACGTGATCGGAGGGCGCATAACACTCAGGACGCGGGATTATGATTCCCGATCGAATCGTGCCGGAGTAGGGCGGTCCCGGCTGGCGGCGACCTGTCCGCAAATCACGGCGTTGAGCGATACAGACCGGCGTGTCTGAGCCGCCATCGTTCACACCCCGCGTTCCTCCCGGCAGTTGCGCGTGGGTTCGTTCCCATCCGAGGGTGCGCATAACAGATATTTCCGAGCGAGCTTGCCTGTTGGCGTGACGACGCGGAACGATGCTCCTATGTCTTGT
>PLIG01000060.1 GCA_003139255.1 Acidimicrobiaceae bacterium | reverse complement strand
AATGGTGCTCTCGAATGCCCTCGCAATGACTTCGCCGCCCCCGGGATTCGGGTCGTCACCGAATCCTTCTGTCTGGCCTGCTCGGCAAGTGATGTCAAGAAGAGTGCAAGCCTCCTCGACGGCGATGGGGATCTGTCCCCATGCCGACGCGACGGTTGTCGAGAGATCGGTCGACTGGAAGGCGTTCTGAACATCCGCCACCTGCGCGCCTGCGGCTTCATAGGCGCCACTTAGGAGGCTGTTGAGTTGGGTGAGCAGCGACACGCTCCCGACTGCGGCAGTCCGGTCAGCGCCGCCCGCCAACCAATCGCCGAGGAATGGGTCGTAGTAGGTCATCCCAACGATCCGTACAGAGGGGCCCACCGCCTGTCTAAGACCGGTGAGGATCGAGTCGAGGTTGGTGACCATCGTTGCTTCGGCCTTCTGGATGCAGGTGGTGCTGGCGCTGGTAGCGCTGGTAATGCACCCCAGGATGTCGTTTCCGCCGATGTCGATGGTGATGAGAGCGATAGAGCCTTGGTGCGCGTGAACAAAAGCACCCGCCTGTTGTTGTTGCGAACTCGCACCGCCATTCGGTCCCTTCAGCATCGAACTCGTGGTCGCTCCCGACTGCGCAAGGTTCACCAGTTCCAAGTCCGGGATGCTGGGTGAGTAGTAAGAGGCGATGTGATTTGGGTACGAGTCGTTGCCGTTCCATACCGGCGCCGAGTCTCCCAGGGCCAGGTAGATCGGACCCCTGGCGCTGGCAGGCGGCGTGGAGTCGGCCGTGGTGCTCGGCTCTGTAGTAGTGGATGTAGTCGTCGGCGAGGAACCACCCACCTTCGTGGTCATCCCACAGGAGGTCAGGGCGGAGGCGGCCGCCACGATCAGAAGTGTCGGAATTGGGCGCGGCCAGCGAAATCCCGACATGTGCGCATGCTGCCACGTTGAACTGCAAAGCAGCACCCCCAACGAGTATTGAGCCCAACAAGCTGGCCCGGTCAGGACTGCGCCGGCCGGCCTATCTACGGTCCACGTATTCAGACCGACAAGCCGGAGATTGTTCCTGCCGCGGAGCGGCGGCGGTCGGACTCGCGCAGCAAGCGCTTGCGTGCGCGAATCGACGACGGCGTGATCTCCACCAGCTCGTCGTCACCGATCAGCTCTATCGCCGATTCGATCGTCAAAACGCGCGGCAGAGCAAGCTTTATCGCCCTGTCCGAAGCATGGGTTCGGATATTCGACTTCTGCTTTTCCCGCGTCACGTTCACAACCATGTCGCCGGCTCGCGCGCTCTCGCCCACGACCATGCCCTCGTAGACGGTCTCACCGGGCCCGATGAATAGGTTGCCACGCGGCTGGAGTTTGTCGAGGGCGTAACCGGTCGCGACACCCTGGCGGTCGGCCATCATGGCTCCCCCCCGCCGTTGCGGAAGTTCTCCCACCCACGGCACCCATCCCCGGTGACGCGTGTGGAGAAGCGCTGTGCCGCGCGTAGCCGTGAGAAGTTGCGAGCGGAAACCGAGCAGCCCCCGTGTCGGGGCCTCGAAACGCACGATGCTGCGGCCCGCGTCGCCGGCACGCACGTCCACCACCGTGCCCTTGCGGGGAGCCAGAGCCTGGGAGATCGTTCCAACGTGTTCGTCGGGCACATCGACCACGCCTTCCTCCACCGGTTCGTATCGGGTCGTGCCGATCTCGCGGGTGAGAACCTCTGGCCGGCTGACTTCGAGCTCATAGCTTTCGCGCCGCATCGATTCGATCAAAACCGCGAGCTGCAGTTCACCGCGACCGGACACCTGCAGGACGTCGGGCGACCCGGTGTTCTCCACCGCAATTGACACGTTGCCTAGGACCTCGAAGGTGAGTCGGTCGCGCAAGTGGCGGGACGTCAGATACCGCCCCTCCTTGCCGGCCAGGGGTGAGGTATTCACCCCGAAGGTCATGCGCAGCACAGGCTCGTCTACTTTGAGACGTGGCAGCGGGTTCGGATCCTCGGGATCTGCCAGCGTGTCGCCGATCTGAACCTCCGGAAAGCCGGCGAGGACGAAGAGGTCACCGGCTGCCAACGCCTTTGCGCTCGTTCGACCTAAGCCGTCGATGGCAAGCAGCTGAGTCGGCCGCCGAGCGACAGCTGTACCTTTGGCGTGCACCAGCGTCACGGCTCGATCCGAGCGAAGTGTTCCCCGAACCACGCGCCCAATGGCGAGACGGCCCAAGTACTCCGATGCATCGAGGTTGGTAACCAGGGCTTGGAGCGGCCCTTCAGGATCGCCTATCGGCGCCGGGACGGTGCGCAACACGGCGTCGAGCAGCGGAGCCAGGTCGGAGTCGACCGCTGGCATACGGACTCCCTCCCGTGATCTACCTTCCCTAGCCACAGCTGAGATCACCGGGAATTCGATGTGGTGGTCGGGCACCTCCAGGTCAAGGAACAGTTGATAGATCTCGTCGAGGACTTCGGCAGGGCGTGCGTCAGAGCGATCCACCTTGTTCAGGACCACGACAGCGGGAAGATCGGCGGCGACCGCTTTGGACAACACGTAGCGGGTCTGGGGCAGCGGACCCTCCGCTGCGTCGACGAGAAGAAGGACCCCGTCCACCATTGCCAGCGCCCGCTCAACCTCTCCGCCGAAGTCGGCGTGCCCGGGTGTGTCGACGAGGTTGATCTTCACCCCCCGCCAGTGCACCGACGCGGCCTTGGCCAGAATCGTGATGCCGCGCTCGCGTTCCTGGTCAGTCGAGTCGAGGACTCTATCGACGACCGCCCGCGTGCCGAACACGCCGGTCTGACGCAGGATCGAGTCGACCAACGTGGTCTTGCCGTGGTCCACGTGAGCCACAAGGGCAACGTTGCGGATGGCGGCCTCTTCCATATGACCATGATGGTCCATTTGCGCGTAGTGCCGGTCACACGACGATCTGGGGGAGGAAACAGCACAAGCACGAGTTGCTACGTGGACACTTCCTGGCCGAGCTCTGAAGCGGGACCCCAAAGACGTGCACGATCGCATCAGGCTCTGGAGGTGGACGGGTGAGGCGTTCCATTGCTCACTGGCAAGAGCGTCGTGGTCACCGGGGCTGGCTCGGCTATCGGGGCGACTTTGGCCGTTGCGCTGGTCGAGCGCGGTGCTTCTGTCGTCTTTGCCGACATAGACGAGGATGGCGCTTGCCAGGTCGCGGCCGCCCCGGGGCCCGGTGATGCAAATGCTGAACCGGTCGATGTGATCGTCGCGACGGCGATAAAGCGATTACTTGAGGGCGTCGTCGATCGAAAGGGCCAACTGGACGACTCGGATTGCATGGAGGCTGGGAGGGCCGTCATCCCGCTCGGCCGAGTCCCTCTAGCGCGTCATTGCGCGCCCGAGAGAGGCAACGGGTGTCGGCTGAACGAAGATCGCTCCTTCCCGCCGAGCACGCAGAGCCGATCGTCACTCACCAGTCGTTCCGTCGAGGAGTTCCCGGGTCGCGTCGGCGTGGCCGGCATGGCGAGCCGTCTCGTTTATAGGATGAAGCAGAACCCAGCGGGAACGGACAAACGCCTGAGGCGTCGAAACCTTTAGCTTCGTCGCGGGCGATGCCGGGATTGCTGGTGTCACCAGCCGCGTTCACGCCGGTTGATAGGTCAGATGCAGAACGCCGTTAGTGAAAGCCTTGGAGTCGGCGAGCTTCAGCGCGACGTGATCGCTTCCGTCCTCGAAGAGGCGCTTTCCGGTTCCAACCACGCTCGGAAAGAGGAGGAGGTCGAGCTGGTCCAATAGGCCCTCATTCAGCAGCCAGCGGATGAGCGTTGCGCTTCCACTCACGTTGATGTTTCTCCCGGGCTGTTGCTTGAGCTTGCTGATCTCCTCGAGGGCGTTGTCGCTGATCAGGGTGGAGTTCTGCCAATCGGCACTCTTCAAGGTCGTGGAGACGACCACCTTTGGGAAGTTGTTCATCTGGTCGGCCATCCCACCGCTCTGGCCGCCAAAGACCTCGGCGAATCCCTGGTAGGTCACCCGACCCAGCAACAGGGTGTCCCTGGCGGCGATCAGCGACCCAACGGTCTGCCCGACCTCGTCGCTGAACTAGAGACCGGTCCATGTGTCCGGCGACTCCACGACTCCGTCGACAGACACGAACAGTCCCGCTGAGATCTTCCTCATGACATCTCCTCTGGGTCGGGCATTCGGGCATGGCTTTCGAGAACTGAGACCGTTGGACCACGCGGAACTCATCGGTCATGTGGGCTCATAGTTCGGAGTGTTGGGGCTCGGCTACCCACCCTCCGGTTACCAGCCGACAGCGTTGCCGTTCTGCGCTTTCGGCGTCTGGGCAGACCGCCCGCAATGCCGGCTCCCGATCGGGTTGCGTGGTGCAGCGCAGGGGCGAAGCCATCCGGCATCGCTCCGCTGTCGTGTCTATTAGGAGCAGTTCGCGCGAGGTCCAAGTCGGGCGAAGCGGTCTCGCTCGTGACTGGTCAGGCAGCATGACTGGATAGTCTCGATGACATGGAGACGTGGGACACCATCCGAGCGCGTCGTGACGTCCGTTCCTACGACGTTCGGGCGATCGCTCCGCATTACCTTGATCGGATTCTTGAGGCCGGGTGGCGCTCGCCTTCGGCGTCAAACCGCCAGAAGTGGGACTTCATCCTCGTGACCGAGCCGGGCCAGTTACAGGAGCTGTCGACGGTCGGGGTCGGCGCCGGCCACCTGGCGACAGCCAAGGCAGCGATTGTCCTTGTCCTGTCCGAACCGGAGGCCGAGCGCTATCGGACGATGGACCAGTACGACTTGGGACAGGCGACCATGGCGATGATGTTGGCCGCCGCGGACCTGGGCATCGGGAGCGGCCATTCCGCGGTCGAAGACCAGGAGACGTGCCGGCGTATCCTCGGCACGCCGGCCGACCACATCTGCGCCTACATGATCGCTTTCGGGTATCCGGCCGATCGGCCGCTGGTACCGATCGCCAAGCCTGACAGACGGCCCTTCGACGAGGTAGTCCACCGCGATCACTGGTGACGAGCTACACGCCGGTGCATGCAGCGCAGATCGCCTGGACTGGCCACACGTAACCGGTGTTGATGTGGGATAGTTCGCCCGGAGGAGATCGAGGATGCGTTCTGGGACGTGCGTTCGGCACTGCTGATCGATCAGTCGCCAGCACGCGGATCCGTCTGTGCGGCTCGCCTGGTCTCTGATGGCTGAGCCCCACCTGCCCGAAGGATGCCTCTGTGCGCGCTCGCGGCAAGCCTGGCCGAGGCTACTCAAGCCGTCGATCAAGCCGACGCGCGCGAGCCGAGTGCCACCGCGCCCCCGGCCTTCACTCAGCCGAGGCTACGACTCGATGGCTCGGAGTCTCCGCGTCGCGCCAACCACTCCCAGCGGGACTTGCGTCAGTGGCGATGCATTTCTCCAGCATGAGCGAACCACTCCACACGCGTCGGCTGAGGCACGTTCGCCTCCTGGAACGCTGGGGCCAACCGGGATTGCATGAACTCTTCCTGAACCGCCCTTGACTCCCAAACCTCCACCACAATGAGCTTGTCACCCGACTCGCCCGCGACATGGCTGGTCATGGGGGGTGGCCAGTCGCCTGAACCGGTCGAGGGATCCACGCCGAGAAGGCGATTCACCGAACGGTAGATCTCCACTGCTTCCGGCGCGGTGAACTCGAGGACGAGAACCTCAGCCATACATTCTTCCCTTCACTTGAGCACATCAACCCGTGGACGATCCCACTATAGGCAGGGACGATACGCATGGAGCACCAGGCTGACCTTTCGGCTTGGCACCTCCCGAATCCGTACATGCGCGCTCTCTGAGAACCGCCCGGGTGGCGAGCCGACGGGGCTCGACAGTCATTCGCTCCTGGCTCACGCCCCCATCGCCGCCCCGCCATCAACAGAACTAGCGGATCTGACGCACCAAAACCCTATGGCAACCCTTGCGAACCCGCGCGCCCGATTCGGCAGGGGTCTGCGGCCGATGATGTGAAGGGCGCGCGCACCGAGTGTCGTACAGAACGCTCGCCCTCAGGTGTGGCAGTACCGGCGGTCGGTGGCACTCTCCAGACTGGTAGTGCCCATGGTTAGGTACTCCGGCGAGGAGCGCAGCGTGGCGGCGGTCGCAGTGCCAGACGCAGTCAGGGAATGCGCACATCGCGGCTTCGCGCGGCGAGTCGCCTCTCTTCCTCGGTCAAGTCCGATTCTTTGACAGGAGTGATGAGACTCCAGTGCTTTCCTACTGGACAGCGCTGGAGTCTCCACCAGCCAAGCCGGACCGCTTTCAGGGATGCGCCTGGGATCCAAAGCGTGGTGTATAGGTGCCCTTCTCGGCACCGCACCACAGTGTTGCCACCGATCGAATAGCCCCGGCGGCGTAGTACGACGACGACCCCCACATAGAGCAGGGAGACGGCTACGACAACGATGACCTTGCGGCGCACGGCGTCAGAGTACGCCAGCGAACACCGGAACGTCTTCTGCGAACCCAACGGTCTGGTCTGGCCAGGGCACGCCCTGTCCCGCAGCCGGTGCGATCTGGGACGCTCGCCGTCGAGTTCGTGAGCGCGCGTTAGAGGATGTTCTGGGCAGCCTCATCTAACGCAGCTTCAGCGGTTCGGGTCGGCGGCAAGCCCCCAGTGCGATTCAATGGTGGCCGTGACCGCACGGTCCCGTTTGGAATTGGCGCTCGGTCAGACCGACAAAACGGTGACGGCGTTCCTGGAGCGGCTCGTGGGCGAGCCGGTCGACGCACACGAACGACGCCACGTGATGACCCAGGCCAGCACACCGAACTCCCTGGGTGTTGGAGAGGGGCATCCGTTGCTCCAGCGGTCAGCCGTGCTGCGGGGGAGGAGGTCGGCGCAGCCGTACATGCACGCCGAGAGCTTGCTCGTACCGAGTCGTCTTCCTGCCGCGTTCTGCCGGCAACTCGAGACCAGCAGTGACCCGATCGGGCGAATCCTCGCGAAGGAGGGGATGGACTTCACCCGGTCCGCGCTTCCTCGCCCCGATCGATGTCGCTCATCCGTATTCGGCGATGCTCGGGTGCCCGATGAGCACCTGTTGGACCGGACGTATCGGGTCGACGTCGATGGGGTACCGATCATGGTGATTGCAGAGTGGTTCTTGCCCGCGCTCGAGTCGTTCCTAGGTCCTTCTCTATTGGGGTAGGCGGTGACCTGTTAGCGCATTTCGAACGCGCCTCACCTACCCGGCGATGATATGGAACGGGGCACCCCTGCCGGGACCTCCCGCCTGGCTTATTGGACCAATACGCCTAGCAACCGGCTGTCCATCGAATCAGGGCCAACTGCACTTGACGCGAGAGTGTCCCGTCCGTTGTT
>PLIG01000088.1 GCA_003139255.1 Acidimicrobiaceae bacterium | reverse complement strand
CGCCGCGAAGCGGTTGCCGATCTTGGCCACGTGCGTCCAGGCCTCGTCGGTGTGGTGGTCGACGTTCACGAACACCCATACCCAGCCGTCGGTGCGCGTCCAGGCCATGGTTCCGTCGGTACCCCAGCGCACGTTGGGGGCGTCGGTGGTGATCCGACCGTCATGGGGACGGGGGCTGCGCCGGCGTCGGGCCCGCTGTGGGACGAGCAGGCCCGCCTTGCGCATGAGGCGCAGCACCCGGTACTTGCCGACCCAGATGCCGTGATCTCTTCGCAGTCGGGCTCGGACCTTGCGATGGCCCTCACCGGCGAACGGGCAGGTGGTGATCACCTCCCGGATCAGTTCGGTGAGCTCGGCATCGGAAACGGCCGTCTTCGGTCCAGGGCGAATGTGGAGCTGGTCGCCTCGCCAGCGGCGGTAGTAGACGGTCGAGCGCGGCGCGCCGGTCACCCGGCACACGGTGGCGAGTCCGATATCCATTTCGGCGCTCACCTCGGCCGCTTCTGAGACGGCATCTGGAGCCCCCTTTTTCGGGGCCACGGCCTGCCAGATCTCGTTCTCCATGGTCAACTCGCCGATCTTGCGTTCGGCTTCTCTGAGGCGACGGTCGTCCTCGGTCGTGGCACGCTTGCCCTTCAGGCCCTCCTTGCCAGCCTCGAGGAACTCGTCGCGCCAGGCCGCCAGGCGGTGTGCCTCGACCCCGAGCTCACGGCTCAGGGTCTCGAGCCTCTCGCCTCGGAGCAAGCGCATCACCACGTCGACCTTCCGGCCCGCCGACCAGCGCGGTTTGGAGCGGAAGTCCCCATTCGTGTCGTCGTCCACCGTCACGAGAGCCATGTTGGCTCCTCTCTATTCGGTGTCCAAGTTCCTCGGGGGCACGAGACGTGAAAGTTCCCGTACCGCTGTGCAACCCTGTGTCCCGGCCCCAGCGCGAGCCACACGACCGGATCGAGAGGAGTCGGATTGCTGGCGTTCATTTTTCCGGGCCAAGGCTCGCAGCGACCCGGCATGGGCCGCCCTTGGGTCGAGCACCCCTCGTGGGAAGTGGTCACCGAAGCCTCTGAGGTCGCCGGCCGGGACTTGGCTCGTTTACTGCTCGAGGCGGAGCAGGACAAGCTCACCCTGACCGGCAACGCCCAGCTGGCGAGCTTCGTGCTCAGCCTCGTGGTGCTGGACGCCATCGAGCGCGTAGGCGTGGAGCCCACGCTCTGCGCCGGGCACAGCCTCGGCGAGTACACCGCGCTCGCCGCTGCGGGCGCGCTTGGGTTCGAGGACGGCGTGCGCCTCGTGGTCGAACGTGGCGAGGCCATGCACCACGCGGCCGAAGAACAACCAGGCACGATGGCCGCTGTGCTCGGGGCCTCCGACGACGACGCGGAGGCTGCCTGCCAACGCGCCGAGGGCGACGTCTGGGTCGCCAACTACAACGCGCCCGGACAGGTCGTGATCTCCGGCGAACCAGAGGCCGTCAAGCGTGCCGGTGCGATCGCCAAGGAGCTCGGCGCGCGCAAGGTGATGCCCCTCCCGGTAGCGGGCGCGTTCCACACAATCTTGATGGCCCCTGCCCGTGCCCGCCTGCGCAAGGCCCTCTCCGACGCCCCCTTCACCGAAGCGGAGGTGCCCGTCGTCGCGAACGTTGATGCCCGCCCCCACAGCGCCCCCGGGGACTGGCCGGGCCTCTTGTCCGCGCAGCTCTGCGGCCCCGTACGTTGGCGCCAGAGCCTCGAGACCCTGGCTCGTGAGGGCGCGACCCGCATGGCGGAGGTAGGACCGGGTGGTGTGCTCACCGGGCTCGCACGCCGCACTCTTCCCGACGTGACCGCAGTGTCAGTCAGCTCCCCCGACGACTTGGAGAAGCTCCTCGAGACGATGTCGGACAGCGAGACCTGGCACTCCTACGCTGCCGCGCACCAGGGGGAGCACCTGTACATCTCCGAACGGGTCGTGGTCTCCCCTGCCGCCGGGATCTTCGAGCCCGAGCCTGGACTGTCGGTCCCCGGGCCCGGTGGCCTGTCGGGTCGGCCGGGACCCGAAGTCGAGGTAGCGGTGGGCGCCTTCTTGGGGCGCGTAGGTGCCGTAGAGGTGCGTACGCCGTTCGCCGGGCGTCTCGTCGGTTTCCTCGCCCACCGCGGGGAGCGGGTCATGGCCGCTCAGCCCGTGGCATGGCTCCGCGTCCTGTCGGACGAAGCCTGAGCCCTCAGCGGCGGCGACAACTCCGTGACGACACTGTGATGCCAGACACCTTGATGCCCAGACATGGGGGTGATTACGGGGTGGGGGGCGGCGCTGCGCCAGGGTGGCAACGGACGATGACTGACGCTGGGAGCGCGGCAGCTCCCGGTCGCGTGGTCTTGGTCACAGGCGGCTCCCGGGGCATCGGGCTCGCTTGTGCGCGGCGCTTCCAGGCCGAGGGAGAGCACGTGGCGGTCACCTATTGCAAAGCGCCTCCCGACGACCTCACCGGCGAGGACCCCTCTTCCGTCAGCCTCCTCGCGGTGCGCTGCGACGTCACCGACCCCGAGCAGGTCGAAAGCGCCTTCAGCACCGTCGAATCGGAACTCGGGCCAGTAGAGGTGCTCGTGGCGAACGCGGGAATCACGAAGGACGCCCTACTGCTTCGCATGAGCGAGGACTCCTGGCAGGAGGTGATCGACACCGACCTGACAGGTGTGTACCGCGTCGTGCGCCGCGCCCTCGGCCCGATGGTCCGCGCGCATCGGGGCCGCATAGTCCTCGTGTCGTCCGTGGTGGGCTTCCTCGGCTCGCCCGGGCAGGTCAACTACGCAGCGGCCAAGGCGGGGCTCGTGGGGATCGCCCGGTCGCTCGCGCGCGAGGTCGGCAGCCGCAACATCACGGTGAACATCGTCGCTCCCGGTGTTGTCGACACCGATATGATCGCCGCCCTGGGCCAGCAGCGGGTCGAGCAGCTCCGGTCGATGGTCCCACTCGGTCGCACCGCCCTGCCCGACGAGGTGGCGGCAGCGGTCGCGTTCCTGGCTTCGAAGGACGCCTCTTATGTGACCGGTGCGGTTCTCCCCGTCGACGGCGGCCTGGCCATGGGGCTCTGAATAGGCGAACCTGAAAGATGGAGCAGCCGGACTTGACAGACGTGAGACGAGCGAGATGAGCGAGAAAACAACACAAGGAGACAACCCGGTGACCAACGCCGTGTTCGAGAAGTTCAAGAGCTGCGCGGTCGAGGTGCTTCAGGTCCCCGCGGAAAAGCTCGTGCTCGAAGCGCGCTTCGGCGACGACCTCGACGCCGACAGCCTCGACCTGGTGGAGCTCGTGATGGCGCTCGAGGAAGTCTTCGACATCACCGTCGACGAATCAGAGCTTGAAGGCATCGAGACCGTCGGCCAGGCTTACGAGCTGATCGCCGCCAAGATCTGATGCTACGAACAACCCTCCGAAGGGCCCGCCGAAGAAGGACGCGGCATCCAGGCCAGCCCGCCTTGGTGCGCACACGTACATGCTCCTAGGCATCGGACCCGACGGGCCGGTGCGGGGCCGGCGAGTCGTGATCACCGGTCTCGGCGTCGTGGCGTGTTGCGGCATCGGCACAGAAGCCTTCTGGGACGGTCTCCAGCGCCCCGCCCCCGAAGGCGAGCACCGTGTTCCCGGCTTCGACCCGGCCGCCTGGTTCGGGCCCAAGGAAGTGCGACGCGTCGACCGCTTCGCCCAATTCTCCGTCGCCACGGCCGAGATGGCGCTCACCGACGCCGGAGATCTAGGCGTCGACCCTGACCGCGCCGGCGTCGTCTTCGCCACAGGCGTCGGCGGGCTCGGGACGCTGGAGGACCAGATCGAGCTCTACCTGCACAAGGGTCCCCGGAGGATCTCTCCGTTCCTGGTCCCGATGATGATGCCCAACGCGGGCGCGGCCGCGGTATCGATGCGAGCACGGTGGCACGGCCCCTGCGAGACCATCACCACCGCCTGTGCGGCGGGCACCCATGCGATTGGAGCGGCCGCACGCCTAGTCGCGGCAGGCCGCTGCGACGCGGCCATCGGCGGCGGTGCCGAGGCGGCGATGACCCCAGTCGGGATGGGCGCTTTCACGAACATGACCGCGCTTTCGGCCGCGGGGTGCTCGCGCCCCTTTGATGCGCGTAGAGACGGCTTCCTCTGCGCCGAAGGTGCAGCGGCTTTGGTGCTCGAGGAGCTCGATCACGCCCGCCGCCGCGGTGCGCGGATCTACGCGGAGCTGCTCGGTGCGGGCTCCACCGCCGACGCTCATCACATCACCGCCCCCGCTCCGGGTGGCGCCGGCGCCGCCGCGTGCATGGAGCTGGCTCTCGCAGACGCAGGCGTCTCCCCCGACGAGGTCGGTCACATCAACGCCCACGGCACCTCGACCCCTCTCAACGACCTGGCCGAGGCGCAAGCCATCGCCAAGGTCTTCGGCGTCCCCGGGCCCCCGGTCACATCCACCAAAGGAGTGACCGGCCACGCGCTCGGCGGCGCGGGGGCGATCGAGGCCGTGGCCACCACGCTCGCGATCGTGAAGCGCCTCATCCCCCCCACCGCGGGTTACGAGGTGCCCGACCCCGAGATCCCCCTCGACGTGGTGCACGGCGAGGCGAGGCCGTGGGAGCCCGCTGCGTCGCTGTCGAACTCCTTCGGCTTCGGCGGGCACAACGGCTGCCTCGTGATCGGCCCGCTCCCCGACTGACCGCTTTCTGCCGGAGCGCCAATGGAGGTAGGCCTCGCCTCTCGAGGCCGACGTCGGTGAAAGTGCCTGCATCGTCAGATACGCGCACCTAGCAGGAGCCGCACTGCCAATGCCAGCCTGCCCAGTTTGCCGAACCGTTAGCACACGGGTCTCCGAGCAAACGTGAGCACACTGAGGTTCCGCTTGACGCCCGAATGCCGTACTGCCAGTGTGAGTGCACGGACCTAAAAGAACTGCGCCTCCAGATCAGGATCGACTCCACCGCGAAGCGCCGTCTCGAACTGGCGGCCGCGGCTGCGCGCCAGACGGTGTCGAGCTTCGTCCTCCAAGCGGCGCAACAGCGAGCCGACGAAGTGTTGGCGGATCGTGCCGTGATCCAGTTGTCGCAGGCGGCGCCAGAGACCTTCGTCGAAGCGCTCGAGCGCCCGGCCTCGGTCAACGAACGGCTCAACCAGACGCTTCGTAGTCCGAAGAAGAAGAAGAACAAGAAGAAGAAGAAGTTCACCAAGCTTGACTGAGCTGCGCCAGCCAGCGCCGCTCGAGCCGGGTCGTCACAAGCGAGCGGCATTTCGCTCGGGGGATGCCTCCCTCGACGAGTGGTTGAAGTGGTTCGCCGCGCAGAACGCCTCGGTGACACAGCAGCCCCGCCATGGTCCATGCCCGGCGTGGCACAAAGATGCCCGCCGCGAGAGTTCCGACGCACAGCCAGCGCCATTGGGGTCAGTCACCGCTGCGCGCCTTGGTAGTAGCCAATGATGTCCTGCGGCGAGAGCCGCGAGGGTGACTTGCGTCCGAGGAAGTAGACGCTACTTGCCCCGTCGATCGAGTACCTCGGATCGAGGTAGCGGTCGAGATGCGCTAGCCAGGAAAAGACCAGCCTCGCTCCGAGGCCAGCCATTTGGGAACGGAAGAGCGCCCGAAAGAAATAGTCGATCGACCATGCGAGCTGCGTTCCCGCACCCGCGACGGTGCCGGAGTCGATGCGCTCGAAGTCCCTGAACAGGTAACGGTGACCGCTGTCGGTGAAACGAGTGAAGTCATACGGACCATCGTGTACTTGCTGGAGGAAGGGCGTGTCGGCATAGACGAGACCATCGGGCCGGAGCACTCGGTGAATCTGCTCGACCACGACCTGGGGCTCGAGCACGTGCTCGAGCACCGCTTGGATGAGGACGCCGTCCACGCTCTCGTCGGCGAGGGGAATGCGGTGGCCGTCGGCGATGAACTGGGTGACCGGGCTCCAATAGATGTCGAAGGCCAACGTATCGACATCTTCGGCGGCATAAAGGTCATCAAGCCCTTTGCCAACGGCCCCACCACCGATGACGAGAACGACGGGCCGCGTGGATGGACCTGCGTCTTGGCGCAACAAGTCCAGCATACGAGGGATGTTTCGTTCCGCCTGGTAGTTCGGCGGATGAAGGAAGGTGCCGAGGCGCCGTCGAAACCGTGAGCTGGGCTGTTCGCGCGGGATCTGTGACGAACCCGACGTCGCTACGAGCTGTTCGACGGACACGATGCTGTGTTCGAAATCGAAAAGCGCCGGTGCTCCGGCGATGATCGGGAACGGCTCCTTCGAGTACGGGCATGCCGTGCTGGTGCACCGCACGCCGCTCTCGTCTACCTGGACCGAGCTCGAGCATCGAGGGCAGATCAAATCCCCATGGTGCTTCTTCAACTCGGCTAAACCCATCTCGGCCAATCCCCTTTCGCTGGATGGGTCGCGACGCCAACATGCCCGGTGTGGCGTGGGAGCGGCGCCATGATGGTACTAGGACACTGTTGAACAAGGGGTCGACGCGAGCTGCTCAGCCGGCATAGGTTGAAGCTCGCGAGCCCCGGCGACGTCCGACCAAAGCGCCGGCGTGGAGAAGGTTGAAGCCGGCCGCCCAGGTAACGCGATACCACGCCCGTTGGAAGTGGCCCCTCTTTAACACTCTGGGCTCGCACGCCCGGCCTCAGGCGGGCCTGAGTCTCCAGGATCCGTCGTGGTGCAGGGCCGAGGTTCACAAGCCCCCGGAGGTTGATTGCCGCGACGCGATGCGACAATCCGAGCTGGTTGGAGCACGCCTCGAGCTGATCCAGTCGTGAAGCACCCGGCCAGCTTCACGATCCGACAGGCCCTCCAAGGCCTGGAGCGCCATCCCCGGCGCCACCACGTCGCCGGGGATCGAGGGCCGGCCTCGGTTGGAGGGAACAGGTCGCAGAACAAGTCGTCGGGGAACAGCTCCTGGCGGTGGTCAGCCAGGAACACCTCGACGCTTCCCTCACAGACGAGCTGCCCGCACAACGCCGCCGCGTCGAGGAGCTCCCGTTTCGGGTCGCTTCTGCCTTGCATCCCCCAATTCTCGAGCACGCGCCACCCAGTCGCGAGCACCCTCGAGCGGATCGTTCAACAGTGTCCTGGTCCCGATGCTCCACCGAAACCGGGCTGTGCCCTCTATGGTCGGCAGCCGTGACAACAGAGCCCGATCATCGCGAACCGCAGCCCGCGCGGCCAGAGCATCACCCAGCGGACCTCGCGGTCGGGGCCTTCTCCGACGACCCGCCGTGGCTCGTCGAACCGGCGAACCTCGCCTGGCGAGCCGGCATCGACGAGCTGCGCACCTCCACACGCGCCGAGGCCCCTGTGCTCACACGCCGACGCATGGCACCTCCCGGCGTACGCGTCCTTCGCGTCTGTACCCTCCTCGGCAGAGCGTTCGCGGGCTGGTATGCGCTCGACCGTCGCCGAGGCACCTCCGTGTCGCGCGCCGGGCTCTCGAGGCGCTTGCGGCGCGCCTTCGAACGACTCGGCCCGACCTACATAAAGCTGGGCCAGGTCCTCTCCTCGGGTGAGGGCATCTTCCCCGAGGAGCTCGTCGCCGAGTTCCGCCTTTGCCGCGACCAGGTGCCCGCCGAGAGCTTCGGCGCGGTGCGCCGGATTGTCGAGGAGGACCTCGGCAAGCCGCTTCACGAGCTGTTCGCCTCCTTCGACCCGGTGCCCGTCGCCGCCGCCTCCATCGCACAGGTGCACGCGGCACGGCTCTCGAGCGGTGAGGAGGTCGCGGTGAAGGTCCAGCGCCCGCAGGTGAGCCAGCTCGTCCGGCGCGACCTGGCCGTGATGAGCTGGATCGCGCCGCTTCTCGTGGGACGGATCCCCGCGGCCGCCCTGGGCAACCCTCCTGCGCTCGTGGACCTGTTCGCCGAGACCATCGTGGAGGAGCTCGACTTCCGCCTCGAGGCGCAGAACATGCTCGACGTCGCGCGTGTCCTGGTGGACACGGACCAGCACGCCCTGGTCGTCCCGCGCCCGCACCCACAGCTCGTGACCCGGCGCGTGCTAGTGATGGAGCGCCTCGAGGGCTACGCCTGGGGCGACGCCAAGACGATGCGTGCCGCGGGCATCGACACCGAAGCCGTCATCTCGAGCGCTCTCATCGCCTTCTTGGAAGGAGCAATCCTCTTCGGCGTCTTCCATGGGGACCTGCATGGAGGCAACCTCTTCGTCCGCCCCGACGGCACGGTGGCGCTGCTCGACTTTGGCATCACAGGCCGCCTCGACGAGCCGAGCCGCCTCGCCTTCCTGCGGCTGATCATGGCCGGCGCCGCAAACGACGCCACTGGCCAAGTGGCCGCCATGCGCGACCTGGGGGCGTTGCCGGCGGACGTGGACGTAGGCGCGGTAGTACACGATCTGGGGCTCGACCGGCCTCTGGTCGATCCGACGACGCTGAGCTCCGAAGAGCTCACCTCCGAGATCCGCAACATCACAAAGGCTCTCTTCGGCTATGGGGCCCGGATGCCGAAGGAGCTGATGCTCTTCGTGAAGGACATGCTCTTCCTCGACGGGGCCATGGCCACGATGGCACCGAGCATCGACCTGCTGGGCGAGATCGTGAAGATCCTCACCCATCTCCAGGTCCACCACGGGGAGCGCATCGCCCGGGAGCTGGGCCTCGTGCCGGGCGGCATCCCTGCCGTCGACATGACCGCGATCCGAGCCTCGTTCGCTCTCTCAGAGGATGTCGAGCACCTCACCCACAGCGAGCTCATCGAGCGCCGCGAGCTGATCCGTCGCCGCCTCGAGCACACCCGGCACCGGAAACACCGCCCCTGACTCCCAGATGCGACGGCTGTAGGCCTCTCGGATACGGGCCTAAGAGGCGCTGGGGCTCTCCTCCGAGAGCGCTCCGTTCGCGAGAGCCACCGCGGCGAGCTGCGAGCTCACGTTGAGCTTTCGCAAGATGGACCGGATGTGGGCCCGCACCGTGGTGAGCGAGACGAACAGCTCCTTCGCCATCTCCGTGGCGGAGCATCCATCCATCATGTGGAACAGCACCCTGCGCTCGCTCGGTGTGAGATGCACCAGCGCATCAAAGGGAGGCGAGAACCGCCGGGGCCTCTTTTCGAGGCGGGCGCTGCCGCGACCCGCGCCGAGCACGTCCTCTGACACCGAGGCGGCCCGCAGCTGCCCGCTCTCGGCGAGTCGGGCGAGCTCGTGCGGGAGCGCTTCGACGTCGAGCAACCCGATGGCCCCCTGTTCGACACAGGCTGCCACGGTCGCCGCACTGCACCCGAGGCTCACAGCGAGGACGGTCGTCCCGGTGTCGCACAGGGCTCGCGTCAGCTGCGCGGCACGCTCCCACGGCCACGGCTCATCGGGCGAGGCCGGTCGCCTAAGTCCGTCAGGCTCGAGGGCCACCACCACGGCGTGTGGCTCGGCCACGTAGTGGTCGAGCACGACCGTGGCCGGATCCGATGCCCGCGACACGGTGGGTCGCATCCCGAGGTTCCGGGTCGCACCTGCGACGGCCTCCACCGCCAGTCGGCAGGTGCCGGGCACCGAGGGCGCCGGGTCGACCACGCGGACGCGAAAGACCGATGTGAAAGCGGTCGAAGCCGCCCGGCTCGCCGCCATCTCCCGGGCGGTGTTCGACGTGCTGCGGCTCAGGGGCCCGGCGCCATCACCGTCGGGCGAGTCCGGGTTCTCGAGAATCGGGAAGAGGACCCGGCGGACGAGGCTGTACCTCTTACCGCCCCGGACGTGGGCCACGGCCACGAACGGGCGCGCCACACTGGAGCTCGCCTCTGTGGGGCTCAGCAGGTGGCATCGTCCCGACTTGACCGAGGCGATCGCTGCACTCGTGAGCTCCGCTGTCTCAGCACCGGAGCTGCCCGCGCCTATGCCCACGGCGACGTCGAGATCCAGCGAGGCGCCGCCCACCGACAGCCGCTCGCCCATCGCCCTGGCCAGGCGCCGGCCCAGTGTGCTCGGGGCGATGCGATGGGCGCCGTTGCCGAAGCACACCGCCAGGCGCGCTCCACCCAACATGCACATCCGGTCACCCGGTCGGACGCAGCGCTGCATCCGGCGCACCGCCAGGCCCCACAGCACGTTCGGGGCAAGGGGCTTCATGTTCCCCCGGGCGACGGGAACGACGTCGACGAGGGCGATGATGCGGCACCCGTCGTCCGCCGTCCACGCCCTGCGCTCAGGCGCAGCGGACGACGTCACCACCGCTGCCGCGGCGTCCTTTGATCGCGCCGGGAGCGAGCGGACCACGGCTCGAGGAGCATCCGAAGCAGGCGCAAGCGCCACCTCGACCCGAGGTTTGCCTACACCTCTCTCACGCCTCTTTCGTTTACTGCCACTGCTCCCGACAAGCACCGCCATCGGGGCCCCCCGCACTCGATCTCCACCTACCGACCCGTCCGAGCGGCCGGTCGGCACCTCGTCTATATCTTACGCCATTTGCGCCCCAGTCATAGAGGGACACCCACCAGCCCCGCCAACGCCACGGCCACCCCCCGCACGCTGCGTGTCTGCGGCTGCCCATCACGTAGTGAGGTGACAGATCCGATCGCGCTGACTACGGCGAGCGGCAATCTCGTCAATCCTGACGATGTAACTCGCGGTCGATTTCCGTACCGTTTGCTCAATGGGATGGCCGCGGGCTCGACGCGCGGCTGGTAAGGCCCGCTCGAGTCTGGCCATGTCGGCCAGGCCGGCGCTACAAGGAGGGGTAGATGAGAACAAGACAGAGAGGCTTCAGGCGAATTGTCAATGCCGTGGCGACCATGGCACTTGGCAC
>PLIG01000024.1 GCA_003139255.1 Acidimicrobiaceae bacterium | reverse complement strand
TGGCCCGGGTCGTTCCCGGGACATGTCCACGTTCGACGACCAAGGTCACGGCCCGCTGCGCCCCACGTAGGCGGCTGCTGTGAATCGATCGCATCTGACAGGAGTTGGGGCCAGCGTGGACCTTGTCCGGGCACGACCTCACTGCATTGCGTTCGGACCTCTCCGCGTTGCAGACAGACTTGCACTTCTCATCGCCCAGGGGCCGGACTCCGCTTGAATGCTCTGGAAGAGCCGCAGTCGGCACGCACCCGATTCTGGGGCAGGAGCTGACCGGACTGAGCGGCCGACTGAAGCTGGCATCGTCAGTTGAGCAGTAGCCGGGACCAGGCGTCGCCCAGCCACTGCTCGTACNNCGGCGACCAACCCCGCTCTCGGGTGAGCATCACATACAGTTCCGGGCTGTTGGTTGCCCACACGACATCGGCTGCCTCGTCGACCGAGAGACCTGTCCGCAGCCCTCCCGCGTCCCGGAGGTCGCCAACCAGCCCTCGCATGTTCGCCGCTCGACGGTCGCTGATCTCTTTCCATACCTGCTCCGCCTCAGGCTCGGTCGCTGATGCTTCGCGCAATGCCAGCAACAGCGGGGCCAGACGCTCTTGGGTCTCCCGTATGGCGTGTGCATAGATGATGAGCTTCTTGACCGGATCAGGCTCTGCTCGCATGGCGACCACGTAGCCACGCTCTTCGGCGACCACGGCGTGGTCAACACCCGAGATCGCCTGTTCGATCAGCTCACGTAACAAGATGGGCTTGCGGCCCACTAGCTCGTAGACCGTGTCCACGTTGACGCCGGCTCGGGCTGCGATATTGGAGACCTTGGTTGCACGGTACCCATGCACGATCATGAGATCGCGAGCGGAATCGACGATCCGCTGTCGCCGCTCTGCAGACCGTTCCCGACGCAGGGAAGCGTCGTACTCGTGCCCCTTGACTTCTCGGACCATGTGGCTCAGTATTGCTCCGATACCACTTCGGATCAAGTCTCGGAGGCACCCACCATGACCTATGCATTCACCCAGGATGTGCCGATCGATGCTGCCTTCTACCAACGCATTGTGGAGGGGCTGGGTGACGCCCCGCCGAAGGGCCTGATCACTCATATTGCCTTGGAGCGTCCCGAGGGGGGTCTCCGCTACATCGACCTTTGGGAGTCGAAAGAGGACTGTGACAGGTTCGGTGAGGAGCGCCTCCACCCGGTGGTCCACGACCTACTTAGTGAGATCTTCGGTGACCAGTTGCCCGAAGAGCCCGCGCGGCTTCCTCTGACCGTCATCCATGTCTGGGGTTCGCAGCAAGAGGTCTAGCCAGGCCCTGTGCGGTGGTCGAGGGCAGCGGACGCCAAAGTGAGCCGCCAGGAGATGCCATGACTCCATCCCGGTGATTGATCGGGGGCAGGTTGAGAATCGGTTCGACCTGACCTACCGGACGTTCGTTTGCTCCCGCCGAATCCCTCGTATGTCAGGAAAGTCGAAAACCTTCGCAAGGGTTGGACGAAAGAAGTTTCTGATCTTGGACCACGGCGAAGATCGCAAGGGTGCGTTGGTGGGCTGCGAATCTGAAGTTGCTACAGCGTCGCCAAGGGCTTCCGCCAGCAGGCCGATCAAAGCGGGAACCTCGGACAGATCAATGGGTGTTGACGCCACGCAGATTCCATCTCGCCAGTGGCTCAGCACCACTCTGCGCTGATCTGCGTGCCTAGTGACCCTTAGCGACGCCCCATGACCTCTGGTATCTGGGATGTTGAGGCGATTCGGAACTGCACTCACGAATGTGAGTATGCACCTCCAACCCCGAGGCTGTCGACAGGCCGAATATACTCCGACTTCCCGGTCGCAAGAGCGTTGCAAGGCCGGCCACATGTTCGGCGTTCACGGGCAGCCGACGAGCACAGAACGACGCTCCAGAACGACGACCGTCACCATCCTGACCGCAGCGCATATCGGCACCTCGGGAGAGATCGCGGGCGGCAAGCGCGCTCAGTGTCCGGCTGCTCGGCCTACGCCGCGACCCGCTGGTAGGGGCGGTCGCAGGCGTCGTAAGAGAGGTGGTTGTGGGACACCTCTGCAAGACGTCGACTGTACGACGGGCGGGTATGGCGAGAGAACTGCCTGGTCCGGAGCACGATGCTGGATGGCGTCGTAGCACCCCGGCCGGCCGGGCCGGCTACTTCTCGGCACGCGTGTCGTTGGAATCGCCGTCGCAGACTGAAGCGCACCGCAGGACGCCACGGGAACGGCGCAGGTCTCAGGAGCGTGTCAGGTACTGGGTCTCGTAGGCGGCCGCGAGGTTGTTGAGCGCCTTGGCGCCGTCGCCGCTGAAGGACGACCCGTGCATCAGAGCCAGCGTGTTGGGCGCCAGGTCACCCAGGCGGCGCATGACGTCCGCGGTGTCGGGGGCCAGGGAGGTGCTGCGGAACATCGCTTCTGCTTGCATGGCCGGTTCGACGATGTCGTCGGTGGTGAGGGCCGGTCCGTTGCCCAGGTGGGTGAACAGGTCCCCGCACAGGAGCGTGCCGGTGGTCTCCTCGTAGAGGACTCGGGCCTCCCAGGCGTGGGGGACGTGGGGGGTGTCGAGGTGACGCACTCGCTTGTCGCCGAGGTCGAGGATCTCGCCGTCGGCCAGGGGACGTGGCGGCCGGTCGGCCAGGTCGTTGAGCGACACCATGCAGCCGGTCATCCCGTGGGCGACCTCGGCCCGGGGTGCGGCGGCCAGCCACTGGTTCATCGAGCCGCACTCGTCGGATTCGACGTGGCCGAAGGTGATCCAGCGCAGCTGCTCGATCGGCAGGATCGTCCCGACTGCTTCGGACACGAGCGGGAACATTGCCCGCGGGCCGGTGTGGAAGAGCAGCGGCTCGTCGGCGGCAATGAGGAATTGGTTGAACGTGAACCCGGCTGGGGGCGCGATGTCGGGCACCCAGGTCGATAGACGGTAGATGCCGTCAGCGATTTCGTCGACGGTCGTGGACATCAGAACGGGACCTCCTGGCTGAGCAGGCCGGAGCCACCGCTTCGGCCCGACAGGATGCGGCAGAACTCGACGGCGTCGAGCTCGTAGCGATCGCCGCCGCCACCGGCCAGGAACGTGCCTCCCGCTGGCCCGTCGAGGACCAGGGTGAAGGGCTGGCCGTGGCGGCCGGCCCATTCGGCCACGACGTCGGCGACGATGCGGCCGTCGTGGCCGGGTGTCAGGATGACGTCTCGACCGGTGGCACGGGCGATGTCGACCCGGTGCAGCCAGGGGTCGCGTGTGTGGATGATGTCGAACAGGTAACCCCTCGTCCAGTCTCCGTCGAACGGGGGCCCGGGGGTGTAGACGACGGCACGCTCCTCGGCGGTGGTGGTGCTCCGCCCGGCCAGGGCGGCCGGCGCTGCCTCCCGCAGGGCCGCCACCAGCTCCGTCGTCGTCAGGTGGGCATGTTCCTCGACTTGGAGCGCGGTCAGGGCGTCGATCCGCAGCGCACCGGTGGCCGCCGCCCGCGGGCCGGCGATGGACAGTTGGCGACCAAACTCGGATCCGTCGGCGAGGAGTTCCATCATGCCCAACAGATGCCCGAGCACCGCCTTCACGTCCCAGCCGGCGCAGTCGGTCGGGCAGGCCCAGTCCCGGGGCTCGAGGCTCTCCACGGTCTCGAGCAGGCAGGTGTACTCGGCCTCGGCCACGGCCATGGCCGCTTCGTGGTCGAGGGCGGGGATGTCGTTGACAGCTGTGACGGTCGAGTTCATTTGCGTCTCCCTTGTCGTTTGATGTGGCTCAGGTACATGTCGATCACTTCGTCGAGGTGGCGGACGAAGCGTGTGCCTCCCGGGTCGTTGGCCAGCTGCTGGGAGACGAGTCCGGACGTCAGGGCCGTCCACACCTCAAGGTGGGCGTCGTCGGTGAGACCGGCCCGGCCAAGCGCCTGACGGGTGGTGTCGAGCACTTGACGGGCGATGGCGTAGGACTCCTCGGAAGGCTCGAAGCCGGGAATGGTCCGCTGGAACAACAGCTGGTATCGCGCCGGGTCCTCGGTGCAGAACTCGACGAAGACCCGAGCGCGCCGGTGCAGGGACGTGATGGGGTCGCCGGGTTCGGGGCCGTCCTGGAGGCGTCCGAGGAGCTCCGTGTTGGCCTGGGCGAACATGGCGTCGTAGATGGCGTGCTTGGAGGGGAAGTACACGTACAGGGACTGGGCCCGCATGCCTACCCGGGCGCCGAGCCCTCGGACGGAGAGGGCGGCCACACCCTCCTCGCGCACGAGATCCCAGGCCGCGGCCAGGATCTCGTCGATCGTTGCCTGACGCCTCTCGGCCCGCCTGTCACGTACAAGTACACCTGACATAGTCAGGCACTTTGCGCCCAATTTCGCCACTTGTCAAGGGCGGGAAGGCCAGCAGCGCGCTCGACCCGCCCGCGTTGCCAACAAGCAGCCGCGGACCCGGCGACAATTCGGCCGTCGCGACGAGATGGCGGGGGCGGCCGTTCCGAAGGAAGCGTCCGACCTGGCAGGGACCACGCGTTGCTGCCCCGAAGTGCCGTCGATGGCGACGCAACAGTCGAGAGCGCGGCCGCTCGATGGACGAGCTCAGGGTGGCCCAAGAACGCGAACTCGAAGCCCTCCAGAGGGCGACAGAAATGGGACGCTGGCCGCGCCGGAATCGGCGATCCGCGTCCGCAGAGCAGCGACAGAACGACGCGCCAGAACGACTGACAGACCACGGCCTCGGGGCGTACCGAACGGCACGTCGGGTGTGCGACGCGACGGCCTCCGACACTCCGAAGGTAAGCACCGAGTCGGCGCTACGCAACCGTCGCCCTGCTCCTCGGGACCGGCCCGACGAGCAGGGCATTGTTCAATGCTGGAATCACGATCCTTCGGAGCGTTGACTCTCTGCCGACTCGGTGGTCGATTTCGGCCCGTGGCGACGACGACAGTATTGGTAGCGACAAAGTTGACCGAGCAGAGGAGTCAGCATCTAATTTTCACTAACCCCTTGTGATATCTGGTCTGACCGGAGGAGTACGATGACGTGATCCAAGGAGAGCTTTGGCTCTCGGCGTTGCTCCAGACCCTGGTGGCGCTCTCAGACGGATTCGGGGGGGAGAACTCGTTCAGACGGCCACCATCGACAGGGCGCCCGGCGACTTCCGCGTACTGGCCGTCCAGATCCGCGACGCCGGCCTTCTTGACCGCCGACCGGGGTACTACAGCGTAAAGATCGGCCTGACCATCGCCGCCTTCGCTGCCGGATGGGCGGCGTTGGTGGTCGTGGGCAACTCGTGGGCCACGCTCGGTGTCGCAGCATTCCTGGGCGTGATGTTCACCCAGCTGGGCTTCCTCGGCCATGACGCGGGTCACCAGCAGGTCTTTCGGTCTCACCGGGCCAACTGGCTGCTCGGGCTGGCCGTCGGGGACGCGTTGATCGGGATGAGCTTCGGCTGGTGGGTTTCCAAGCACAACGCCCATCACGCACACCCCAACCAGGTCGACCGCGACCCCGATGTAGGTGTCGGCCTAGCCGTCTTCACCTCTACCGACGGACTTGGCGGGGAACACCGCGGCCTCACACGGTTGCTGGCGCGATCGCAGGTCTGGCTTTTCTTCCCGCTCATGCTCCTCCGAAGTGCGGGCCTGCATGCGTCCGGTATGAAGAGACTGCTCCGCCAACGAGATCGTGCCGCGGCCGTGGAAGGCTTGCTGATAGCCGTGCACGCCGCGCTCTATCTGACGGCGGTGCTGTGGGTACTCTCCCCGCTTAAGGCGTTGGCCTTCGTCGTCGTCCAGCAAGCTGTCTTCTCGCTGTACTTGGGCTGCAGCTTCGCCCCCAACCACAAGGGCATGCCCATCATCGAAGGCGATGCGGAGATGAGCTTCGCCCGGCGTCAGGTCATCACCGCCCGCAACGTCACCGGTGGCCGGTTCACCACCCTCATGCTCGGCGGTCTCAACTACCAGATCGAGCACCACCTCTTCCCGATGATGCCCCGGCCCAACCTGGCGCGCGCCCAGAGCATCATCCGGGCATTCTGCATCGAGAGCGACCTCGGATACTGCGAGGACAGCCTGGTCGGTTCGTACCGCCAGGCCGTCCGCCACCTGCGCGCCGTTGCGGCGGGCACCGCGCTCGTGCCTAGGAGTGCCGCGGGTAGTTGAGAGTTCTCCCCCTTTCGCCGCTATTTGAACACCTGATCAGGCGGCGCAACAGAACGCGCACGTCAGCTGAGAACCCGCTTGCTTCTGGGGCACATAGTCGGCGATCACGCGCACCCCATGACGCACAGAGCGCCGCGCCGGAACGACGATCGTCGCCATCGCTGCCACTGCGCAGAACGGCACGTACGGGCGTGCGCAACGAGCTAGGGCAATGGTCTCGTCGAACGGGCCCGTTCGGACGCCCGCTTCGCCAATGCCGAGCCGTCGAGGGGTGTGGCTTCTCGGTCAGAAGCCGAGTGGGCGTCACACGTCCGGATGAAGTAGTTCGTGCCATATCGGGCACGTGGCTCGAACGCCAAGGAAACGTTCGATCCGATACGGGTAGCCGGGCCGCGGTCTCCCGGTCATCTGCATCGTGACTCCCCTCGGTCGGGGCGACTTAGGTGCTGATCAGGGCACGCTGCGCGGAGGTCCTTGCCAGGGTAGAACATCGAGTACTTGCTGCACCCCTTCCTGGGCAATCCGGACGCTTGTCGCGCTGATCTCGACCCGGTGGTATGCCCCGTCTGATCCGGTGAAGCAGAGATCGCCGTTCTCAAGACTGTCCAGGACGAGGACTCCGCCTCCCGGCGCATGGATAGCCTCCGTAGTGATGGGCTGTAGCTGCAGCTGTTTCCCACCCTTCCCGAGACCCCTGCCGCGGTCCTCCAAGTGATGCGCAGAGTCCCGGACCGGTGTCAGGCCTGGCAGACGGGCCTGATAATTGACGTGAGCCTGGTCGACAGTTCTCGGGAGGTATGACTCTCGGGCGAGTACGCCGAGGGTCTTACCGACGCCGTCGAGTGCATAGACGACGGTGTGTGCATGAATGAAGGGAAGCCGATGCGCGTAACTGCGTGGGAGTTGGCCGGCCTCTGCCCGCTCCAGCGTGAGTCGCTGTGCGACCTCGTCCCTGATTCGCGCGTGAGCAATCCAACGATCTTGCGCTGAGAGGTTGCCGGGCAGAGCGCCCTCTGCTTGATGCTCGAGCTGCCTCCTTCTGGTCTCCCACGGTGCCTCCGCGAAGGGGTCCCCTTGAGGTGGACGACGAACTCGGGACTCAAGGAAGAGCGCCAAACCAATTGCCGCGTCCCCGATGTGACTCTCGAGTACATAAAGCAACGATTCCACCTGGTGGGCTTGATTCGGGACCAGGCCATCGAGGTGGGACCCCGGGTAGCGCAGGGGGAAGATGTCCATACTTCGAGTATGGCCGGCGGCGTAGCGGCCCGGAGGATCACCGGCACGTGGAACGCGGCCGTCTCCACGTTCCGGCGTCCCGTGCTCTTCATCGGGGCACCGAATCACCGATCACTGTTCACGGAATCGGCACCGAGCGTCCACACAGATTGCCGGCGCAGAACCACGGTCCCGCCGCCGCCGGACAGCGCAGATCGGCACCTACGCGTGCGCTCGCGTTTCGCAAGCACTCTCGGCGTCGGGCAAAACGCGGTGGCCGAAAGGCCGGAGCAGCCCAGCGGTCAGCGCTCGATGCCGCGAGCTTGGTTTGGCCCGCGGCTCCGATGATGTCTGGGCTGGCTCTTAGGGATCTCGCGCATCGCTGCAGCGGCGCGATCGTCCTGCGTCTGCTCACCGGGAATCCGATCCTGGGTCGAGCTTGTCTCAAATCGTCCGTGAAGCTCGAGGATCTCAGCCGACAGACGCTCCCCGAGCGCCTTGGCCATCTGCGATTCCCCTCGGACCGCATGGGCATCACTGATGGCGTCGAGCGTTCTTCCCAATTGGCTGAGCAACATCGCCCAGGCAATCGGAGAGTCGTTCCCTAGTTTGGATTGCGCCACGATCGCCGCTATCCCCCGGAAGTCACGCACCGCCGTCCGGCTCGGCGGTGGATCCTCTGGTCGGCTCTGTGCTGATCGACCCAACGCCTCTGCAGCATCCGCCATCGGTCCGGGGCTGTCTCCTTCGAAGCGTCTCGACCAGGCGGAAAACACTCCGGCGGCTTCTCGTGCCGCCCCCCTCCACGCGGCGAGGTCGGACACCGGGACGGCCATCAGTCTTTCGACCGATCTCTCGATGCCTACTACCGCCCGTTGCCAGTCGTCCGGGTCACCGAGCACGGCTTCTCTGCCCAGGGAGTTCGACCTGGTGGCGCACCATTCGACCACCGCTGCCTTCCGATCCCCTGCTGACTGCTCCCAGAACTGTCGCAGGTTGGGCAACGTCAGGTCCTTTGCCAGCTTCCCGCCGCCGAACCAGATCGGCTTGTCACCATCCCCTGTCCTGAGTGCCACCGAGTAGCCGACCACCGCCTCTTTCCCCCCGGGCTCGAAGCGGGGCCGCACGAGGGCCCCACTCCCTCGGAGCCGTCGGACAAACTCGGCTTCGTCTTTCGAGGCCACCGATGCCTCCCGCACGATTCGGGCCAGGGTGAACCGTGGGGGTTCAGCACGCTGCTCCCGCGCTGTGCGCTCCAGCTCGGCTCTGGTCAACCCAGGCATCCCTCTACCCTCTCGACCCTGGACGACGGTCAAGCCATAGGCGTGCTCGATCTCGGCACACATTCGAGAGAGGGTCCGCTTGGACTGCCAGATGTCCACCCTGCTGCCATCAACCCGGACAAGCGACGCCGCGATGTGGATGTGTTGGTTGCCGGTGGCGCTCGTTCCGTGACCTACGGCCACCCACGCTGCGGGCTCCAGTCCCTCACGCTCGAACCCGATGGACTCGACCGCCTGGTGGGCGATCTCTGCCCACTGGTC
>PLIG01000217.1 GCA_003139255.1 Acidimicrobiaceae bacterium | reverse complement strand
CGCATGGCTCGAACTCGACGGCGCGTGTTCCCGCAAGCGTTTTCGATGCGCCGATATCAGCTTCTCTTGGAGTCGCTCACGCTAGAACGCTCGGAGCCCAGGTAATCTTGGAACGCCGTCGCGCGCCCACGTACCCGTTCTCGACGAACCACCTGGCCGAATCCTCGATCGCCTCGGCGGCCGGCCGGGGGGAGTACCCGAGCTCGCTGCGTGCTCTGTCGTCGTCGAAGGCCATTTCGGTGGTCGACATACGGGCGGCTTCCAGGGGGACTGCCGGATGATGGCGCAGCAGGCGACCCTCGAGCGTGTCCGAGAACCACGCGACCGCGAGCGACACGGCCCGCGGTACCCGCAAGGTCGGCTCTCGCAGTCCGGTCGTGGCGGCCAGTTCCGACAGCAATCGCTTGAACGAGAAGTTCTCCCCGCCAAGGATGTAACTGCGTCCTACGGCGCCGCGTTCGAGGGCAAGGATGTGACCGCGCGCCACGTCGTCCACGTGCACCACGTTGAGCACGGTGTCCACGTACCCTGGGACCCGGCCGTTCAGGAAGTCGAGTACCAGGCGACCCGAGGGCGTCGGCGCCCGGTCTCGGGGACCGAGCGGGAGTGTCGGGAGCACGAGGGACACGGCCAAGCCCTCGGCGGCGGCACGAAGAACCTCGTGCTCGGCCACGTACTTGGAACGCTTGTACGAGCCGAAGAGGTGGCCGATGTCGGGGTAGCACAGCTCGTCGGCGGCCCTGCTTTCGCTGACCCCGTCGACCCCCAGGGTGCCGACGGTGCTCGTGTAGACGACGCGTTCGGTTCCCGCCGCTCGTGCCGCCTCGAGTACGTTTCGTGTGCCGCCCACGTTGATGTCGTAGAAGTCACGAGGGTCGCGCGCCCAGAACCGGTAGAGCGCGGCCACATGGAACACCGCTCGGCAGCCGGCGACGGCCTTCTCTACGCTGGTGGCGTCGCGCACGTCGCCCGTCAGCCGTTCGACGTCGAGCCCGTCGAGGTTGCGAAGGTCCGTCCCAGGCTCGAGCATCGCCACCACGTGCTGGCCGCCTTCGACGAGGGTGCGGGTCAGTGCCGAGCCGATGAAACCGCTGGCGCCGGTAACCAGCACCCTGTCGCCTGACCCGAGCATCACGCGCGCGAACGGTGTAGGGAGCCTTTGGCGATCGTCTTGGCGAATTCGAAGAAGAGCGCTGACCCCTTCTGGGCGGCCGAAAGCACGTCATCGAGGGCGTCGACGAAGTACTCCACCTCCTCCTCACCGGCGACGAGTGGCGGGAGCAGCTTCACCACGTTCATATTGTCCGCGGCGACCTGGGTGAGGATCCGGTGTCTGTGAAAGAGCGGTACCACGATCAGCTGCGAGAACAAGGCCGTGCGCATCGCCTCGATGGCCTTCCAGCGAACGCGCAGCGCTCGGGAGGTTGGCTCGCCGAACACGAGCCCGATCATGAGCCCCTTCCCCCGCACCTCGTGCAGGTACTCGTAGCGATCCACCAAGGGGATGAGGGCCTTGGCGAAAGCCTCGCCTGTCCGGCGAGCTCGGTCGACGATGTCCTCCTCCTCGAACGCTTGCAAGGTGGCTAATCCCGCCACCATGGCGAGCTGGTTCGTGCTGAAGGTTGAGGAATGGACGACCGCTCTGTCCATCGAGCTGAAGACGCTGTCGGACACCTCGGCGGAGCACATCATGGCGCCTACCGGGATGTAACCGCCCGAGAGGGCTTTCGAGATCGTCACGATGTCGGGTCGCAGGTCCCAGTGCTCGTGGCAGAGGAACTTGCCGGTGCGCCCCATCCCGGTCTGTACCTCGTCGGTGACGAGGAGCGTCTTGTGCCGCCGACACAGCTCCTGGGCTGCCGGCCAATAGTCGTCGGGCGCGAGGTTCACTCCTTTTCCCTGTATTGGCTCGACCACGAACGCGGCCACGTCATCGCGCGCGAGTTGCTTCGCCAGCGCGTTGACGTCACCGAAGGGCACCTCCTCGCAGCCCGGAAGCAGCGGTCCGAAGCCGTCGCGGAACTCCGCGCCTCCGTTCAGCGAAAGAGCGCCCGTGGTGAGCCCGTGAAAGGCGTGGTCACAATAGAGGATTCGATCGCGTTTCGTCGCGCGGCGGGCGAACTTCAAGGCGCTCTCGATGGCTTCGGCACCGGAGTTGGTGAAGACCACCCGCTCGATGCCCGGATGGGTTAGTGAGACAAGGGCTTCGGCGAGCAGACCGGGAAGCAGGGCGCAGTCCATCTGCACCAGGTTCGGTAAGTCGGCGTCGAGCGCCTCGTGCAACGCTCCGGTGATCGCGCGATGCCCCCGGCCGAGCGCGAACACACCAAAACCGGACAGAAAGTCCAGGTATCGCCGGCCCTCGGAGTCATAGAGGTAGCACCCCTCGCCCCGGTCGTAGAAGCGGTCGAAACCCAGGGTCTGGAGCACCCGTGGAAGCTGCGGGCTCACGTAGCGCGAATGCAGGCGAAAGTTTTCCCCTCTGCGGCCCTCCAGCACCTGTGACAGCTCGAACGGCACGTACCGCCCCCTGGATCACGACCTCGAGAAATGCAAAATAACAAGAATGCGACGCTGAAAGTCACGATAACCGTAGCTCAGCTTTGCGCTGACGAGGCCGAGTCCGACGCTCGTCTCTTGGGCTCGCGCCCGCGGGTTGACGCTGACCGCCGACACTACGGACCGCTAGATTGCCCAGCGGTGACGAGTGACTGGGACATGGGAGCCTCGGCTCCCGGTGAGGACGAGACCGGTGGCACCGGTTTGGCCGGAGATGACGGGCAGTCGAGTCGTACCACCGATGCGAGTCGCATCACCGAGTCGTCTGGTACGAACGACGTCGACATCCAGCTCCTCGACTCGATCGAGGATGAGCTGGACGAGGTCGAACAATCCCTTGCGCAGCTGGACGAAGACGGCCCCTGAAGGCAGTCTGCCCAGTGGGGCGCCCGTCGAGGTCGGTGTTCAGGCCTTTTTGGTCTCCCAGAAGATCCTGTCGATCTCTGCGATCTGGTCGAGGAGGTTCTGTGCGATCTTCGTGTCGTTGGTTTTCTTCGTCTCGCCTGCTGCCTTGGTGGCCTTCCAGAACAGATCGCTGAGCTGGGGGTACTTGTTCTGGTGTGCCGGCTTGAAGTAGTCGGTCCACAGCACCCACAGATGGTGCTTCACGAGCTCGGCCCTCTGCTCCTTGATGGACACCGCTCGCTGCTTGAACACCTCGTCGTTGGACGCGCTGAACTTCTCCATGCACGCTTTCACCGACTCCGCCTCGATCCGGGCCTGGGCGGGGTCGTACACCCCACAAGGGAGGTCGCAGTGGGCGTAGGCGGTCACCGGAGGTGCGACCCGGTCGGTGGCGCGAAGCAGCCGGTCCGCGATGCTCGTGTACAGGATGCTCATGTGCGGGTCTCCTTCATCAGGTGTGGAGCACTGGCGGGTTCAGTTCCCACCATACCGAGCGTAGGACGCCGGTGATCCGGGGTAGGTGCAGACCCGGCAGGTCGGGTGCGCTCAGGTGCGCTGTGATGCTAGGGGCGGCCTTGGCGCTCGGGGGGGCTGCTGTGCTTCGGCCCCGCCGGGTAGTGGTGGCCGGGAGGAGCATGGAACCCACCTTGTGGGCGGGCGACCGCCTGCTCGTGGCACGTACCGGGCCGGTGAGCGCCGGGGACGTCGTCGCGTTGAGAGACCCTCGCGACCCGGGGCGAGTGATCGTGAAACGGGTCGCGGCGGTCCGCCGGGGCGAGATGGTCGTGCACGGGGACAATCCCGATGCGAGCATCGACAGCCGCTCGTTCGGTCCCGTGTCCAACGTGGCGGTCCTCGGGAGGGTCGTGCGGCGCTACGGCCCAGCCGGTCGCACAGGCCCGGTGCGCTGAGCGCGTGCAAGGAGGGGTGCATGACGCGGTTTTCCACCACGCAGCGCGGTACGATTCCGTCATGGCGTCGTTGGATACCCAGTTGGAGCGGCTCTTGGGCCCGGACTATCTCGAAGGGGTGAAGGGGTGTTCGCTGAAGGAGGTACGCGCCATGCGCGCCGAATGCCAGGACGCGGAGACGGCGGTGTCGTATCTGCGCCGAATGGTCCAGGGGCGACTCGACATCGTCCACGCGTACCTCGACCATGGGGATGACGACGCCATCGCCGGTCTCGACTCACTCGTCGAGCGCCTGCCAGAGATCATCTCCTCTGGACCGCAACGTCCGGTGGGACCCGGCCGGCTCCCGTCGCGGATGTCACCGGACATGGAGGGTGACATCACCGCGGAGCTCGATACGGTGCTCGACGTCAAACGCATTGCCGAGCTCCCTACGATGGGTCACGAGGGCCTCTTGGAGCTCGCCGAGACACTGAGCACCATTGAGGCGCGCAGCTCGAGCGAGCGGCGCGCCCTTCACGAGCGGATCGACAAGCTCCAGGCGGAGATCGTAAGCCGCTACAAGACCGGGGAGGCCTCTGTCGAGGGCCTGCTCGCTTGAGAAGGTGCCCGGTCGAGACGCGTTTCAAGTGCCGAGGCATCTACCCGAGCGGTGGCGTGAGCTCGGTGCGTTCATCCGTGAGCAACGAAACACGGCGCGTCTGTCGCTGCGCCGGCTCTCGGAGCTAGCGGGTATCTCGAACCCGTACCTGAGCCAGATCGAGCGCGGCCTGCGCCGTCCTTCCGCGGAGATCCTCCAGCAGATAGCCAAAGCGCTTCGTATATCGGCTGAGACGCTCTACGTGCAGGCGGGCATCCTCGAGCCTGGAGGTGAGTCGCCAGACCTCTCACGTGAGATCCTCGCGGACCCGGCTCTGAAAGAGGACCAGAAGCAGGCACTCATCAGGATCTACCGCTCATTCCGGGGCGAGAACGCCGCCGCCTCCTTCCTGGGCGAGAACGCCGCCGGGTCCTTCCTGGACGAGAACACCACCGGGCTCCCCGCGGAAGCTACGCATGGAGGAGAGCGGGCAACCTCGGCAGGCGAGTGACCGCGACCCCGCCAGAGACCGCTGCGAGCAGGTCTAAACGCGCCCACCGGTAGGCTGCGACGGTGCGACGCCTTGCGGTTCTCTCGCTGCACACGTCGCCCCTTGCCCAGCCAGGCACCGGGGACGGCGGCGGGATGAACGTCTATGTACGTGAGCTGTCCACGGCCCTCGCACGTGCTGGTGTCGAGTGCGACGTCTACACCCGGGCGTGGTCAGAGGACCTGCCCGCCACTGTGTCGGTGGAGCCGGGCCTGCGGCTCCACCACGTTCCTGCGGGGGAGCTGAGACCGATCGCCAAGGAGCGACTCCCAGCGGTGGTCGACGAATTCACCGACAACGTTCTGTCCCTCATGACGTCGGGGGCAGGGATCGACCCGGTACTTCACTCCGAGACAGGCTTCGACGCTGTGCACGCCAACTACTGGCTCTCGGGACTTGCCGGGCACCGTGTCAAGCACGAGCTCGACTTGCCGCTCGTGTCGACCTTCCACACCCTGGCGCGAGTCAAGGCGGAGGCGAGCCCCGAGGAGATGTCGTGCGACGAGCCGCATCGGCGCGCCGAGGCAGAGGCCTCGGTCATGTCTTGTTCGGAGATCGTGCTCGCCTCCTGCTCGGTGGAAGCGGATCAACTCGCCTCTTTGTATGAGGTCGACCCGGCGCGCGTGCGCGTGGTGGCACCCGGGGTGGACCACGCATTGTTCGGGCCCGGCGACCGCCTCCAGGCGCGCCGGGCGCTGGGATTGTCCCCGGACGCGCCCGTGTTGTTGTTCGTCGGGAGGATCCAGCCCCTCAAGGGTGCGGACGTCGCGGTGCGCGCGCTGGCCGACATGCACGACTTCCCCGGCGCGCAGCTTGTGGTGGTGGGCGGACCGAGCGGGCCCCATGGAGAGGAGCACCTGGCGTTCATCCGCGAGCTGGCCGGGAAGCTGAAGGTGGCAAACCGGGTGCGCTTTGTCGACCCGCAACCGCATGAGCTGTTGTCGACGCACTACCGCGCTGCCGACGTCTGCGTTGTGCCGAGCCGCTCGGAGTCCTTCGGCCTCGTGGCTCTGGAGGCGGCCGCCTGCGGGACCCCGGTGGTGGCGTCCGCAGTCGGTGGGCTCACCACCCTCGTGGAGCACGGACGCACCGGCTATCTCGTCGAGGACCCGGTGCCAGGGCAGTTCGCGGCCGCGGCGTCGCGTGTGATCGAGGACCCGCTTCTCACCGAGAAGCTTTCTGTGGCAGCGGTGGTACGAGCGCGGCGTTACACTTGGGCCCAGGCTGCGGCACTGCTCCGGGCTACCTATGAGGAGCTCGCGGCCGAGCGCCTCGTGGCGTGCCGTTGACACAGAAGAAGACGCTGGCGCCGGCGCGCATAGCCGGTACCGGACGTGCCGCTCGTACCATTAGGTGGTTTCGGTGGCGCTGGCGCGTATAGCCAGTCACACCGAACGTGCCGCATGCGCGACGAGGATCGAGCGATGGGCCGCGGCGCGCCTTGCTGAAGGCGGGACGGTGGTCGCAGTGGATCGCCAGCCCGACGCGGAGACCTGGTACCTTCGCCTGCGCGGCGACGAGAAGGACTTCGTCACCATCTGGCTCACGATGCGCCAGCGCACCATGCACCACGAGGCTCAAGTCATGCCCGCACCCGAGGTGAACATACGTGAGACCTACGAGTACCTGCTGCGGCGCAACGCCGAGATTCACCAGATGCGGTTTGCTCTCGGCCCCGAGGAGGCGGTCTACCTCATCGGCGAGGTGCCGGTGGCTTCTGTTGACGACGACGAGCTCGACCGAATCGTCGGGTCGTCACTCGCTTACGTCGACGCCGTGTTCCCCGTCGCGATGAGCATCGGGTTCGCCGGCCGCTACCATCGCCGGCCCGTTTGAAGGCGCGGACCGCCGGTCCGAGGTAGCGTCTGCTCTGGCGAGGTCCGAGGGGCCGGTGGTGTTGCTCGGTCGGGGGAGTGCGAACAACACTCGGGGTTCCTCGGACCACGCCGCCTACGGCCAACGCCCACGGCCAAGCACGCCGTCCACGGCCCCACCGGCACCGGCGTACGGTCGAACCCTCGCCGGCTTCGGCCCACCGGAAAGCCTCGGCGCTACCCTGCATCGATGGCACCGAGGTTGTTGGTGATGGGCGGGGGCAACATGGGCACCGCTCTGGTTCGCGGCCTGCTGGCAGCGGGTTGGGCGCCTGGCTCGCTGGCAGTGGCGGAGGCTGACGCCGTCCGCCGCTCCGTTCTTCGCGCACAGCTGCCGGGGACCGAGGTGGGGCCCGAGCCTGTCGCCGCAGACGGCGCCGTCGTGGCCGTCAAGCCCGCCGACGGGGAGAGCGCTTGCCGTTCGCTCGCGCGAGTCGGCGTTTCGAGGGTGGTGTCGTTGATGGCGGGGGTGCGACTGGCCCGCCTCGAATCGTGGCTCGGGTCGGATGTGGCGGTCATCCGGGCGATGCCCAACACCCCGGCCCTGGTGGGTGCCGGGATATCCGCCATTTCGGGCGGGCCGGCCGTCCGGGAAGAGGACCTGGAATGGACGGAGGAAGTACTGGGCGCCGTGGGGAAGGTGGTTCGCGTCCCCGAGCGTTCTCTAGACGCGGTCACGGGCCTGTCCGGATCAGGTCCGGCTTATCTCTTCTACGTTGCCGAAGCGATGATCGAGGCCGGGGTTGCGGCGGGGCTTTCTCAGACGGTGAGCCGCGCTCTCGTGCTCCAGACCCTCGCCGGGTCGGCGCGGCTGCTCGTTGAGTCGGGCGAGACCCCGCAGGGTCTGAGTGCCCGGGTGGCCTCACCGGGCGGGACCACCGAAGCAGGGCTTCGGGTGCTGCGGGACCGGGGCGTAGCGGGTGCCTTTGCACAGGCGGTTGCTAAGGCTGCAGAGCGTTCCCGAGAGCTTGGTCGTTGAGGCGTTCCCGAGAGCTCAGCCGTCTTCTTACTCCTTGGACGCGCAACGACCCCCGGGGGGGAGCGGGGGTCGTTGCATGAGACACAGGGGTACTGCACCTCTTGTATCGGCGAGTTGGGTGCCGACCTTTAGCCCCCGCTTCTGCGAACGCACACGTTGCCCCCTCTTCCAACTTTCGCCACAATGGCATACAGTCGCCTCAGGCGGAGGGGGTGATTCCACTGACAGAAGACATCACGAGCACCCGCTATCTCACGGTGCGCGAGGTGGCCAGCACGCTTCGGGTATCCAACATGACTGTCTACCGGCTCATCAATTCGGGAGACCTTCGTGCCGTGCGCGTAGGCAAGTCGTTTCGTCTACGCGAAGACGACGTGAATGGCTACCTGTCCGATCGCTACACCCAGGCAGGCTGAACGAGCGATCGCTTAGCCGGCGCCGGATCTCGGGCTTCGGCATCGCGACCAACGACCGGAGCTCCAGAGGGCGACCGAGCGTGTCACTCTCACAGTGATGTCAGGGCAGGAGCCTGATCGCGCGCGCACGGCAAGCCGGGATCGTGACGTGCCGGCACGGGGGGGCCGGTTGGGCTCGGTGTTCCTGCTCAGCGATTTCGGAACGGCCGATGAGTTCGCGGGAGTCGTTCGCGCCGTGGTGCTTCGCGAGGCACCGGGCTGTCCGGTTGTCGACCTCACTCACGAGATACCTCCGTTCGACGTTCGTGCCGGAGCGCTGGCTCTGGAGCGGACTGTGCCCCATCTGGGTCGCGGTGTGGTCGTAGCCGTGGTCGACCCGGGGGTGGGCACCGAGCGGCGAGCGGTCGCGGTGTCCGTCGTTCCCGGTGCCGGTCCGGGCTTCTTGATCGGCCCGGACAACGGGCTCCTCGGGTTCGCCGTCGAGGTGCTCGGTGGGACGACCGGCGCGGTGGCGCTTGCTCCTGCGACCTGGCGTCTGGGCACGGGTGCCACGTTCGACGCCAGAGATGTGTTTGCACCGGCGGCAGCGCGCCTTTGGTCGGGCGCTCGCCTGGAGGATCTGGGTGTTCCGATCGACGCGGACACCCTCGTGCACCTGCCACCTCCCCGACTCGAAGTGGAGCTGGGAGTTGTCCACGCTGAGGTGCTGTGGGTCGACCGCTATGGCAACGTACAGCTGTCCGCCCGTCCAGCTGACGCGCTGTCCGCCGGTCTGGATGCCGACCTGATCGTCGTGGTCCGACGTGCCACATTCGTCACGCGACGATCGACCTCCTTCGTCGGCGATGAAGCTTCCACGCAGCGGAGGGCTGCCGCGGGGCCTGGTTCCGCAGGTGGGGATGCGGACGAGGGGGATGCCGTCGGGCTCATCACCGACTCGAACGGGCATCTGGCACTTGTGTGCCGGCAGCGTCCGGCCGCCATTGTGCTCGGCGTGCTGGCCGGGGACATGGTGATCGTGCGCAACGGAGAGCGAACCCGCTCGGCAGTTGCAGGCGGGGCGACTTCTTGAGCCGCCTGAGCGTCGTATAAGCCCTGTTCGGAGGCGCTTCGGGGTAGCATCGAAGCACTGTGGCGGTTGTCCTGGCATGGCTGTTCGCGGGGATGGCCGGTGTCCTTGCCGGGCTTCTTCTTTTCCTGCGCCGGGACCACAGGCGGCTGAAGGAAGCGGAGCGGCGAGGCAGGCTCGGCACCGAGCACGCCCGTCTTCATCTTTCGGTGCTCGCCCGCGCTGGCGACGAGATGGCGGGCGCCCTCGAGTCCTATGACGACGCCCTGGTCCGCCTGGTGGGGGTGGTGGTGCCTGCCTTCGCCGACTGGTTCGCAGTCGACCTGGTGGACGAGTTTGGCGAGGCACATCGGGTCTGTGCCGGAGACCACGAAGGCGTCACCTCGCCTGGTTCTGTTCACCGTCATCCGGAGGGTGACCTCCTCGTCAGGCGGGTGATAGAGAGCGGCCGACACGAGGCCCTGGCGAACAGGGCTGGAGATGCCGGGCCTCATGAGGGTGCGCTCGTGCACAACGCCAGCTCGCAGGCGTCTCCGGCGCCAGGGGTCGAGTCCATGGTGATCGTTCCCGTGCACGTGAGGGGTCTCGCCTTCGGCGCTCTCAGCTTCGTCACCGCTCCAGGCCGTCGCGGCTATCGGCTCTCTGACCTGGAGACCGCACATGGTCTGGCCGATCGGGTGGCTGTAGCTATCGAACGGGTGCTGCTGTGGCGCGAGAGCCGGCGCGCCGAGCAGGCGGCCACCGGCCGGGCCGACCAGCTGCACCGCTTGATGGAAGCGGCGTTAGCTGTGAACGCGCCTTTGGCCGAGCCGGAGATCCTCGGGGTGGCAGCTGACCATGCTCGCCGGGTCCTTGGGGCCGCGCGCGCGTCGGTGTGCACCGTTCCTCGTGTCGATGAGGGCGAGATGATCGTTGTCTCCTCACCTGAGCTCGCTGCCGAGGAGCTCGGCGCGGTGGTCTCGGCGGTATGCGATCTCATCGTCGAGTTTGATCGGCCTCTTCGATTTGTCGGCTCGCGCCCAGAAGAAGCAGGTGGGCAACGCCCGCATGACCAGCTTGTTGAGGGGTTGCCCGATGGGGTACTGCTGGATTCTTCGCTAGTCCCGTCTTCGGGTGGGCCCTGGCTCGCTGTCCCGGTTCCTGGCCCGATGGGCGGCAGCCGCCGGGTGATCGTCGTTGAGGGTGCCTGTTCAGCTGGCCCCGTCGTAGGCGGGATGCTTGCGAGTGGCTTCAGTTACGAGGACGAGTCGGTGCTCGTGCTTCTCGCCCAGATGGCCTCGGTAGCGCTGCTGAACGCGCGCCTCTACCAAGACGTGCGCGCGAGCGAACGTCGATTGCGCGCTGTGGTGGAGTCCTCTCCGCTCGCGATAGCCGAGCTTGCGGTGAACGGAGATGCCCGTTGGTGGAACCGCGCCGCCGACATGCTGCTAGGTGGCCCGGAAGCCCGTGGCGAGTCGCGTACCTCGTTGCGGATGCCAGTCCACTCGGAGTCGCAGGCTGCATGGAGGGAGCTGCTCGACCGCAGCGCTCATGCCATCTCGTCGGTGGGCACCGACATCCGGGCGATAGGGCCGCGTGACCAGGTGACAGAGCTCTCGGTGTCGAGTGCCCCGCTGTTGGACAACGAGGGTCAGGTGAGTGGGATCCTGGTCGTGGCCGAGGATGTGACCGAGCGCAGGCGCGTCCTCGAGCAGGTGCACCAGAGCGAACGTCTGGCTGCGATGGCGCGCCTGGCGGGTGGCGTGGCGCACGACTTCAACAACCTCTTGACCGTCATCCTCGGTTCCACCGACCTCCTCTCTCAGCGGAGCGACGTGGACGAGTCGTGGCGTGAGGAGATCAGGGCGATCCAGCGCGCAGGGCAGCAGGCAGCTGCCGTCACCGCGCAGCTGCTGGCCATCGGACGTCGCCGCGAGGTCGAGCCCACGCTGATTGAACTCGATGCTGAGTTATCCTCGATGCTGCCGATCCTCGAGCGCGTCCTCGGAGATGACGTGCAACTCGAGGTCGCACCGACCAAGAGTGGGGCACGCATCCTCGTCGGTCCCGCGGACCTCGAGCGGGCACTGCTTAACCTCGCCATCAACGCGCGCGACGCGATGCCCGATGGGGGGAGGTTCCACTTGAGCACGCGTGTCGTCGAATCGGAGCACACCTCAGGCGAGGCGGGTTATGTGCGGGGGAAGCTCGTGGCTCTCAGTGTTACCGACACCGGCGAGGGCATGGACGAGCAAACGGCCGAGCATTGCTTCGAGCCGTTCTTCTCGACCAAACCAGGGGACCGTGGAACCGGTCTGGGGCTTTTCGCGGTGCACGCGATCGTCACGCAGGCCGGTGGGCGCGTGGGTGTCGACACCACGCCGGGCCACGGTACGACTTTCACCTTGTGGTTCCCTGTTCTTGACGAAGGGAGGGATTCTCCGAGACGACCTAGTTGATTATCTGTTGGCCCGTCGTGGTGCGGGAAGTGTCTTCGGTGCCCCACACTGAGCGCATGGTGGATCGCGCGACCCGCAGGAACTGGGGTGCGGGCGACGGCGGTGCAGACGAGGTCGCCGGCGGGGGCTTGAAAGAGGAACGTCTGTTCTTCGGAGCGCTCCCGAAAGCCAGGGTGCTCGTGGTCGGTACCCACGACTGGGCCATCGAACAGGCGGCCGTTGTCGTCGAGGCGGCGGGTTGCCTGGTGCTTCGTTGCCACGAGCCAGGGCAACCCTCGTTCCCCTGCAACGCGCTGATCGAAGGGCGCACCTGCCCGCTCGACGCGGACTTTGATGTGGTGGCCACCGTCCGGGCTCGCCCGCTCGGGAACCTAGCGCAATCGGAGTTCGGGGTCATCTGTGCTCTGCACCACGGGATGCCTCTCGTGGTCGCCGGGGTTGCACCCGCGCGACCGCTCGGGCCATGGGCAGTCGAGCAGGTCGAACAGGGGGGTGACCTGGCGAGCGCTTGCGAGCGCGCAGCTTGCAGAGCTGAGCCTGAGCTGGCGGCGGACACGGCCTAGCATCCGGGCATCGAGCCCGAGCGAGGCACCCACATTCTCTTCGTATGCACCGGTAACATCTTCCGCTCGCCCATGGCACATGCGTTCCTCGGCGCTGTGGTCCGTGACCGGGGCCTCGACATGACGGTGGAGTCAGCCGGCACGCTGGAAGGAGACCGGCGGGTACCTCCGACCGTCCTCGACGTGATCGGAAAAGACGGGCTCGACATGTCCGCCCACCGGAGCCGTTTGCTCGACGTCGATGCCGTACGTCGCGCAGACCTCCTGCTGGGCATGGCCCGCGAGCATGTTCGTGAGGCCGTGCTGCTGGTCCCTTCGGCGTGGCCACGCAGCTTCACGCTGAAGGAGCTAGTGCGACTCGGCGCACAGACCGGCGCGTGCGCGCGAGGACGGCCTTTGTCGGACTGGCTGGAGGCGGTGGGCGCCGGGCGCCGGCGCCACAACCTGTTGGGTTGGTCGTCCGCCGACGACATCGAGGATCCCATCGGGGCGTCGCCGGAGGAGCTCCGCGCCACCGGCGAGGAACTGCGAGAGCTGGTCAGCCGGCTCCTGGCCCTGATCGTGCCGGTTCCTTGAGCAACTCCCAACCAGGCACCGCACCGTCGGCCGGCGGCAGTCCGGGTGCACGTCCACGCTCGGGTTGGTTGCGTGCCGTGGTGCGAACCGGCTGGCTGCGGTGGCTTGCTCGCCGGAGGCGTGCGGTGCTCCTCGTCCTGGTGGGATTGGTCGTGGCTTGGCTCGTCGGCGCAGGGATCGTTCTTGTCTTAGGACTGCTCGACGCCAGCCATGGCATGAGCGAGGTGCAGAAGGCGAAGAGCCATCTCACGGCTTCGGATCTCGTAACTCACGCGGCGCTCACGCCGCTTCGCGTTGCGAGAGGAGACTTCTCTTCCTCGGAGGGCCTCCTGCACTCACCGCTGCTCACCCCGTTCGAGATCCTGCCCGTGATCGGGCGACAGGTGAGGTCAGTGCAGGACCTGTCCACGGCTGCCGAACGCACCACACAGATCGGCGTCTCAGCGATCGACCAGGTGCGAGGCGTTCTCGACGTTGCGCACGAGGGCGGACCCGACCGCGTGGCTACCCTCCGGCGCCTGGCGAGCCTCGCGACCACGACGGACGACGAGCTGGAGAGGATCGGCGCCGGCCCTGCCGAGGCCTTGTTTTCGCCCCTCGCCCACAAACGTGCGGACTTCGTGCGCCAGCTGGAAGACGTTCGTACGAGGCTGGCGCACGCGGCCGCGGTGGCAGAGACGACCGCGCGCATTCTCCAGGGTCCGCAGAGCTATCTCGTCCTCATGGCCAACCCAGCCGAGATGCGCTCCGGTTCGGGCGCATTCTTGGAGGTCGGGTTGATGACCACAGACGGCGGGCAAGTCCAGCTCACCGGCATGGTACCCACGGCCACGCTGGCTCTCGCCCCGGGGACCGTGCCGGTGGGGGGCGATCTCGAGGCACGCTGGGGATGGCTTTTGCCGGGCGTCGACTGGCGCAACCTCGGTCTCACACCGCAGTTCGACGTGAACGGGCCTCTGGCAGCGCGCATGTGGGAAGCCGCGACGGGTGAGCACGTCGACGGGGTTCTGGCGGTCGACGTCGAAGCCCTGCAGCAGATCCTGACGGTCACCGGACCGGTCATGCTCCAGGACGGGAGGGTCGTGAGGGCTGGTGACGTCGTGGCCTTCCTCACCCACGACCAGTACGCAGGTCTCACCGGCGCGCCGGTCGTCTCAGGCGTTCAAGCACAGGCTCAGCAAGCTCGCCAGGACGAGCTCGGGGCTCTGGCTCACAGCGCGCTGAGCGCGCTCGAGAACGAGTCGCTCGACCTGAAGAGCCTCGCCGACGCGATGACCGCCTCAACCGGGGGACGGCACATCCTTCTATGGTCGAAGGATCCTGTGGCTGAAGCGGCTTGGAGGGAAGCAGGGGTGGCTGGCGAGCTGTCGCCCAGTTCCCTTCTGGCCGCGGTCATAAACCGCGGCGGGAACAAACTTGACCAGTACCTCGACGTACGGGTGGGGCTCCGCCTGGTCTCGAAAGGCAAGGTCACAGACGCCACCCTCACGGTCAACCTCCACAACCACACTCCTCCCGGCCAGTCCCAGTTCATTGTGGGGCCGTACCCGGGCCTCGCGACCGCATATGGCGAGTACGTGGGCCTGTTGGCGCTCAACCTGCCGGCCGACTCGTCCCACGTTCAGGTGCAAGGGAGGCCCCCACTCGCTGCCGAGGGCGCCGAAGGACCGACACTGCTCGTGGCTAGTGCAGTGGACGTGAGACAAGGAGCCAGCGAACAGGTCGTCGTGCACTTCGACTTGCCGTCGGCGCTGGGGCGCGTGACCGTTCTCCCCTCAGCCCGTTTGAGCCCGGTCGCGTGGACCTACACAGGCGGGAGCGCCACTGACGCGGCGCCTTTCGTGATCTCCTGGTGACAAGAACCCTCGTCGTTTCCCGTTCGGGCGCTGCCCGGTCGTGAGGTATTGGGGCGGTCACCAACTAACCCTGGTGGCAGTTGGTCAAATGTTGATTATGCGTAGTGGCTGGAGTGATAGCGTGCCCCGACAATTCAGTTATAGGTTACTCCGACTAAATGGGAACTAGCTTCACGAAGGGTGTGGAAATGGGTGGATCTGGACCTGCACGGGTAGGTTATGCGCAGTCGGGAGGAGGTGACGGCGTGAAGACCAAGCACGTCGCGAGAGCGAGGAAGCTGCTATTCGGCAGCGGTCTCATGGTGTCGACCCTCGGGGCAGGAGTAGTGGTGGTGGCGGTGGCGGTTCCCACGGCCGCGTATGCCGACCCGACCTGCTACACGGGTTGCCCGCCTTCACAGACCGCGGGCGGCGACGGTCCTGCAGCGGTGCCTGTGGAGCCGGCCACCTCGGTGACGTCGGACGCGTCGGGCGGTTTGCCCTTCACCGGTGCTGACATAGAGCAGTTGGCCGCGATCGGCGGCGGAGCCGTCTTGGCTGGTGGGCTGCTGGCGCACCGCCGCCGGCGGCGTAGTCGCACCCCCGCATAGACCCGTCGCAGCGACCGTACCGGGCGAAGGGATTAGGTCATGGCTATCGGGGTGCAGACGTACCAGAGAATCTACACTCGGCGTGATCGACTCACTCTTCCGAGTCGTATCTCCCTGGTCTCACTGCTTAGAGCGCGTGCAAGCACACGCACAGCGATGTTCGTTGTGGCTGGGATCGACCTGATCGCGCTGACCGTCCTGGCCGTCGTCTTCGCGCCCGGGCTCTCGGCTTGGTGGGTGTGGGCGTTCCCCGTGGGCGCTGTCGTGCTCTTGGCTTCTTACGGGCACTACGACGTCAGGATCGCGCCCAGCGTCGCCCGTGACCTGCGTTCCCTGGTGGTCTGCGCGACCGCGCCGCTGATGGTGCTGGCGCTGGTGCGTGCGACATCGATCGCCTTCATCATCGAGGCGGTGGTCGGAGCGGCGCTGGCCGTGCCCATCCTCCACAGCGTGTCGTACCGTGCTGTGCGCTCAATGCGCTCACGGGGTCTTCTCGCCCAGCGAACGCTAATCGTCGGAGCCGGCCAAGTGGGAGTGACCCTGAGCTCGATACTCGAGCGGCACCCCGAGTACGGCTTGAGACCAGTCGGGTTCCTCGACCACGTCGATGATGAGGGGCTTCCGTTGCCGTTGTTCGGCGGGGTCGAGCGGCTGAGGGCGGTGCTGTCCGAGGAGCGCATCGACCGTGTCATTGTCGCTTTCGGTGTCACGCGCGAGACGGAGATGCTCGAGACGATCCGTGCTTGTGAGGACGCATCGGTGGACATCCACGTCCTGCCGAGGTTCTTCGAGCTCGGTGTCGCTGTCGACGGCAAGGATGTGGACGACGTCTGGGGGATACCCCTGGTACATCTTCGCCGCTCTCTGAGGAGCCGCTGCTCGAGAACGGCGAAGCGTGTCGTCGACGTATCCTTGGCGAGCCTTGGGCTTGCGCTGTCCGCTCCCGCTTACGGGCTACTCGCGGTGGTTGTGAAATTGTCAGGCCCTGGCCCCGTCTATTTCCGCCAGAAGCGTGTGGGTCAGCACGGTGTCCTCGTCGACGTGCTCAAGTTCCGCACCATGCAGGTTCATGACGGCACGGACGTCGAGTGGACCGCTGAGGGTGATCATGTCACAAAGGTGGGGCACCTGATGAGGCGGTTGAGCCTGGACGAGCTCCCACAACTTTGGAGCGTCATCCGTGGTGACATGTCCCTGGTGGGGCCTCGTCCGGAGCGCCCCTTCTTCGTGGAGCACTTCAAGAGCCAGGTCCCCCACTATGACGCCCGCCACCGGGTGCCGGTTGGGCTGACCGGCCTGGCTCAAGTTCATGGACTACGCGGGGACACGTCAATAGATGAGCGGGCGCGGTTCGACAATCGATACATCGAGAGCTGGTCGCTATGGCGGGACCTGGTCATAATCTTTTTGACCGTGTTCGCAGTCTTGCGCGACGCCATGCCTTCTTTCTCCAATGGCGATGAAGATGCCACTAGAACGGTGGTCGCGAACGGTGTCGAAGATGAACGGTGCGCTCCTCAGCCGGAAGTCGTCGTGACCGTAACACGGTCGCGTCCACCCGCCAATCCTTGGTATCTGGCGGCGTCGGAGTGGGACGAAGTGGCGTCTGCAGGTTGATTCCGGTCATTTCGGCTCGGTGCCGACCTCGTCACCATGACCGTCGTTCATAGGTGTGGTCCTGTCACTCTGCGTTCTGTCGTGGTTCTGGCCTGCTTCGCAAGATTCGGGAGTGGTACGCGGCCAAGTGGCCGAGTTTCTCCGCGCGTCTTCTCCATTGTTCGGCGCGAGGTCCCCCGGTGACAGCTGCTCCCGCTTGGAGGGCGCACCTCTTTGCCGCGACACCGAGAACGTTGACCAAGGCGGTCGCCCGGGCCTGAAGAGGCGAGCGATCCGACCAGAGCCAATCGTAGATGTTGGAAAGACTTTTGAGCTCGAGGTCAGCACCTTCTCCCCACCTTTGCATCCCTGCGGCATTGCCATGGTGAGCGACGGTCACGTCCTCGCGTAAGAGGTTGCGCCACCCGTTCTTCTCGAGACGCCAACAGAGCTCGATGTCCTCCACATACATGAACCATCGGGTCGAATAGGGCAGCTCGTCCCCCAGAGCCGCCTTCCGTATGCAGTGCACGGCTCCCACGGCCCACCGCCGTCGGAGCGTCCGGATCGACGAACCGCGCGGAGTACAGTCGCGCCGCCAGGCCTTAGGCACAAAGCCGGTTTCGAGCGCCTGGACAAGACCCGGGTAGGGGTACACCGAACGTTGGGGCAGACCGTTCGAATCAACCAGGACGGGAGCGACCAAAGCGGCACTTGGGTGNNGTCCGGGTTCAGTGCTATCAAGGCCCTGGCAGTCGTTCCAGCCAATGCCTCGTTCATCGCCCGGGCGTATCCCAGGTTCGAGTCGTTCGCCACGACCTCGATCCCGCCATGACGGCGTGCGATTTCGACGCTTGAATCATTTGAGGCGTTGTCGACGACCACCACCTCGGCCTTCAGCCCGCCGAGAGCGTCCGGGAGCGATGCCAGAGCCCGGTCGAGCATCGCGGCTGTGTTCCATGAAACGATGCCGAGCCGGACGTCTGTGGTCATCGCATAGCTTTCCCGATGCCCATGCCTGCTGGGCGCTTTGAGAATCCACCTGGGATTGTCCGGGACATCCTATGTCGCGACCTTGGAGCTTTGAGCAGATGGTCTTCCCTGAAAGACAGTCCTTGGTGTAGATGCCGAGAAACTCATCTAAGCCTCCCACCCGGAGATCCGCGAAAGTGGCGCCGTCTGAGAAACTGGGCCGTGGCGTCTTCTTCCTTTACCAAGAGTTCGTCCGACTCCACACGACCTTCGGTATCAGGACATCACCGATCACGAGTATTCAGACCTCGAGATCCGGGACACCTTGTCCCGATGTGTCAAAGGTAGAGGGTGCGATAACGGATACTGCCTACGATCCGTCCGAACCGCCATCCGATCTCTCGGACGAAGTCGTCTCGATCCTGCTCAGAGCTCAGTCGACGAGGCGCACGCTTGACGATACTCGCCCATGCCCGGACGGCGTGCCTGATCGAGCTTCGCGGCATACCGAGGGCGCGGAATTCGCGGTAGAGCAGAGGAGCGACCTTCTGGTCGCGGTAGGACTGGTCGAACACAGCTCGCACACCGGCACGTAGCCGGTAGTGCAAGACGCCATCTGCGACGAACCCAGCCTCGTGGCCCGCGAGTTGTGCTCGCCAGTACAGCTCGGTGTCCTCGAAACGTGGGTAGCGCTCATCGAATCCACCGAGCTCTAGGAACAGCTCCCGGCGAATTCCGCTGTTGGCTCCGGTGATGGTGGGGAGAAACTCAAACGCGTAAGAGAGGCCCTCGCTGTCGGCAGCGGGGACCCTCTCGGGCCCATGTCGGCCGACACGAAAGTGTCGGAGTTGGCCTCGGAGCACGTCCCACCGCTCGCCGGCGAGCACCATTGCCGCGAGCCAACCGGGCGTGACCCGGTCGTCGTCGTCGATGAAGAAGAGGTAGTCGCCTCTGGCGCTTTTTGCCCCGCAGTTCCTCGCGTAGCTCGCTCCAAGGCGATCGGTGGCGGTGACCACTCGAAGCGGTAGCCGGTCGGCAAAAGCCGTCGTGGTTTCGTGAGTGCCGTCGACGGAGCCGTTGTCCACGACGATCAGTTCCCAGGGAGCGTCGTAGGTCTGATGGGCGAGGGCCTCCAGCTGCTCGCTGAGGAGTGCTGCCCGGTTCCTCGTGGGAAGGATGACCGAGACGAGATCAAACATGGCTACCTCGTCGTGTGCCGACGCTTCGCCTGGCAACGCTCAAGGACACCGAGGTCCACGGCAAGCTCCTTCGGGACGATGTCTCACGTTACCCGAGTTCGGCACTTACTCGACATGCGACGCTCAGATCAGGTAGTTGACTAGCGTCACGCTACCGCTGGGAACGTGTGGTACTTAGGCGCAGTGCTTGTCCCGCTGGCAGGCCCCCGAGGCCGTCTCGAGGTCGAGCACGACCGACGGCTCGTGCAAGTCGAGCATCTTGGAAGATCTCGTCTTGACGCGAGATCGTCTCCGTTCAGGGATTCCCTCGACTGTCGGACCCGGGGACTACCATCGACAGGTATGACAGCGTTCTCCGAGGCCCAGGGGTCAGAACCCTCGGCCGGCGGAGCGGAGGTGCTCTCGAACGACGCCGTCGAACGAGCCGTCAAGAATTACATTGTCGAGAGTTTCCTTCTGGATGACGGCGAGCTCGATTTCGACACCTCTCTCATCGAGTCGGGAATCATCGACTCCACTGGCATCATGGAGATCGTCTCGTTCATCGAGGAGACTTATGGGATCGAGGTGGACGAGCACGACCTCGTGCCAGAGAACTTCGACTCGGTTTCCCGCCTCGCTTGCTACGTAGTAGGTAACAAGAGGAGCAACCATTCCGAGACGCTCTGAACCGTTCGCTGACCACGAGGCGGTCCTCGTCCATCAGCTCCTTATGGATAGCGCACGTCGTCAGTCCGGGAAGGTCGCGGTAATCGACGTGACCGGATCGCATACCTTCGGTGAGCTGGATCGCCTGAGTTCCCGGTTTGCGTCGTGGCTGCAGAGCGCTGGCATCCGACGGGGAGACCGTGTAGTTCTGATGATGGAGAATTGCGCCACGCTCGTTGCTGCATTCTTCGGCGTGCTCAAGGCGGGCGGGGTGATGGTCGTGGTGAATCCGACGACCAAAGCCGACAAGCTTACGTATGTCCTGAACGATTGCGCGGCGCGTGTTCTTCTCGCTGCGGATCGACTCGCACGCGTCGTCGTTCCCGCGGCCGCATCGGCGCCCGACCTGACGGCGGTCGTCTGGGCTGGTGGTATTCCTACCGGTGTCTCCACGAGCTTCGGTTTCGAGGACATCACGAAGGCCTCGGCGCTCGATGCGGACGTGAGAGAGACCGGACTGATCGATACGGACCTTGCAGCGATCATCTACACGTCGGGTTCCACCGGGTTTCCGAAAGGTGTGATGCTCACACACCGCAACGTGTGCCACAACGCGTGGTCGATCTCGACCTATCTGGGGCTCGCTCGCGACGATGTCGTGGTGAGTGTGATGCCGTTGTCGTTCGACTATGGATTGTTCCAGGTCCTGATGGGGGTGCGAGTAGGCTTTACCGTTCTCCTCGAGCGGTCGTTCGCATACCCCTACGACGTGATGCGGCGGATCGCGGAGCACCGGGTCACCGTACTTCCGGGTGTGCCTACCATCTTCTCGACGATTCTTTCGATGGCGCCCTACGACGATCTGGACTTGTCGAGCATCCGCATCCTTACGAACACCGCGGCTGCGCTGCCTCCGGCGCACATCCGGCGTCTGATGGAGCTGTTCCTGCAGGCCCGGCTCTTCTCGATGTACGGTCTGACCGAGTGCACGCGGGTGTCGTACCTCGATCCCGACCGACTCGTCGACAAGATCTCGTCTGTAGGAAAGGCGATACCCAATACCGAGGTCTATCTGGTCGACGAAAACGGCGTACCCGTACCGCCCGGTGTCGTCGGCGAGCTCGTCGTTCGTGGAGCAAGTGTGATGCGCGGATATTGGGGCAACCCCGAAGAGACCGCGCGATTCCTACAACAAGGGGAGATCCAAGGCGAGCTCGTGCTGTATTCCGGCGACCAATTTCAGACTGACGACGAGGGTTTTCTGTACTTCGTGGGGAGGACGGACGACATCTTCAAGTGCAAGGGAGAGAAGGTCAGCCCCAAGGAGATCGAGCTGGTTCTTTACGAGCTCGACGAGGTGGCGGAGGCTGCCGTCGTCGGTGTTCCCGACGAACTCGACGGCATGGCAATCAAGGCGATCGTCGTGCCGACGGGCGCTGGAGCGCTCGACGAGCACCTTGTCCGCCGACACTGCCGGAATCGCCTTGAGAACTTTATGGTCCCCAAGTTCATTGAGATACGTGACAGTCTCCCCAAGACCGAATCGGGCAAGATCCAGAAGAGATCGTTGTAGCAGGGGCCTGATAACCCGACTGAAGGCTGTCAACGGGTTACGTCGATCTCGAGCGCGTACAGTATGATAGCCGGGTGTGCGGTGTCGCGGGGATCTTCGTCGCGCCGGACGGCCCGAAGGTGGAGCTTGGCGCCCTACGATCGATGGTCGCGATGCTCGGTTACCGTGGCCCCGACGGCTACGGTCTGTATCGTGATACGGCCATCGGGTTGGCACATGCTCGCCTGAGCATCATCGACCTTGAAGGTGGGTTTCAGCCCCTGACCGGCGAGGACGGGTCGGTCTGGCTGAGCTTCAACGGTGAGATTTTCAACTACGTCGAACTTCGTCGTTCCTTGCGAGCCCAGGGTCACCAATTTGTGACGGATGGCGACTCGGAAGTGATCGTGCACCTCTACGAACAATACGGGTCGCGCGCGTGGGCACAGTTGAACGGGCAATTCGCGTTCGCGCTCTGGGACGGACGCGTTCAGCAGCTGTGGTTGGTACGTGATCGTCTGGGAATCTTGCCCATGTATTACGCCAGGGTAGGCTCCCAGCTCCTTTTTGCGTCGGAGGCAAAGGCGCTGTTCGCCAACGGGGCGCTCCAGGCCACGATCGATCCCGGTGCGGTCCGGGAGACGTTTGTACACTGGTCAACTCGTCCGCCAAGGTCTCTGTTCTCCGGTGTGCAGAGCGTCCGAGCAGGCACAGGCGTGCGTTTCGACGCGAACTTGTGCGAACACGAGGAGCGATACTGGGGTCTCGGCTTCGTGCCGGACCCTTCCACGGCCTTGCTCGACACCGACACGGCAGCAGACCAGCTCTCAGGTCTTCTCGACAGCGCTGTGCGGATCCGATTGCGCTCCGACGTCCCGGTGGGTGCGTACTTGAGCGGAGGGCTCGATTCGTCGGTCATCGGCGCGCTCATTCGAGCCGTCGACAGCAGTCCGCTTGAGACGTTCGCGATTCGCTTCACCGAGGCGTCCTTTGACGAGACGGACGAGCAGCGGCGCGTGGTGCGTTTACTCGGGACAAGGCATCACGAGGTGGTGTGCGGCGACAGAGAGATCCGTGACGCCATTGCCTCCGTTGTCTGGCACTGCGAATCAGCTCTCCTGCGTACCGCACCTGTTCCACTGTTCATCTTGTCGCGCTTGGTTCGCGACCAGGGGATGAAAGTTGTGCTCACCGGCGAGGGCGCTGACGAGTTGTTCGCAGGCTACAGCATCTTCAAAGAAGACAAGATCCGGCGGTTCTGGGCGCGAGTGCCTTCGTCAACACTTCGACCACGGTTGCTGTCGCTCGTGCACTCGGAGGTCACGGCTGGTGCCGCCCGGAACAGTGAGCTTTGGCGTAGCTTCTTCGGCAAGGGTCTGACCGATGTCGGCGATCCGTGCTACTCCCACAGGATCAGATGGGACAACACGGCATGGACCCTTCGAGTCCTCGCCCCCGATCTGAGGAAGCAGACAGGGACGCTCGATCCGGATCTGCCCCCGAAGTGGTTCGAGTGGGATCCTCTGGCCCGTGCCCAATGGCTGGAAACTGAGACTTTCATGACGCCCTATCTCCTGTCGTTCCAAGGGGACCGTGTCGCCATGGCTCACGGTGTGGAGGTGCGATACCCGTTTCTGGACCCGCAGGTGGTCGAGTTCGCGACACACCTCCCTGCGCGCCTCAAGATGCCCGGGTTGCGCGACAAGCTCACCTTGCGTCGCCTCGCGTCCCGCCTCCTACCGGAAGATGTGGCAATGCGTCCGAAGCTGCCGTACCGGGCGCCGATGACGAGCCCGTTCTTCGGCCCGGACAGTGGGGACTTCGCGGCGGACGCCCTGTCACCAGAAGAATGCGTCAGGTACGGGCTCGTCGATGCGGAGGCGATCGGTCGGCTCGTAAAGAAGGCCCGACGGGCCCACGGAGCCCTCACCAGCGAGCGCGAACAGATGGCGCTCGTCGGTGCGCTCACTCTCCAATTGCTCGCGCGGTCGTTTGCCGACGACTTCGCACTTCGGGCTCGCGAAGCCCGGGATGTACTTGATCGCCTTCGGCCCCATGTGCTCGAAGACCGGGTGGCGGCGCCGGGCGCGTACCCGAGCGTCACACCGTCCACGGTGGTGCCCTCGTGACTGTCCGGTTCAGTCGGGATGTTCTCGCCCTTGATGCGGTTGCCGCGACAACGGCAATCGAACGGGCCATCGTCACCCTGACCGGTCGTGTGCTCAGGCATCGGGGCGTGGTCGTGGGGGTGAGCGGAGGGGTGGACTCAGCGGTCTGCCTGTCCCTCGCTCTCCGCGCCCTTGGCCCTGACCGTGTCGTGGCACTCCTCATGCCCGAGCGGGAGACGGACGATGACGCCACCTCGAGGGGCGCCTTGCTCTGTCAGGAGCTTGGCGTCCCTTTCGTCGTCGAGGCGATCGGGCCTGCGCTCGAGGCTCTGGGTTGCTACGAGCGGAGAGACACGGCAATCCGGGAGGTGTTCCCGAGCTACGGGCCCGGATACCGGCAGAAGGTGACGATTGCGGCAAGTCTGCTGGACAGCGATCGCGTCAACTTCTTCAACCTGACGGTGGAGTCACCCTCGGGAGAGCGGGCGACGCGACGGATGGGGGCGTCGGCCTACTCGTGTGTCGTGGCCGCGACGAACATGAAGCAACGGACCCGGAAGATGATCGAGTACTTCCATGCCGAGTCTCGGAATTACGCCGTGCTCGGGACTCCGAACCGTCTGGAATACGAACTCGGTTTCTTCGTCCGAGGTGGCGACGGCCTGGCTGACCTAAAGCCGATTGCGCACCTCTTCAAGACCCAGGTCTACGGCCTGGCTGCGCACCTCGACCTGCCGGGCGCGATTCGCGAGCAACCACCAACAACAGATACCTACACCCTTCCGCAGACCCAGGAAGAATTCTACTTCGCGTTGCCTTACGCTGACATGGACTTAGTGCTGTGGGCTTGGGAACACGATGTCCCGCCCGGCGAGGTCGCCACAGTGATGGGTCTGGAGGCGCGCCAGGTCGAACGGGTGTATCGAGACATCGAACTGAAACGGCGAGCGGCCGCGCGTGGGCTGGCAGAGGCTCTCCTCGTCGAACCCGTTGGGCTCCCTGATCACGGATGAGCCGGCTCGCTCAACGTGCCGCACAAGGTATCGCGCAATGCACGGAAGCCGATCTGCCCGAGCTGCGCGAGTTCCGGGAGCAGATGTACCCCTACCAATCCGTCGATCAGCTGCCTGCCGCTTCATTCGAATGGCTGTCGCGCACCAACCCGAATACCTCTCCGGAGAGCACGGGGATCTGGATATGTCGTCGAGACGGGCGCATCGTCGGCGAGCAGGCCGAGCTCTCGTTCAGCTTGAAGGTGGCGGACGAACACCTGCGGGCTGCCACGGCCATCGAGCTTATGGTGGATCCGGAGTGGCGGCTCAGGGGCGTGGGCCCTGCCCTCTCGGAGGTGCAACGCAAAGGGGTGCGGGTGGCATGCGCGCTCTGGATGTCGGATGCCGCGTACCGACTGTACCAGCGGTCCGGCTGGATCGATCTCGGCGAAGTCCCTCATCGAGTCCTTCTTGTAAGCCCATTGGGCGTTCTTCGCAACGTGGCGACGACGAAGCGGCGGATTGCGACGTTGGCCATCCTCCCGGTGGCGGCAATGATGTGCGCCTACGTCGCGGTCAGAACGCGCCTACGGGTGCGGGGAACCCGGCTCGTCGAGACCGATGCATTCGACGAACGGGCCGACGAGATCTGGAGCGAAGCCTCCTCGTCCTACGAGGTGATCGCTCATCGAGACCTACAGAACCTCCGGTGGCGTTTCGACGAGTGCCCCTACGCCCGGCACTATCGGCGTTTCTACCTGTTCCGCGGTGCGCGGCCGGTCGGCTACCTCGTCGTTCGCCCGGGACGGTCGAGGCGCGTGCCTATCCTCAAGGTCGTCGACTACCTGGCTCCTCCAGCGACCGTCCCCGTCCTCCTGGCGCACACCGTGAGGTTGGCGAGGCGACAGTCCGCGGCCCTCGTCGAGATCACGACCCGGGACCGCCTTACCAGCCGTCGCCTCACGCGGTTGGGGTTCATGCCTGTCGAGAAGGTCGAGCGATGGCGAGGCGAGACGACGGGAGTGCGGTTCATGGTTTCAGTCGAGGACGATGACCCGATCCGGGAGATCGTCACGACACCGGGTGCCTGGTTCGTGACGACCGCCGACGGCGATTTGGACCTCGCCGAGTTCTCGCAGGAGCCAGCTGCCTCGGCCACCGGCGCGGGGCGGTGAGGCCTATGTACGTGCTCGCGGGTTGACACTGGTGAGAAAGAAGAGCTCTTCGCTCCGGAGATGCCACTTCTCAAAGAAGTCGTAATCTGACTCCAGCTCCCACCTGAATACCTCCATGACGTCGCGCTTGGCCTCCCGGTAGTTGTTTGTGCGAACTTTCCGCGGGCGGAGCTGTCCCGCTGCTGCAACGATGATGCCGCTGAGTGAGAGTTTCCTCCTGACCAGTGACATGCCAGGCGCCATCCATGCCCCGCTCGACCAGAACCAGACCGGGTAGGTGTACAAGGATGCCGACGACTTGGACTGCGCCACTGCGCGCAGCGACGCGGCATAGACCGCGACGTGATCGGGGTGCCAGTCAATACTGCTCGGGATGTAGATCTCGTCGGGATCGAGCTCCGCGATGATCGTGGAGAGCGTGTTGGTCACCGGGTCGACGAGCGTGCTCAACTCAGAGTCGGGGTATCCGAGGAGCAGGAGGTCGTCGTCGGGGACCCCAAGCCGGCGGCAGGCCTCGTGCATGTTGCGGTCCCGCAAAGTCACGATGTCATCTCGACTCATGTCCCCAGTGGGGAAGGCACCACCGTCGGACACTACGCAGATGGTCACTCGTGTGCCGGCCGCGCGCTTGCGGAGGATCGTGGCCGCGCAGCCGAACGTCTCGTCGTCGGGATGGGGAGCCACGACCAGTGCCGAACGTCTCGCCGTGGACTCCGTGAGGTCTCGTGCCCGAGTGGCAAATATCCAGTAGCAGACATCGGCCACCCGGGTCCAGGTCGTCACCGGTTCTCTCATCGCCGCTCTCCTAGGATCGTGTGGCGCCAGGTCTCCTCCTGGCGTCCCTACTAGAAGCCTGCGAAACTCATTCGGTCGTGTAGCACAGCAGTACTCGTGGAGCATTCCGCCGAGCCAATCCCGCCCGCGGACCCTCAGGACAGTACCGGATCGACCGACGGGAGCCGGACCGGTGCAGCGATTTACGCTTACGGGTCGAGGCCACGATGGGGACAATGACCGTTGCAGTGCGATGGCAATGGTATTGGGTGCCGCGGTGCTCGGCTGGCTACGTTCGTGGCCACCGGGTCCGGGACTCCGGGGAGAATACAAGTAGGGCAGGTGTATGTGACAGGAATCGCGTCGAACCCGGCTGGGCGGTGGATCACCCGGCAGACCGGGAATGTGAGTTCCCTCGCGCCCGAAGGGCCTACTTCGTCAGATTCCTCCTCCGAGACAGAAACGCGAGGTTCACGGGGCTAGTCGCCAAGCGCGATCGTGCCGAGCCAGTGCAGCATCGACTCGAGTTGGCGGTCGAGGCTGAAGTGCTCTTCCACCAATGTCGGGCCTGTTCTGTGACATCGACGCCAGAGCTCGACGTCGCCGAGGAGACGGGAGATCGCGCTGGCCATGGCGGTAGGGTCCCCTGGGGGAACGAGTAGGCCTGCGCCGTCCACGATCGCGGGTGTGGCTCCGATATCGGTGCCGACCACGGGGATCCCGACGCTCATCGCCTCGAGAGTCGTTAAGCCAACCGCCTCAGGGTCAACGCTTGCCGACACCGCTACCGTCCAGCGGCGCATCACGTCCAAGACGTCCTCGCGGAATCCAAGGAAACGCACGCGCCCGGACAAGTCCGACTGCTCAGCTCGGGCTCGAAGGCTCCATTCGTAGGCGGCATCCTTCGGGAAGCGCTGCCCGAGCAGCTCCAAGTGCACATTCGAGTCGAGCTTTGCCACGGCTTCGAGGAGGACGTCTTGGCCCTTCCACTTGGTAAGCGCAGCAGCACAACCGACGACAGGATGAGTCGGCGGCTCGTCGGGTGCCAGGGGTACTGGGCTAGGAGTTCCGTTGTGTATGACATGCACCGACAGGCCGAGCTCGCGTACAGGAGCGGCGGCGGCTTCCGAGACGGCGACAGTGAAGTACCCGGCGCGCCTGGTCATGCGGACCAACGCAAGGCGAAATCGACTAGTGATCACCTGATGGAGCAGCCATACACTTGGAACCTGCAATCGCGCGACAGCTAAGGCAGGGAGGGCGTGGATGCTGTTGATCAACACGAGGTCGCCGTGGCGGGCCTCCCTGCGCAGTAACCTCGCGGCTTCCAGCGAGAGGACAGCGCGGTTAGCCATGCCCAATGCCTTCGAACCGAAGGGCAGCTTCAGATCAGGCCCTCGGTGCATTATGGCCCCTGCCTTGGCAAGCTGGTCGCGTGCGCGTCCCTCGGGAACCAGGACCGTGACACTCCAGCCCGCCCGAACCGCGGCGCTCACAACTCTCTCCAGTACCACCTCCGCGCCTGAGTAGAGCCCTGTGTGACAGAACACGACTATTTTCGGTTTGGTGAGGTTCATCGAAGCGTCTTTATGAGATATTTGCGAATGGGTCGAATAGGATTGCGCTGAACCTTTCGCGCTACTGGCTGGAGCTAGTGAACGATGATCTTACCGGACAGGACGGTCAGGGGCTTTCTTCACGAGGTCACGCCATAGTGTCGATAGTGGCCCTCGACGCGCTAGAGCTTGAATGAAAGTTGTGAATCATGTTCCTTTCGCGTCTCCGACGAGCCTTACGAGGCCCATCTCGTCCAAGCACGCGACGTGAGCGGGCCGAGCTGAGCGAGACCGCTCGGGAGACGCAGCTCGAAGACACGCGCGGCAACGTCTCGATAGTTGCAAACGCTGCCAGTTTGATGGTCAGTCGCGTGGCTGTGGGCGCCATGGGCTGGTTCGGAACCCTGTTGATCGTCCACCACCTGTCGGTGGCGAACTGGGGCCGGTTCTCCTTCGTCTTCGGCCTTCTAGGGCTGATGTCGGTGGTAACGAACATGGCCAATCCTCGCATCGTCTTTCAGCAGTTGGCCAACGACGACGGCCGCGTGGCGGGGACATATGTGCTGCTGCGGTTGACTCTTGGTTTGTTCGCATACGTGGTGGCCTTGAGCTTTGTGATTGTCGGCCACTATCCGCCGGTGGTCCTGCGGGCGACGGCGATAGCCGGCATGGCGGTGGTGTTAGGCAACTCGTCCAGCGGGTACGACGTCATCTTCCAGTTCCGAATGGAGCTCTCGAAGGTGGCTGTCGCGAGTGTCCTGGGCCAGATGGCTCAGCTGGGCTTGACGATCGCGCTGGCTCTCTTGCACAGCTCGCTGGTCATCTTCACCGTTCCGGCGGTGCTCTGCGAGGTGGTCATACTCGCCTGGAAACTGTATAGCTTGCCGAAGCACCCAGCCCTGCATTATGGGTTCATGTGGCGTCAGTGGCTGGAGCTGATCAAACTCTCGGTACCGCTGGCCCTCGGGGGTGCCCTCTCTGTCATGTACTACAGCCTGGACACCGTGATGCTCTCCAAGATGCAGACCTTTCGTGCTGTCGCTATATACGGTATTTCTTACAAATTTGCCGCGATGGTCTTAATAATTGGCGACAGCATATATACGGCTCTCTTCCCCATTCTTGTCAAGTACTGGCCGGAGGAAGCGCCACGCTTTCGAGCTGTGATAGTGCGTACGATGCGTCTGCTCTTGGTGGTGGGGGCTCTGGTCACCCTCGAATTCACGATCTTCGCGGCCAAGGCGATCGGTCTGCTCTATGGGGATCATTACACCGTGGGTGCCAACGCCGCCCGGTTGGTTATCGCATCAGAATGCCTAGGGTTCTTCGTGAGTCTGGCCGTCGTGACTTTGATATCCATGAACCGCAATGTGGTCTATCCTCTAGCTGCTTTAGTCGGTTTTGTGATCAACCTTGGAATCAACCTATGGGTGATCCCGAGGTGGTCCTACATGGGCGCAGCGTGGGCGACACTCGCGACGGAGATCGTCGTGCTGTTGAGTATTTGGATACCTATGACACGTACAGCAGGATCGCATCTTGTCGAGATGAGCGTCGTCGCCCGGGTCTTGCTGTGCAGTGCGGCCGCTGTCGCGGCAACTCTCGGGATATGGCGCATCGCTCCCTGGCTTGTGGCGGCTGTGGTCGGTGCGGGCGTTTACGTCTTGGCCACGGCTGTTGCACGAGTAGGTGGACGGGGTGGACTGAGGACACTATTGATCTTGGACGATAAGGAAGCTGTAACGTCCAAGGTGCCGAAGCAAGACTTGGGATGACCGGCGAGGGAACGATGCAAGAGAGAGCCTTCCTCGTCGTCTCCCCTCATTTCGATGACGCGGCATTGAGTTGTGGGCACTGGCTGACGCGCCATCCTCGAGCTGTGGTGGCTACTGTTTGTTCCGGGAAGCCGGGGGTTGGAGTACCCCCTTGCAGCTGGGATGCAGGATCTGGTTTCCGGAGTGCCGACGACGCTGCCAATGGGCGCAGGGCTGAGGACGAGGCAGCCATGTCCGTGGTGGGCGCACAGCAACGACTCCTTGGTTTCCTCGACGTGGAATACCGTCTTGCTATCGGTCGGCAACATGAGGATCCTGTCATCCGCGGATCATTCGAGAGACTTCTTGCCGCGTCGATTGGGAATCTCATTGACGATTTGAGCCCGGAACAATGCCTGGCTCCGTTGGGGTTGCATCACACCGACCATGTCGCGACCGGGCGAGCAACACGTACCGCGCTCTGGGACCGGCCTGGTTGTCAGGCAATCGCCTATGCCGATCTGCCCTATGCGATTACCTTCCCGAGGACGGTCACCCAGAAGCTCGAAGAAATCCGAGCAGAGGGTTGGCGGATTGCCGAGTGCCCCATGCCGCTGCCCTCATCGGTTGATCCGAAGAGACAGATGGTTAGCTGTTACGGTTCCCAGCTCCGTCTACTAAGACGCTCGCGTCGCAAGTGGAGGGCGGCTCTTCGGCTCGGGGCCGAACGGTTCTGGCAGCTGACGCCCGAGGGATAGGCAGGGTGAACCGGCCTGGGATCCCCGGAGGCTCTTCTAACCGTGTGCCTCATTAGACCGGTCGTCTCTTCAATCGCCGTTTCAGTCGTCCAGCGAGCACTCGAGCCGATTCTGAAGCAGCTTTGATGGTTGCAACGAATCTCTCCGAAGTCGTGTAAAAGCCCGGATGCGCCTTGACAACTTGAAGGCGACTCCGACGGCCATGGTATGTCAGGGTGCTGAGACGACTGGTCCTATCTGTGTGCTTGCGGTAATTCAACAGTGGCTCGTCAAGTAATATACCGTGTACTCCGTGCTCAGCAAGGGTCAGGAAGAAATTCCAATCCTCAAAACCCCCCGTGAAGTTCTCGTCGTACATGTGTGCCTTCACCACGGGTGCTCGTATCAGAACACTCTGATGGATGAAGTTGTATTGCTTCAATCGAACTGGATCATATTCGGGATACCTTGTTTGGCCGCTCTCGCGGCCGAAGAACCGGGCCTGGGTGTACACGAACCCAGCTGCCGGATGAGCTTGCAAGAGATTTACGCACTTCTCGACAAAGTCGGGTGCTAGCGTGTCGTCGGCGTCGAGACCGACCACAAAGTCACCTCGAGCGGTTCGAATGCCGGCGTTTCTAGCTACAGACACACCCGAATTACTCTGGTACAGGTAGTGGATGTCGCCGGCGTACTGCATTGCGACAGCCTCTGTGTCGTCCGTCGAACCATCGTTCACGACTATGACCTCGAGGGGTCGGTACGATTGACCAATGGCACTGTTAATGGCTTCAGCCAGGTACTCTCCGTAATTGAAACATGTGATGACGACAGACACCATTGGCGGGTCATGTCCGGCCGCCGGCTCAAGATCGGATTGATGCATTTCCCTATGCACCGTGCGGGATAGCAGGTGCCGCCATCCTTCGCAGCACCCGCTTCACGGCATCGTCAGTGCGCTGCAGCGTGAAGTGCGCTTCGACATGGGAGCTGGCATGCCGGTCGAGGGAGTCCGGTATGCGAGAGTGGTTCTCGTTTCCTGCCCATACCGGCCGAGAGCCTTGATTCAGCGTTTCTGGAGTCCTTTCTCGACGTCTCTCATGACGACCCGGTGGCCCCGCAGAGGTGGTCAAGTGGAGCCGACCAGCTCGTCGTAGACGTTCAAGGTATCTTGGGCCACGCGATCCGTCCGCAGCCACTCTATGTTCTGACCGGCGGCCCGCTGCCAAGACCGCCGATAATCGTCGTCGGTCAGGAACATCTTGATGTTGCAGGCCAGGGCCTTGCAGTCCCCGGCGGGGAAGAGGCATCCGGCACGCCCCATATCCAGTACTTCGGGGATCCCGTCGGCATCGCTTGCGAGGATGGCACAACCAGACTCACGCGCTTCGGCAAGCACGAGTCCGAACGGCTCTCGCCGGGACGCCAATACGAAGAGGTCGGCTGCGAGAAGGTACTGGTACGTGTCACGTTGGTATCCGGTGAAGTGGATTCGCTCGGCGATCCCCGTGGCGCGGGCTTGTGCCTCGAATTCCGCGCGGTCGGGCCCTTCACCCACGATGTAGAGATGGGAGGAGGGAAGCTCGGAGGCTACTTGCGCGAAAGCGTCGATGAGATCGCCGATCCCTTTGCGCTTGTACATTCCTGCGACGGTGAGGACCGAGGGCCGATGCAATGATGCGGGCATGCTCGTCTGGCGATCGGCCGTCCTGACACTCCCCAGAGTTCCGTTCAAGACCACTCGGATCTTGCGCTGTGGTACGTGACGACGGTTGAGCCTTGCCGCGACCGCGTGGCTCGGGGCTATGACAAGGTCGCCCACGGCCATGAGCAATGCACTTCGGTTGAACTCGTTGTGGACGGTGGTTACGAGTGGCGGTCGTGTTATCAGCCGGCTCGCTCGTGCCATCAAAGCAGTCGTGACCGTATGGGCATGGACGACATCGGGTCGCACGGAGTCGATCATCGTACCGAGACGACTACGAACCGCTAGGAAACGCGACGGGCTTCTCGTCACGCCAAGCGCGACGTGCTCGACACGATATGCGGCGAGAAGGACCTCGAACTCGCCGCCAGCGGAGGCGACCCAGACGTCGTGTCCGAGACGACTCTGCTCGCAGGCCAGGTCCACGGTCGCATTCACGATGCCGTTACCCACCTCGCGTACGTCAGGGAGGAAGTGGAAGATACGCATGGTCACCTGCTAAAAGAGGCGAGGGATATGATAGAAAGTGGTCCTGAATCCCGGGTCTCGCGTTCTATGAGGATGTCGCCGTGGCCCTGGTGAGGTCTTCGCATGGTCACATATCGCTGGTGCCGTTGGCGCGGCAGGCGCGGCCTGATTTGTGTGTGACGGTGCTCGGTCTCGGCGCGGCACTCGTGGCGGTGGTAGGTGTCATTTCCGGCAAATGGGGACTGCCGATTCTGTTGGGGCTCGCCCTGGTGGTGCCAATCCTGTTCGCGCTGCGTCGGCGCCCGCAGCGCGGCGTGCTCGTTCTCGTGGCCCTGGTTCCATTTGATGGGTTGCGCTTGATATCCCACTTGCCGTCCTCGGTCAGCAGTTGGAAGGAGTTCTTGGTACTCGCCACGCTCGGGGCCACCTTCCTCGCCCCTCCTGAGGCTAGGGCCAAGAGTGGCCACAGGAGACTCCCCTCATGGGCGCCGGCCGTGATCGGCCTGCTCGTTCTCGGACTTGTGTCGGCCACGGTGGTGGGAGGTGAGCAGGCGATCACAGGATTCCGGATCGACTATTTCTACCTGTTGCTGGCCGCGGCCGTCTGGCGATGCCCGTTCAGTGAAAAAGAGAGGGACACGTTCGTCTCGGTGCTCATGGTTACGGGTGCTCTCACCGCCCTCGTTGGGATCGCTCAGCAGGTCATGGGCGAAGCACGTCTCCACGCCCTCGGCTATGCGTACGACACCGTGATCGTGACGGCGGGCGGACACCTACGGTCCTTCTCGACGTTCGCTTCGAACTTCGAATTCGCTTTCTTCTTGATGGTCGTGTTGCTCATTGGCCTACCCTGTGCTCTGTCCAATACCCGGCGACTCCGCAACAGAGCTTTCCTCGCTTTCTTGCCTGTCTTCGCGGTGGCGTTGCTCTTCACGTTCACTCGAGGAGCATGGCTCGGCCTGGCTGTGGGTGGTATGTACCTGGGGCTGCGTCGCTACCGTTTGCTCTTGCTGGCGGTCCCAGCCATTGTGCTGGCCTTCGCGTTCCTCCCAGGGTCGATCACCTCGACGTCTTTCTCTCCGGCGAGCTTGGGCCAGCGTGGCGTGGGATGGCAACAGAACTTCGAGCAGGTTCTGAGCCATCCGTTCGGGGTAGGCATCGGTGCCACGGGCGCAGCAGCGGCGAAGGTCGCGAAGCTGAAGGCCGGCGGGACCACGGTTGATACTTCGGTCCCGGGATCGCCCACGTACCAGCCCGACAACTACTACTACAAGACAGCCTACGAACTGGGGGTGCTAGGGCTGTGGCTTTGGATCCTGCTACTCGCGTCTGCGTTTGCCTCCGCCGCCCGCATCGCCAGGTCGAAGTCGGGGTCGGAGTCTTCCTTCGCCTTGGGAGCAGCCGCCTGCGTGGCGGCCGCTGCGGCTGCTTCGCTGGTAGCCACCTTCTTCGAGATCTTCCCCATGGACGTTCTCTTCTGGCTACTCATTGGCACCGTGGCGGCGAGTCGCTGGTCGGGCGAAGCGTCTAACGACCAGGTATGGGCATCCGCATCGGCCGTTCGCTGAACCGTTTTCCAAGCCGTCCCACGCCCTCGCGTCGCACCCCAATTGCTAATTCCACCAGAAATGGAGCGGACGGTGCGAATGCGACCTCAACCCTTCTCACCTGTTCTACGATTCCCACATGGACCTGCGTACCCATTTCGCAGCCATGTGGCGTCACCGGTGGGTGGTGCTCCTCGCATCCGTGCTCGTCGCGGTCGTGGTATTCGTGGGCCTGTCTTTCGAGGCGAAGGTGTACCAAGCCACCGCCGAGCTCAGCGTGACGGCAGGGCAGGCAGCCAGTGGGCAGCAGGCGATCCAGGACGCCACCCCGTTCCTGGCGGTGACCTACTCGACCTTGGCCGAGACCAAGCCGGTCCTGGCCGACGCGGCGAAGCTCTCGCACCTCCACATCAGCGAGGAGACCGCCGCCGCCCGAATCTCAGTGCAGACACCCGGTAGTATCGGCTACCTCCAGCTCACTGCGACCGGCCCATCACCCCACGACGCGATTGCCCTGGACAGCGCCATCAGCACGGCGCTGGTAGACGTTGTTAAGACACAGCAGCAGCAGGCTCTCCAGGCACAACTGGCTCCGGTCCAGAGTGAGCTCCAGAAGCTTGCTGGCCAGATCGCCTCCCTGCCCGCCGGCTCTTCACAGCAGGCCACGCTTCAGACCCAGTACCAGGCCCTGGTGCAGTCCCTGGTCACTCAGCAGGTGACGCCACCGAACGGGGTCTCCGTCGTATCTCCTGCCCAAGCCCCCTCGTCGCCGGTAGCCCCCACGCCCAAGCGTTACTCGGTGCTGGCGTTTGTCACCGCTCTTGTGATCCTCGCCGAGCTGTCTGTCGGCTACGAGGTTGCGTCCGACCGCTTCTCGAAGGCGACTCGCGACGATGAGATCCGGCGCCTCACCGGCCTGCCGGTGCTCGCGCGCATTCCAAGGATGCCGGGCCCTGAGCTGGTCGAAGCATTCCGGACTCTTCGCACGAGCCTGTTGTTCATGGACGGAGCATCAAAGACGCGCACCATCGCCATCGTGAGCTCGGCACCTGAGGTCGGCAAGTCGTTCGTGTCGATCAACCTAGCCTCTTCCTTCGCGGATCTAGGGATCCACGCTGCTCTTATCGACGGCGACATGAGGCGTCCGGCGGTCGCCTCGCGGCTGGGGCTTGGCGACTCGCCCGGACTGAGCGAGGCCCTCAACGGCGGAGATGTAGCCGAGAGACTCGTGGGACGGAGGACCAAGAGTGGCTTCAGTATCTTCGTGATGCCAGCCGGGGCTCCGGCGACTGATCCTGCCGCGCTCCTCACAGGCCGGCTGTCCGAATGGGTGTTCCCCGGTCTCTCCAGCTTTGATGCCGTGGTCATCGACACGCCTGCCGAGGGCTTGTTCCCCGACGCATCGATAATCGCGTCGAGCTGTGACGCAGTTGTGATCGTCATCGACGCCATGAACACGAAGCGCCGCTCGCTGAAAAGCCTGCTCGATCATCTGAGAGAGGTTGGAGCCCATCCCCAGGGTGTCGTCGTCAACCGCGTACCCGGGCCTGTCAGGGCAGGTCGTTACTATTCCCGCAGCGGCTACTACTCCCGCAGCGGTAACGCTGAGCGGGTTTCTCGGATCCGTTGACGCGATCGCTGTGTCAGGAAGTCGCTGTTCCAACTCTCTTTCAGCGCCTGAAAGGGACCCCGTCCACAACGGTTGGCCGCGCTGACTACTCTCTGTGACAATGGCGGCAGAAAGAGCGGTCGGACCGCGAGTGATGATCGTTCATGAACGATTTACCGAGGTGGGTGGTTCGGAACGGGTGGTCGAGCAGTTCCATGCCTTGTGGCCCGACGCCACCGTGCACGCGGCATTTGCTGATCCGTCGGCGCTCCCGCCAGGTCTAGCGGACGTGAAAGTTCAGACGAGTTCCCTACAAGCGTTGTACAAAGGCGGCCGGGGCTACGCTCGGCTCTTGCCGCTCATGCCATGGGCCATGTCTCATATCGACGTCGGTGAGGCCGACCTGGTGGTAGCAAGTCATCACGCCTTCGCTAACCGGGTACGCGTCCCTGTTGGCTGTGGATTCATCAGCTACACGCACACCCCCGCGAGATGGATGTGGGACCCGCGTCTGAGGGCGCTCGAAGGCGGCCTGCCCACCCGGGTGCTGCTTGGTGCCATTGCCACCAGCCTGCGGCGAACCGACCACGCCGCGGCCCAGCACCCCGACGTTATCGTCGTGAACTCGGCGCATGTAGCCGGAAGGGTTCGCAGGTGGTGGGGCCGAGAAGCGCAGGTGATCCACCCACCCGTAGACATCGAGCGCTTCCATCCTGATCTTTCGGTCCGCCGCGAAGGGTTCTTCTTGCTCGCCGGACGGCTCGTCCCGTACAAGCGTCCAGAGGTTGCGGTGGCCGCGGCACGGCGCGCGGGTGTTCGTCTCGTGGTGGCCGGAGAGGGGCGCTCTCGGGGGGCGGTAGAGCAGGCTGCCGGGCCAGGCGTCGAGCTCTTGGGCGAGGTCGACGACGAGACCTTGGTGGAGCTCTACCGAAGTTGCATCGCCGTCGTGCTCCCGGGAGAGGAGGATTTCGGGATCGTTCCTCTCGAGGCGCAGGCATGCGGGACCCCGGTCATCGCGCTCCGGGCCGGTGGCGCCTGCGAGTCAGTGCTAGATGGTCGGACTGGAATGCTCTACGACGCCGAAGAGGACGAGGTGGTCAGCCTCGCTAGGTCGCTGGCGAGCTTTGATCCTGGGCGATTTAGCAGCGAGGTCATTCGCGAGCATGCCGAACGTTTCTCGCCCCAGGCGTTTCGCCAAGCGGTGGACATAGTTGCCGGGCAAGTGTCCGCGGCGCGAGATCCGCAGGGCCCCTGATCGTCTCGGCCAGCTCTGAGTAGGTTGTCCCTCACCACCCCGTCAGTGGCGGCCGTTGAGGATATGTTGGATCAATCGCGTCTGGTGCTTATTCTGCGTGACGCGCGACACCGCCACCGAAGCACTCGGCACGCTCTCACCCGCAGAGTTGTAAGCGGTGACGTAGTAGGTGTGCGAGCCGGCTGCCACGTTGGTGTTCTGGTAGCTGGTCACCAGACCCGGCGAGGCGATCTTCGTGCCGTCACGGTAGACGTTGTCGCCTTGTGCTCCGGAGGGGTTAGCCCACGAGAGTGTCACGGTGGAGCTGCTCACGGCCGCGGCCAGGCTGGTCGGAGCGTTAGGTACGGACGGAGGATCTGACGAGCTCGTATCCAGGCTTTGAGCTTCGGCCTCAAAGGCGCTGAGCGCGGGCTTCGGGTTGCCCGACGCGTCGACCAGGCCGAAGTTGTCATAGATCGAAGTGGGATCAGTCCCGTCCTGCCAGTTGTACCAGAAGAGCGGACCTGCCCACGACCACTGCTTCAGCGAATTGAACGCATCGGTGAGCTGCT
>PLIG01000117.1 GCA_003139255.1 Acidimicrobiaceae bacterium | reverse complement strand
GGGCGAAGGGCACCGTCTACATCCTGGGCGGTACCTTGGCGTTGAGCTCGAACATCGACTCGACACTCCAGTCGCTCGGCTACAACGTCGTTCGGATCGCGGGGACTGACGAGTACGATACGGCCGTCCAGATCGCGAAACAGCTTGGCGACCCATCAACGATATTCGAAGCTACAGGGCTCAACTTCGCGGACGCGTTGTCCGCTGTGCCTGCGGCAATCCTCAATCACGGTGCGATCCTTCTGACGGATGGCACCACGCAGGCGCCGCAGACCGCTACCTACCTGGCGGCGCATCCTGCGGACACCCGATTCGCCATCGGTGGGCCACTTGCCGCCGCGGGAGCTGATCCATCGGCTACTGCCGTCTACGGACAGGATCTGTATGCCACGTCTGCTGCGGTGGCAAGCCGTTTCTTCGCGTCCGCCACGACGTTTGGCGCCGCAACCGGGTTGAACTTTCCAGATGCTCTTTCGGGTGGTGTGTTTATGGGCTCATCGCCACATGTCGGTCCTGTGCTACTGGTCGATTCGTCACTGCCGGTGCCATCGAGTATCACGAGCTACCTGACCGAAGACACGGCCATGTCCAACGGCTACCTCTTCGGTGGTCCTCTCGCGGTCGGAGACGATGTCATGGCGGCCCTCTAGGACATAGCGGCCCTCTAGCCAACATCGCTGTGCGGGCCGGGTGCGGGCAGAGGAGCCTCGTGGCCAGTCACGCCTCCACAGCTACGTGGGGTTCTTCAGGCGATCGGCAGGTCCCAGATTGGGAACCAATTCGAGAGGTCGGTCTCAACGGGCAGATCGCTGCCGAGGATGCTGCGCAGGCGCAGTTCGAGCTCGGTGTCACGCTGCTCCTTGCCGCTTGGCGCGAACGGGTAGAACTTGCCGCGCTTGGCCAGGTATACGAGGTAGACGGGCCGGCTCACGGCGTCGATCACCCCGCTCGATGCGCCCGGGTTGGTGCCCGAGATCTCGCCAATTGCGCCCGTGCCGGCATCCGAGGTGGCGCCGGGAGCGAACCCGAAAACCGAGCACAGAAGCTGGCTGCTCCATCCGCCGTCCTCGAGTGAGGAGTGCACCATGTGCACCCTGGTCACCAGGTCGTCGATCTCGCCCCCTTCGACCAGGATCCAGCGGTACCCGAAGCTGTCGCCGACGTGGCGCACGGTGAGCCGCGTCACCTCCGAAGCCGCTGCGTCACCGGGGCTGGCTGCAGGGCCCGCCTGCGGGGGATCGGGTGTCTCGAGGAGCTGCTCGATCTGGGCCTGCATCTCGGCGAAGGGCTGACCCGCAGGCGGCTTGAAGCAGACCCCGGCCTTGCGCATAGGCACCAGGCCCGCCGAGACCTGGAGGGTGACGGCGGCGCCGGGAAGGGCGAAGAGGTTGTCGAGATTGGCCCGTACCGGCTTGGTCCGGCCGAGCAAGGTGTCGAACAGGCCCATCAGGAGCCTGTTCGGTTGGACGGGTCCAAAGGCTCGCAGAGGCGGAGGGTCAAACCTGGGTCATCTCCGCCTCGAGCTTGGCCAGCTGGGCGAGGCGCTTTTCGAGCGAGGGGTGGGTGGAGAACAGCGAGGACAGGCTCGCACCGTTGGCGATAGCAGGCGTGAAGTAGAAGGCATTGAAGTGCTCGGCCGAGCGCAGATCGCGGGTGGGGATCCGGCTCATGTCACCTGTCACCTTGATCAGGGCCGAAGCGAGAAGCGAGGGCCGACCGATCAAGATCGCACCCGAACGGTCCGCTGCCAGCTCTCGGTAGCGTGAGAGCGCCATGGTGAGAAGAAAGCTGATCGCGTAGACAAGGGCGGAGACCACCAGCACGCCCATCTCCATCAGCGCGATCTGGCCCCCGCTCTGGTTGTTCCGGCCTCCTCCGCCACCGAACCCCCCGAAGAGACCCGCGTAGAGCATGACCCTGGTCAAGAGCCCGGCGATCATGCCCAAGAAGCTGGCGATGGTCATCACGGCCACGTCGCGATGTGCGACGTGGGAGAGTTCATGAGCGAGCACCGCTTCGAGCTCGGGCTCGTCGAGCCTGCGAAGAATCCCGCGTGTCGCGCACACCACCGCGTTAGACGGGTTGCGGCCGGTGGCAAAGGCATTCGGCATGTCCACCTCGGCGATCGCTACCCGGGGCTTCTTCATGTCGGCGAGAGCACAGAGGCGGTCGACCACTCCGTGCAGCTCTGGCTCATCCTCAGGGGTCACGACATGACCGTGCATCCCCCAGAGGGCGATCTTGTCCGAGAACCAGTACTGCGAGAACGCAAGCGCCAGCGCGATGAAGACGATGAAGCCGATCTGAAGGCGCAGGGCGAACAGCAATCCCACCACCGCCGCGTAGAGGACGATGATGAAGAACCCAGTGAGGAACATGCGGGCGGTCAGCCCGCGGTCGGCAGGAATGCGGCGGGAAATCGCCATTATGAGCTTATCTCTTGGTCATTGCTTACGTCGTTGCTATGCGTGCCGGGAGTCTCTGGTACCGGGCTCGGGGGCGAAGCCGAGTTGGCGTTGTCCGGCGCGGCGGGCAGGCTCGCTGGCGCTGCACCCGTCGCCGCGAGCTCACCTTTGAGAATTGCGAGCTCACTGTCCACCTGTGAGGTGGCTGCGACCTTGTCCAGCTGAACCTGGATGTCGTCGGTGCTCGAGGTCAGGTCTGTGAGCGCTCCGGATGCGAGCAGCTCGTCGACTGCTCCGGCGCGTGCCTGCATCTCTGCGATCTTGTCCTGGGCACGCTGCATGGTCATGCCGGCATCGCTCATCGAAGAGGAGATGCCTGCGGTCGCCTCACCGATCTTTGTCTGGGCCTGAGCGGCCGTGTAACTCGCCTTCAATGTCTCTTTCCTGGTGCGGAAGGCCTCCACCTGAGCTTGTAGGTGCTGCGCGGTAACGATCAGCTTCTGTTCCTGTGCTGCGATCTGCTCGTGCTGGCCTTGGAGATCGGTCAGCTCCTGGCCGATGGCGGAGCGGCGAGTGAGGGCTTCGCGAGCCAGCTCCTCTCGGTTCTGTCCCAGGGCCTGACGGGCCTGGTCCTGGAGCTTGGAACCTTGTTGTTGGAGCTGAGCGGCCTGGATCTCGATGCGCTTACGGGCGGTGGCGATCTCGGCCACACTGCGGCGCACCTTTTGCAGGTTCTCGAGCTGTTTCTCGTAGGAAAGGTCGAGGGTGTCGCGGGGATCCTCGGCGCGGTCGAGGACTCGGTTCGCCTTGGCACGAAAGATGTTCAGAAAGCGCTGGAACAAGCCCATCGCGTGGTCGTCCTCCAATGCGCGCCGGCAACATGAGGCTCCGGCGTCGACACGAGTCTACGGGAGCACCGCCACCTGGTCGTAGCACCTGCCATGACGCCGCACCTGCCCGATCGGGGCGCGTGTGCTGCCCGCTGATTCTTGATTGATCTTGTGAGCTGGAGAATGGTCGTGTCCGGCTGATACACAGGCTGCGGCCTCCCGGAGGCGGCGAGGGTCGGTCGCCAGGACGGTACCGTGGGCGTGATGTCGTCGCGGTTGTGCCTGCTCACCGTCCACGCCCACCCCGACGACGAGGCGTCGAAGGGGGCGGGAACAGTGGCTCTATATCACGCCCAGGGTGTGCGCACGGTGCTCGTGTGCTGTACCGGCGGTGAGGAAGGCGACATCTTGAACCCCACGATGGACTTGCCCGAGGTGCGCGCGGAGCTGTCGGAGATCCGCCGCCGGGAGCTCGAGGTGGCCTGCGCGCTGATCGGTTACGACGAGATCGTCATGCTCGGCTACCGGGACTCGGGCATGCCGGGAACCTCGGCCAACGAGCGAGCCGACTGCTTTGCTCGCGCCCCGTTGGTCGAGGCGGCGGGGCGCCTGGTGGCGGTGATCCGCCGGGAACGTCCTCAGGTCGTCGTGACCTACGATGAGGACCAGAGCGGTTACCCGCACCCGGACCATTTGCGCGTCCACGAGATCTCGGTCGCCGCTTTCGACGCCGCGGGCGATCCCCGAGCCTTCCCCGAAGCCGGTGAGCCGTGGCAACCGTTCAAGCTCTACTACGTCGGTTGGTCCGGTGAGCGCGTCATCGCGATGCATGAGAAGTTCGTCGAGCTGGGCCTCTCCTCTCCGTTCGACGACCGCTGGCTCGAGCGTGCCGCTTCTCAGATCCGGAAGTTCACGACCGTGGTGGACCTGTTGGAACACGCCGACGTCCAGCGCCAAGCGTTGTTGGCACACGCCACCCAAGTCGACCCTGCATCGCCGTTCTGGTTCGGCCTTCCCCCCGAGGTGGCACGTACCGTCCATCCCTTCGACGAGTACGTCCTCGCGCGCAATCTCGTCGATGATGCTCGAAGGACGCGCAGACCGGGGGCACGAGGTCCAGGGGCGGGGGGTCCAGAGGTTGATACCTCTAGCAAAGGAGGCCCGTTGGAGGATGATCTCTTCGCCGGTGTGCGTGATCTCGCGTCTCGGTAGCATGAGCATCGCAGTCATGGGCGGTCTTTCACGCGGTCCGGTACCCGCAAGGCCCGGCAAGAACGACTAGGGAGGGACAACCATGTCGAAGTGGCTCACTCAGGAGTGGCTCGACGAGACGAGAAAGATGGCCGAAGACCAGCCTGAGCGGCCGGGCGCCTCTGCCAGGATGCAATATGTCGTGACAGGCGCTCCCGAAGGGGACATCGAGTACTACTGGGTGCTCGAGAACGGCAAACTGATCGAGAGCAAGCTTGGTCACCTCGACGACTCCGAGGTGACTCTGACGACGGCCTATTCGGATGCCGTCAAGATCCAAAAAGGAGAGCTCGACGCGAATGCTGCCTTCATGCAGGGCAAGGTGAAGGTCACCGGCAACATGGCCAAGGTGATGTCACTCCTGCCGATCACGAGCTCACCTGAGTACAAGCAGATGCAGGCGGAAGTCGCAGAGATCACCGAGTACTGATCTCTCGGTTCGGCCCTGGGCCGCGTGCCCAGGGCGCCGTCACGTTCTCGCGCGAACCGGGAGGGGGTCGTCAGCCTCCTTCACGCATGAGCTGACGAAGCGGGCGGTAGCCGATAAGCGTCACCCCAGCCTCTTCCAACCCCTCACGCAGTTCCGGGTCTGACACCAAGAGACGATGGTCATCGACGCGAGCGTCCGCGTCGGGGGCGAGGTTCTGCAGCTCTGGACTATCGACGGCGGGGTGGAGGTACGCCTCGGTAACGCCGGGAGAGAGCTTGGGAATGGCTTCCAAAAGCGCGCGACGGCCGCCGACGCCATTCACGTACACGAGGTCGTCGGGGAAGACCACTCCCTCCTGCGCGGCCAGCGTGCGGAAAGGAAAGCCAATCAGAACCTCTGTGCCGGGTCCCGACAGTCGCAGCGGCAGGCCGAATTCGACGGCCAACTCGAGGTACACATCGAAGAACTCGGCCTTGATCTGCATAGTTCCCATGTGGGTGTCGAGATGGCTCACGTCGAAGCCCCACAGGATCGCCCGCTCTATTTGAGCCCGGCACTCCCGGCGGACTTCGTCGAGATCGGCGTGGTCCCAGACGTCGGCCAAAGTGCGAGGGAAACCGCCGTCCCCGTCAAGCAGTGACGGAGCGTGGGTGATCGGCCCCCATCGGTAGAGATCGAACTCGGCGTTCACGGTCAGATGGACGCCAACGTCGTCACCCCGGTACCTGGTGACGGCGCCACGCGCCCAGGGACAAGGCACCATGAGGCTGGCACTCGTGGCCAGGCCCTGGCGCAAGGCCTGGTACACCCCGGCGTTGGACGAGTCGCACAGTCCGAGGTCGTCGCAGGTCAAGATAAGCAGCTTGGCGTCGTCCGCGTAGCCGAGGCGCTCCACGAGTGACGACATAGAAGAACGGTAGCGCCCGAGCGCTCGAGGAAATGCCGGTGGAAGCGGATCAGGTTCTCGAGGGGGCAACCTTGAGGCTCAGGCGGCCTGGGTTTTGGGGCCCGAGCCGACTTCGCCCAAACCGAGCCCAGCCAGGGCTGCGCGGGCCGCGGCGAGCCCCCGGTGCCCGGCGGCACGTGTGTGCTGGTCGATCCGCCAGTCTTCAAGTCCTCCATGGCGGGGGCGAGAGGCGAGCGGGTCCCTCTGGCTCCCAGGTGAGCGGTGGTCACGGTCCCGAAGGGCGCGACCGGACCCGGAGGCGGGCGCTCCGTCGCGTTGCCGACCGGCGCCCCGGGCGGCCGTGTCCAGCTCTCCGAGCGGCAGCTGCAGTTGTCGTTGCACGCCAGTAGGATTGCATACGGCTGTAACAGCTCCGACGAAGAAGATCGTCGGCTCAGGGGGCAAGGACCGCAGCGAGCGCTTCGTCGATCGACGGGTCCTCGAAGGAGAACCCGCTCGCCTCCAGGCGCGTGGGCATGACGCGTTGGCTGGTGAGCACCAGCTCGTCGGCAAGCTCGTGTCCGAGCGCAAGCCGCAGGGCGGAGCGAGGCACCACCAGCGCTGCGGGCCGGTGCACGGCTCGACCCAGGGCTCGGGTGAACTGCGCGTTCGTAACGGGCGCGGATGACGAGCAGTTCGTCGCTCCTACGAGCGACTCCTCACCGAGGATGTGAAGTATGGCTCTCACCTCGTCGCGCAAGGAGATCCAGCTGAGCCACTGGTCGCCTCGTGCCAGCCGTCCCCCCAGCCCTAGCCGGAAGAGTGGGAGCTGGCGCGCGAGCGCCCCTCCGTGGCGCGCCAGCACGACCGCCGTGCGCAGGTGGACGACCCGAACACCTGCCTGTCTCGCCGGGGAGGTGGCCGCCTCCCACGCCCGACAGACATCGGCCACGAAGCCGGTTCCCGCAGGGCTGTCCTCTGTGAGCAACTCGTCGCCCTGGTCCCCGTAAAAGCCGATCGCCGAAGCGTTCACGAGCACCGGTGGCGATCTGGTCAGCCCGGCTACGGTCTCGCAGAGCAACGTGGTCGAGCTCACGCGGCTGCTGAGGATGGCTTCTTTTCGCGCAGCGGACCATCGGCGGTCGCCGATCCCGACGCCTGCCAGGTTGACGACGGCGTCAGCTCTCTCGAGAGCCCCGGCGTCGATCGTGCCGACCGCCGGGTCCCAGTGTGCCGCACCGGCATCCGGGGACCGACGCACCAGGGGGATGACCTGGTGGCCCTCGCGGCGAAGCCGCACGAGCAACGCTATGCCGATCAAGCCGCTGGATCCGGTCACGACGACTCGCATCCAACCTCCCTGTGCTCGTCGTTGGTTAGTGGGAGAGTCTCGCAGATGCGTTGCCACCCCGGGTAATGGCTTCCGAGCGCGAGACTGCGGGACGTGGGCAGCTGTGGTGTAACGCTCCTGGCCTCGTCTGGTGTTGAGGTGGGGGTCGTCGCAGGCGTGATCGCGGTGCTCTTCGTCGCGATCGTTTTTGTCTCGTCGGCCTTTCGGGTTGTGACCGAGTACGAACGATCGGTCTTCTTCCGTTTGGGCCACGTGCGTCCCGACGCCAAAGGGCCCGGGCTCATCTTCCGGATTCCCATAGTCGACAGGCTGGTGAAGGTCACGCTTCGTGTCGAGGTGGTCGATATTCCTCCGCAGGCGGTCATAACGAAGGACAACGTGACGATCCAGGTGGACGCGGTGGTCTACTTCCAGGTGGTCGAACCGATCCAGGCTGTGATCGGCGTGGACAACTTCCGCTTCGCCAGTCAGCGCATCGCCATGACCAGCCTCCGGACCATCATCGGTCGCCACGAGCGCGACGACCTGCTAGTCCACCGCGAGAACGTGAACAACGAGCTGCGTACCGTGATCGCCGCCTCCACTCATCACGGGGCGTCGAGGTCCGTCAGGTGGAGCTGCGTGACATCACGTTGCCGCCCGAGTTGCTGCGAGCGATGGCGAGACAAGCCGAGGCAGAGCGCGAAAGGCGGGCGAAGGTTGTCGCCGCCACTGGAGAGCTACAGGCGAGCGAGGAGTTGGCGCAGGCTGCTGCCAGGCTCTATGAGTCGCCCGGTGCGCTCCAGCTGCGTGCCTTGCAAACCCTTGCCGAGGTGGCAAGCGAGCACAACTCGACGCTCGTGTTCCCTGTGCCCATCGAGTTGCTGACGGGATTCCTCGGCAACGCAGCGCGTGGAGCCGTTCCTCCGGTCGCGGTCGTACCGCCTCGGACCCCGCCGTCCTCACCAGTTGTGCCGGAGGCCGAGCCGCCGGGCGCCTGAGGTGAGCGGTGGCCCAACGAGGCGAAGATGTCGGCCGGTGGGGTGTCAGCCCGGCAGCGTGCCAAGCCGGGGCTCTGCGCCGTCTGAGCTCTCGGCGTCGGATCCTCTTGGGTCTGCGTAGCGTTTTTGCAGCTCTTCATCGGCAGCGCGCACTTGCGCCGCCGATGCGTCGAGATGACGCGTCAAGGCTTCGGCGAGCCGTTCGTCCTCGAGCGCGAGGATCCTCACGGCGAGCAGGCCGGCATTTCTAGCGCCGTTGACGGCCACGGTGGCCACCGGCACTCCCCGTGGCATTTGCACCGTAGCCAGAAGGGCGTCCAGGCCTCGGAGCTCACCCGTCGCGATCGGCACGCCTATCACCGGCAGCGAAGAGGCTGCCGCCAGTACTCCGGCCAGGTGAGCGGCCCCGCCCGCACCAGCGATGAGCACGCGGATTCCGCGAGATGCCGCGTTTCGGGCGAAGTCCATCGTATCGTCGGGGGTGCGATGGGCAGAAAGCACCCGTACCTCGACGGGCACGGAGAACTCCCGAAGTGCCTCGACCGCACCGTCCATCACCGGCGCGTCCGACGCGCTGCCCATCACCACCGCAACCGACATCTCTCGTCCTCCTGTCGACACTCCGTGAACAGCTGTGGTCGTAGCTCGTCCGAGCCTCGCACCGTAGCCGGTGTTTCACTCAGCGCTCGCATTCTCTGCGCCGGGTGTCGAAGTGCAGTATCGAGGTCATAGACGCCATAGGCACATGCCCTGACCCTGCTTGGTTCGTGGTGGACCCTAACGTTTGTAAGAGGGAAGCTGCTTGATCCACGGCACGACGCTTTGAAGGAAGGCGTTGTGGGACGGTGCTGCGAGCAGGGGATCGAGATGGCTGTAGGTGGAGGCCCGGTTGATGACGGTGACGCTCGGGATCTGCGAGGCACGCTGGTAGGCGACCGCGGCGGAGGCTACATAGTTGTCTGTCCCACCGAGGGAAGTTTGGATCACGTACATCGGCACGTCGACCTGGCCCAGGTGATAGAGACGGAGCCCGAGAGCGGTGGCTGCCGGCGTCTGGGTGAGAGAGCCGGCGGCCTCGACATCAATCGTGAGACGTTCTGGGTAGTACCAGTCCACCGGCCCGAGCGGCTCTTGCGAGAAGTCGAACGCGACATCCTCGATCGGGGTGGGGCCGTCGTCGACCCAGCGACGCGGGGTGCCGCTAACAGCCAGGCGCCCGGAGTGCACTTGGATCAATGCCAAGGCTGCCGGTGAGGTGGAGGCGTCGAAGGCATAACCGAACTGGGCCTCGTTCGTTGTCTCGACCGGAGGTTTTAACTCTGACGGCAGTATGCTCGACATCTGCGCGATCGACGGTGAGTTGGGTTCCTTCAGCGTGCCCAGGGCACCGACTTCTGCGAACGGGCCGCTGATCCACGGATAGCCAAATCCGAGGAGATCGAGCCAGGGGCTTCCAGAAGCGAGCTTCGACAGCGCGGTTTGGGCCTGAGAAGTGGTGGTGATGGGCGGCTGTCCGAAGAACCCGGCGGTCACAGGTCCCGTGTCCCCGTCGATGCCGACGATGCCACCGAGATCCTTGTAGCCAGGACGTCCGTCGAAGTCCCAGACGCCGTAGATAGAGGCCTCGGCTCCCCCGAGGGAGTGCCCACCCAGGATCACCGTTCGTCGACCACCCTCGCGCGCAAGCTCGACCACGTTGTGCAGGTCGCCCATGGCAACGGCAAGACCCCACTGGTCCGCGAATTGGTACTGGGAGTCCTCGAGCGGCTGGTAGTGGTTGGTGATCTTCGGGTTGACCAACCATCCGAGGTAGTAGTCGAAGGCCTGCTGGACCTTCGCCTTGCCGTGGAGGACCCGTAGCAGCATCGAGTTATCCTCCAGGGCGCCCTCCCTTCTCATCTCGGCCCACACCTGGAGGTTCGGGACGTGCGCGGCGATGTACGGCCCGACTATGTCGAAGTCGCCGGCCCCGGCGAGGGTCCCGGGTACGAGGACGAGCACGTTGGAGGCGGAGGGTGATCCGAACCGCCTGACCATCACCCGGTCGTACTTGGCGGGAGTACCCGGGACCGAAACGCCTTGGACGCTGAACGTGGAGGTCCGACCGAGCGACAGGTGGGGAGCGCCAGAAGTCGCAGAGCTGTCCGTGGCCAACGAGAAGGACGAGACTCCGAGCGAGACCGCGATCACAAACGGGAAAAACCCCATTCGCCACCTCATAGAACCTCCCCTGTGTTCCTTCTGTCGCGGTTCTTTCTGTCGCGCTCTCGCGCTCAGCGAGCCGCCGCCCCGTCCGGCCCGATCGGCCGGACTTCGGATGTCTCGCTCCGGTTCCCGCTGTCTACCAGCAGTATCGCAGTTTCGGAATCCCGAAGTTTCATAACCTGGGCATGAACATCATCAGGTATAGCCGGACCCCGCCACATTCCACGCGAATCAGGTTCACGACTCTACGATCGAGGTTCGGCGGGCGTCAATGCCTCAGGGACCTGCTACCCGGCGGAGCAGCCCGCGCAGGTGAACCGCCAGAGGTTGACTGACTGCGGCCATACGGAGCTCGTAGCTCAGCCGGGCGCCCGCGACATCGACATGACGAACGAGCTCGTCCACTCTCTTGGCACTTCGCGTCCCGGCGACGGACGACGACGAGAGCGTGAGCGCCGTTCCCGTGACGGAGCCTTCTGCCAGCTCCACGTGTCCTGTCGGGTGCGCGAGCACCACCTCGACCCTCTCGGGTGAAGGACAGCGCCAGTAACCCGTCTCTGCATGAAGCGGCTGCCCGTCCTCGAGGCTCCAGGAGCGCTGGGCGTATGCCAGGAAGGCCTTTCCTACGTGGGAGAAGGTGACCTCCTCCCCGTAACGAAACGACTCGATCGTGGGGTACTCGCCCTCTCCTTCCCCAGCCCATCTCCCCAGGAGGAAGGCGAGAGGGGCGAGGTCGGCGTGCAACGCTGACGTGACGGTCTTCGGCACGAGGTGCACCGTACTGCCAGACTGCCTGGAACGCTTCTACGAGTGGGGCCTGACCGTCGCTATGGCGGGTGAGCGGCCGAGGTCCCTGGCGAGGGTGCCGGAAGAGCCGAGTACGAGGAGGAGACGTGCACATCGGGATCATCCTGGATACGAGCGGCAGCATTGACGAGGTGGTCGATCGTGCACGTGTGCTGGCAGCCACAGGAATGTCGTCGCTGTGGGCGTCGCAGATCTTCGGTTGGGACACCTTGACCGTGATGGCGATCGTCGGCCGTGAGGTGGCCGACGTCGAGCTGGGTACCGCGGTGGTTCCCGTCCATCCCCGTCACCCGGCGATCCTCGCCACACAGGCGATGACCGTGCAGGCGGCCACCGGAGGTCGCTTGGTGCTGGGTGTCGGGCTGTCGCACCAAGTGGTCGTGGAGGGCGTGTGGGGCTTGTCCTTCGACCGTCCGGCGCGCTACATGAAGGAGTACCTGGCCATCCTCGTACCTCTGCTAGGCGGTGAGCAGGTGAGCTTCGAGGGCGAGGTGCTTCGGACGCATACGCTTGGTCCTATCGAGATTCCTCGAACGTCTTCGCCCCCGGTTCTCGTCGCCGCGCTCGGCTCAACGATGCTCGGCATCGCCGGCCGCCAAGCCGAGGGAACCGTGACGTGGATGGCCGGTCTCAACACCGTGGCCGATCACATCGTTCCGACGATCACCGCCGCCGCGGCAGAAGCCGGTCGACCCACTCCGAGAGTCGTGGTGACGCTCCCGGTGTGTGTCACCACAGATCCTGATGCAGCTCTAGAGCGGGCCGGACATATCTTTACTGTCTACGGCCAGCTTCCCTCGTACCGAGCGATGCTCGACCGTGAAGGTGCGACGGGACCACCGGACGTTGCGATCGTGGGGAGCGAGGAAGAGGTTGCCACCTCGATCGGGCGTTTTGCCGATGCCGGGGCCACTGATTTCTGCGGAGCCGCGTTTGGGACGCCGGACGAGCTCTCGCGAACTCGAGCTCTGCTCGGCAAGCTCGCCACCTCCTGATGCGATCGGGTCTGGATGATCCGTCGCGGGGGCGCCGCACCCAGCCCAGTGAGGGATCGTGGTGCGCTTGACCTCGTTCAGCTCGCGATGTTCGAGCTTAGTTAGTACGGTCCTCCCATATGTCGGCTGCGCCCTCCGCGACATGGGTCTGGGTAAGGGAGAACGGCAGGAACTCCATCTCAAGGGCGCCCCGCCGCGCAAAGCGGTGATGACGTGCTCGTGGGCGTTTCACGTGAAGGGGTAGCGATAGTCGTAGGTGACGGCAAAGTTCCGTATCGGCATGCTGGGAGAAACGTTGGTCTGCAAATACACGTTCTTTGCTGCGAGGAGTCGTTATCTCACCAGGAACAAGCCGTCACGTTACGGGTACTTCACAGGGAACAGCAGGCGCCCGAGGCGGCCGAGCAGTATCCCGAGTAGCGATCCGGCCAAAACGTCGGTGGTGTGGTGGAGACGGGCGTGGACACGACTCACCGAGATGATGGTCGCCATGGCGTAGTACGCGGGCGCCCATGCATCGTCGTCGTCGAGGAGGGTTGCCGCGCACCAGGCGGCGAGGGCGTGACCCGACGGGAAGCTAGTGGTGCGGGGGATACGGACAGGCAGTGGCCGAGCCGGCTGGTCTTCGGGCCGTACTCGTCCCACGGCGGCCTTCAATCTGGCGTTCACCAGTGGCGTGAAAGCTCCCGTGAACACCAGTGCCCGCATCGCCACAGTTCTGCGCCGGCCCGGTCGCCGGGCGCGTGCCAAAGCCAAGAGGAACCAGACGAGCCCGTGGTCCCCGAGGGCGGACGCGACCGAAGCGATTGCGTCGGGGCCGGGGAGGCCTCTGAGCGGGGCAAAGGCGGTGTCGACGGTTCTGTCGATCCAGTCGATCCAGTCGACCGAGTCGACAAACGTCTCGGACAAGGCCGAGGGGAGCAAGGATGGCGACTCAGACGGGCTGACCACGCCAGACATCCTCACCTACTGGTACCAGCAGCCGCGAGGTCACCGGCAAGCGAAGGGTCTCCTCCGAAGGCCGGGCAGAGTGAACGGAACGAGCACCAGTCGCAGAGAGGACCGGGTTTGGGCCGGAAGTCTTCCGCGGCGCACGAGCGCTCGATGGCTGCCCATACCGCGGCGGTGCGCTGCTTGAGCCCGCGCAGAGCTTGATCGGAGGGAGCGGTCTCGATCACAAGCGGCTCGCGAAGGTACATCAGGCGCACGAGCGCGGGCCTTACGCCTAGGACTTTCTCGCACAGCAGGGCATAGAAGTGCACACCGCCCAAGCGATGGCGTTCTTGGATCTCGGAAGGCACCCGGCCGGTCTTGTAATCGACGACCACCAGATCGCCTCCCGGGGTCACGTCCAGACGGTCGATGATCCCGCGCAGCATCACGCCACCCACCTCTGCCTCCAGGAGGAGTTCGACTCCGGCGGCGTCGACGGTGTCGGGGTCCTCGAGCTTCAAGTACCCCTCGACGAGTACCCACGCGTCACGGACGAACGCCTCGCGCTCGTCGCTTGAGAACTCGAGGCCCTCGGCCTCCGGACCGTTCTCCAATGCCTCCCATGCGGCATCGAGGGCCTTCCTGGCGGCGGCCGCGCTTCGACCTCCCCGAGGAAGCTCCCAGAACAGTCGTTCGAGCGCCCCATGGACCAGGGTTCCCTTGAGAAGGTGAGGGGAGGGCGGTTCGGGTAGTCGGTCGATGGCGCTGAACCGGAATGCGAGCGCGCAATCGGTGAACTTGCTCACCTTCGACGGGGACAGGGATCTGGGCAACGGCAATGGCACCCCACGAGGGTACGCCGGGAGTGTGTCGGCTTCGTGGACCGGCTCGCTGGTTCGACTCGTTCCTACCAGCAGTTCCTATCGGTTCCTATCGGCAGAAGGTCCGAGCTTCGTTCGGGTTATCGCGATTGGCGAGGGAAGCGGTTACGGATCTAGCCACCGCGTCGGGGTCCTCGAGCGGTCCGAAATGCCCCAGACCGGGCAGCGCCAGCGTCGTTGGGCTCGCAAGACGTCCAGCCAAGATGGCCAGGAAGTCCGGTCCGAAGCTGTCTGTCTCGGCGCCGCAGGCGAGGGTCACCGGGCACCTGATGGTCGCGAGTCGGGCGAAGGCATCGTGCGAGAACCCATGGGCGTACATCGACGCCTCGTCCTCGCGCCGGCAGCGTAGGGAGATTCCCCCCTCGGGTCCGGAGGCGAACCCGTTGTCGACATAGGCCGCGAGGACGTCGGAGCGGAACCGGTCGAACGGGGCCTTCGCACTGAAGTTGGCGAGGGCCTCTTCGCGCGAGGTGAAGGCGCTGCGCCGGCGCAGGGCGCCGCGCGCGAGGGAATTGCCGTTTCGGCTAGGTGCAAGGGGAGCGTCGGCAGGACGGACGACCGGCTCGTAGCAGTAGAGGGAGTCGAAGGTCCCCGGGCGCGCCTGCTCCGCGAGCAACAGGGTGGCGCCCCCACACGAGTGTCCGAACCCGGCAGGGGAATCGAGATCCAGGCAATCGACGACGGCCAGCACGTCGGTCGCAAAGCCGTGCCAGTCGAAGTCTCGGTCCGCGGGCCGCCCACTTCGACCGTGCGCCCGCAGGTCGAGCGCTACGCAGTGGAACCGATCGCGAAGTGCAACAGCCATAGGCGACAACACGGCTGCGCAGAAGCCTGTGGCGTGGGCGAGAACGAGATCAGGCCCGTGGCCTCCGAGGTCGTAGAAGCAGACGTCAACCCCATCGGGGGTCGTCGCAGTCCCAGACGGCTGGAGGAGCGAATGCAGGACCCCATCGGGATCACATGCGTCAGACGGAGCGGACGATGCGGACATCCAGGGGACGCTACCTGTCTACCCGGTACGCGTAGATCGGGATAGGGAAGATCGTATAGAAATGAGGACCCGTGGAGCACTTCCTGTCGTCGTGGGGATACCTGGCGCTCATCCTGCTCACAGTGGCAGAGGCAGCCTGCATACCCTTCCCCTCCGAGATCACCGTGGGTTTTGCGGGATACCTCGCGTCCACAGGACGGCTGGACTTGGTCGCGGTGATCGTGCTGGGTACGGCAGGGGAGACGGTGGGCGCCTTCATCGGGTACGGGATCGGACGCCTAGGAGGGCGCCCGCTCGTAGAGCGCTTCGGTCGTTACGTGTTGCTCAGCCACGCCGATCTGGACCGTGCAGAGTGCTGGTTCGACCATCGAGGGGAGTGGAGCGTGCTCATCGGCCGTGTCGTGCCGGTTGTGCGCACCTTCGTCGCGCTACCGGCCGGAGTGGCGCAGATGCAGCCGGCGCGCTTCGGGATCCTCACCTCTACAGGAAGCCTCGTCTGGATCGGTTCTCTGGCCGGCGCCTCCTACAGCCTCGGTGGGCAATGGCACAGACTCACCCACGGGTTCAGCGTGGCGGGTTATGTGCTCGTCGTTCTGGCTGTGCTGGCGATCGCCGGGTTCGTCCTCCGCCGCTGGCGTCACGTGCGCGCCGAGCGCGCCGCCGACACTCCGGACGCGAGCCGCCTGGAGGATGCTGAGGTCGCACTCGGAGCAGACCGCACCGAGCCCAAGGCGTAGACGCCGGGAACTGGCCGACCCTGTTCTCGCGGCGCCCAAGGCGAGCGCAGCCGACGATGAGTCCCATCGTGCTCAACCGGTAACGCCCAACCGGTAACGCGGCTCTTCTGAGAGCTCGACTGTTGGCGGTCGGCTGGTAGACCGGTGGGGTGACACAAGAGGTCTGGAATGCCGTCGACAGCTACATCACCAACATGCTGGTCGGGTCTGACGCGGCGCTGGACGCGGCGCTTCAGGCCAGTGCAGACGCCGGTCTGCCGCCGATCGCGGTGGCTCCCAACCAGGGCAAGCTTCTGCACCTGCTCGCCCTTGCGTCCCGGGCGAGGAGCATCCTTGAGATCGGGACTCTCGGTGGCTACAGCGCGATATGGCTTGCCAGAGCACTTCCTTCCGACGGGCGTCTCATCACGCTCGAGGCGGATCCGAAGCATGCGGAGGTCGCCCAGGCGAACATAGACCGCGCAGGCCTGGCCGACGTGGTGGATATTCGCCTCGGCGTGGCGCTCGACACATTGTCCAAGCTCGCAGCCGAAGCTGCCGGGCCGTTCGACCTCGTGTTCATCGACGCGGACAAGCCGAGCACCCCCGAGTACGTATCCTGGGTGCTCCGGCTCTCACGTCCCGGGAGCTTGATCGTCATCGACAACGTCGTGCGCGACGGGACCGTGGCCGATCCAGCCAGCGACGACGCAAGCGTGCAGGGGATGCGGCGTGCCATTGAGCTGCTCGCGTCCGATCTGCGCGTCACCGCCACCGCTCTCCAGACGGTGGGAACCAAGGGCTATGACGGTTTGGCGATCGCCTACGTCACGTCCGGGGGATGAGACCCTTTAGCCCTGCGTACCTGCAGGAGCGTGATCTCAGCGCCGTTTCTGCGTCTGGGTAGAGTCGGCTCGAGCCAACCCGGCTAGGTAGGCGTTGTAGGCAGCGAGCTCGGGGTCGTCTTCCTCTGCGAGGGTGATCGTCTCCTCCGAGAGCGTTCTTCTCTCGACGTCCGACACTTCATGCGGTGCCTGCTGGAGCCGGCGCAGACCCCGGGAACCGAGAGTCTCAGGATCGTCGTGCACCAGATGCCACCAGAAAATGACGCCGAAGACGGCGAAGCAAGGCCACATGACCGAGTAGACCCATCCGAGGTTGTCACCCGACAACGCCACCTCCACCTGCCACCAGCAGGCGACGACGCAGCCGGGAAACCACACGGCAATGGCTGCGTGGGCGAAGAGAGAGCGTCTGCTGGTCCACGTTCTTTCACGTTAGGACAGCCGACTGCGCGCGGGCGATGTCTCTGTGTCCGTCCTGTCCCTCGTCTCTCTCGTCTCCGGCGTGTACCTGATGTTGGCGTGTACGTAGTGCCCGTCGTGTCCCTCGTACCCGTCATGTGTCTTGTCCTTAGCGTCCCTCACTGCTCTTAGCTTGACTGCATGCCAGATCCGAGGGCCGAAAGCGAGGGGTCAGCCGTCGAATGCTCGTAGAACCTGGTGAGGAGACGTTCGGCGACGATCGCGCAGAAAGGCACGGTCCCGGCAAGCAAGACGAGAACCATTTTCCCGAGTGTGAGGCGCAGCTTCCTCGTGAGATCGAATGCTGTGAAGAGGTAAATGATGTAACAGAAGCCGTGCACGGTGCCCACTACGTTCACGACTCGGGGGTGCCCCGCGGCCAACTGGAGGGGGACCCCTACGAAGACGAGGACGATGAGCAGCACCGCCGTCGTGTAGGCCATCACCCGGTACCGGACAAGTGCCCCGTGGAGCACGGCTCTAAGCTTGTTGTCCGGAGCCTGGGAAGGGGTTCGCGCGTTCACTTGGGCGATCTTTTTGCCCCTAGTCGATCCATGCAAGATCACCCTGGCGGGACAGGCGGCCACGCGGCTCTTCTTCGGAGCTCGGTGATACATCCCCGTGTCAGGCTGGTTGGTGATGTACGTGCAAAGAGACGCCCTCGTGTTTCAGGACCCGAAGCGAATGAGCGGTGAACTGCGGCGAGACCTGCGCCACTGGAACGACGAGGAGAGTGCACTCCACCTTGACGCCAGGCTCACACCTGACTCTGGTGCCCGCCTGGTTGTCTCGCTGCAATCAAAGGCAGATGCAATCTTCGAACAGGCGAGGGGCGCCGGGGCGCGCGAACCTGCGCACACATACATGGCGGATGCACTTGTCTCCCTCGTCACCGGCGAGGACGAGGCGGCTTTTTCGAGGAAAGACCGGTCGCCGTGCATGCGCACCGACACGCTGGTAATCCGTGTCGATGCAAAAGCACTTCGAAGAGGATTCGTGAAGGGCGCTGAGACCTGCGAGATCTCAGGTGTGGGCCCGGTCCCGGTCGCTACAGCCGAGGGGATCCTCGGGAAGGTGTTCGTGAAGATCTTCGTGAAAGACGGCGTGGACGTTGCAAGCGTGTGCCACGTCGGACGGTTCGTCCCCGTTCACGTGCAGAGCGCCCTCGAAGAGCGCAACCCTGCCTGCGTGGTGCCCGAACGTGACACGGCGTTCGGCCTCGAGAACCATCACTGGAGAGAGGACTACGCGAGTTGTAGGACGACGAGCCTTGATGCCCTGGCCAGGGTGTGCCGAAGACATCATCACCTGATCACGTACGAGGGCTTCGAGCTCGTGGGTGGGCCGGGCCGCTGGAGGCTGATTGTTCCAGCGGGGGCGGGTGGTCTCGACTCTTCGTGATCCCACGCGTGCGAACGCGAGTCAGCTACGGACACGACACGGGGCCTGTGCCGTGGTGCATTTCCACTAGATCGCGCACTCACCCCTCAAGTTCGTGGAGGTTTGAGACACTAGTAGGGATCGGCGAAACTAGCCGGTCCTGGTAGGCGGCCTGGGATCGCGGGGTCAGGGCAGCGGGTACCCCAAGAAACGGCAGTTCTTACCCCAAGAGGGATTCAGGGGGTGCCGATGCCGGGTAGTCGAGTGGGGCCATACCAATACGGGTCGCAGATGTCGATTCCGGCGATCTTCGGCAGGCCTTTGAAACGGCCATCCCAGCGGAGCAGCACGTCGGCGTTGCCTCGTATCGCGCTCGCCAGGTGAACGGCATCGCCAGGTCTGAGACCGTGATCGCGAGCGACGTGACGCGCTTCAACCGCAACGTTTAGATCAAGCTCTACCCATGTGATCTGTTTGTTCTGGAAGATGGAGTCAATCTCGACTTCCCTCTCCAACGATAACGGTTCCGTCTCGCCTTTCATCTTGATTACTTCGGCAGCCACCCAAGTCGACGCGACGATCTGAATGTTCCCATGGTCCGCGGCTTCAAGGATCTGTCGTGCTATGTCACAGCGCCCTGCTTCAAGACTGATCGCGGCGATATAGACGGAACTGTCCAGATACGGCCGCTTGAACTCAATCTGGAGGCTCACTAGCCGACGCGCTCCATGTATTCCTTGAGCGTCATGCCGCCAGTGAATCCAGGGTCTATCCCCACCAGCCGACTCAACAGAGGTCCATCGAGCAAGATTCGGATCTCCGGAGACTCGATCCTTATCGGTTGGCCTTTGGCATTTCTCACAACAGTGCCGTTTACGGTGACCCGTTTGCTGAGGGCCGCCTTGATCTGGTCCAACTCTCCTTCGGAAAAGATGCAAGTTACGGGCCGGTTGGAGACTTCGTCGTAGACCTGGAACTTTGGCTTGCCGTGAAGAGAGATCAAATCAAGCGCCCCGGTGGCCGATCCGATTGCCCGGCTACTGGGAGCCCGCAGTTTCTTGAGATTCCTGCCGGTCTGACTGGTTACTCGCGCGGGGTGAACACCATTACCAGTTCTTGCAATCAACGCCCCAGCCTCACGACCTAAGGGCTTGCTCATGTCGCTAAGGTGCTTCAACGAAGCATCCGAGAAATAGGGAGGCAGAGATTCCCCCGTTTCTGCGATTCGAAGGCCATCGACGTATGCTGCCGAAATATCTTGCAGAATCGGGTCACCAACCTCCTCGGTGGGCCGTGAAACAAGGGTGACGGCGGCGCTGGAAATCTTCAGATCACGGAGATACCAGACGATCTCGCTTGCCGAACGGCGCGTGATCGCCTTGCCCACATCACCCAGGATGAGGAGCGAATCGACTAACACATGGGCAAACGCGGACCCAGGAATCGTATCCGGTTGCCCTTCGACCGTCAGACTCAGCAAGGCCACGGTCGCTCCTCTCAGCGTGGGTCGGGACGAGTTGATTCTGCCTCGGTGATCAGCCCAGCCTTCATCGCTTCGAGCACTCGTAGCATCTGGTCCCAGTCACCCTCGGTCAACCGCTCCGGGACGTGAAGCGTTGCCCAAACATCCTTCCTGAGCGGCAAATGTAGTGCTCGTCCGGCGATTTCTCGCGGGGCAGGTTGCGGCGGGACTGCGGTTCGCGCGGGGGATGCTGTTCGTAGAGCCACCGTTGTCTCGGCCTCCTCGGGCTGCGTCGGTTCGCCTAGCTCAGCATCCAGCGTAACAGAGGAGTCGAGTTGTGCGTAGTCAATTGTCCGCTTCCACTGAGGGATGAACTCGTCCGCCCCTACCTCGGTGAAGCCTCGTTTCCGAATCAGGTTATATCGCAGAGTCGCATCGGAGGGCAGGTCAGCACCATATTCTGCGAACAGTTCCCGGTGGATGGTCGGGGAAAGAGCCGCTCGTTGGATGGCACCCTGAGGGTCAGGGTCCAAGAGGATGTCCAAGGCAAGATTGGTGAGTTTTACCCGTTGGTCCTCTCCGTGCCCGATGTATTCAAGAAGTCCGAACTTGCGAAGGGCAGCGGCCGTGCTCAGTCCGGGGCCGCTCCGTTTGGTGAACCCCCAATGTCCCATCGCGGTAGAAAGTGGGGTTTCGTGCTGGCGTTCTCGTTCGTAAAGGGCCTTTGCTCGCTCCACAGCAACAGCCAGGGAGATCCCCGGGTAACTCGGGCTGCGCCCCTTCTTGACCGGTCGCTTCGGCGTGGGTTCGCTTGCGCTCATGAGTTAAGGTTACCAGGGGTGGCGATAAATGTCTACCCTGCCGGAGTTGGGCTTGACCGGGCCTAACTCCCACGTGTAATGTCGAGCCTGATAAGGAGGTTCACGTCATGAGGAGGTGAGCTGCCCCCCTGGACCTTTAGTGGGCTGGGCCGGATTGAAGGCTGACCTTCGCCGCGTCCAGGGGGGCACCCCTTGCGGGGTACGTCTCGATACGAATCGTAGCGTGACCTGGTAATTCAGTCAAATATCCCTGATCAGTAACTACCCTTGACCCGCTTGTAGCTCAGCCTGCGACCCGCTGTCTGGCCCATCAGGCGTTGCATCCGTTGCGTGTCGCTGAGTTTGCGGGTGGAGTACCGGAAGTCGAATTCCGCAAGAGTCAGGGATGGGGTCCAATAGTCAAGACTGTGATCTGGCCCCGGTTGGGACCGTAGGCCCACCAGATACGCCAGGCTGAAGGCGTGTTGTTCTCGACGTAGCTCTCCCACACCTTCTGCCCATAGACCTCGTCAAAAGTTTCGTAAGGATGGGACTGGAGACCGGGATATCGAGGGTCCTGCTCCAGCGTGGCCAGGCAATGAGCGATCTTCTTGTACTGCTTCGGATCATGGCCCTGGATCCGCCCAAGCTCCTCGTGAGCCTGAAACGTGAATACCAGCTCAAACTGCACCCCTGTAGTATAGCACACTTACCCCAAATGGGTAACACCCAATACCCCCCTTGACATATTGTGGGTATCACCTATAGTGGAACACATGGGTTGACGATGTACAGGAGGTCGTCGACCAGCAGGAGGATTCGATGAAGATGTCAACGGAAGTGGAGATAGATGGGCGAGGCCGAATCTCGGTCGGACGCCTGGCCAGGGGCCGAGACCGCTTCCGGGTCACACAGTTGGAAGACGGCGAACTATTGCTGACCCCAGTCGTGTCGGTGTCTGAGAGAGAGCTGGCGTTTCTGCGCAACCCATCGGCAGTCGCGACGGTGCGCGGGGCGATCGCCCAAGCTGAGGCTGGGGAACTCAAGTCCTTCGGGCAGGGCTACTTCTCCCGGCTCGCCGCCGAGTTGGGCGACGATGCCTGATCGCCTGAGAAATGACACGCTTGTAACCTAAGATCCCAGCTCAGAGCCAGTTTCAGTGTTACACCCCCCTGGGACAATGGTCCTGACAGAGCACATAAATGGCCCCCGCGAGGCGGCAACCTCCGGGGGCCTGGACCAAGGAGATTCAGCCTCCCATGGCCAAGGCCAACCTACCGCAACACCGTGACGCAGAGGCCCTTTCTAACCTCCTGGCTACGCCTGAGATCACCGCCCTGATCGCCGACCTGGAGGCGACCCGCTGGACCGGACGCCCCGGCTACCCCATCCGGGCCATGGTCGGTATGGCCCTGGTGAAGTCCCTCCACTGCTTGCCCACTTGGACGCGCACCGTGGTCCTGGTGAAGGACCACGCGGGCCTTCGGGCTGTCCTGGGTTGCGCCCCGTCCCTCGACGCTTGCTACCGCTTCACCGCGAAGCTGCGCCAACACCACAACCGACTTGCCGAGTGCATCGAGTCGGTGCTGGCAGCACTCCACGATGAGCACCCCGCCATGGGCGAGATAGTCGCCATCGACGGCTCGGACCTCCCGGCCTACGCCAACGGCCAGAAATACCTCTACAAGAACGGCCCGGAGCGCAAGATCTACTCCGACTCTGACGCGTCCTGGGGCCATCGCTCGGCAATCTCCACCCGCAAGGGTGGCGGCTACTACGGCTACAAGATCCACGCCGTGGTAGACGTGGCTACCGAACTCCCGGTCGCCTGGCACGTAGAGTCGGCCAGCATCGCTGAATCCGCGCAGGTTCCGACCCTCCTCGACATGGCAGCCCTACGTGGATTCCTCACTTCGGTTGCCATTCTCGATAAGGGGTACGACCTGCCTCCGATCTACGAGACGTGTGAGACCAGGGGTATCCACCCGATCATCCCGCTTCGCGAGACCTTCGCCGTGAAGGCAGGCAAAGACAAGCCGCCCAAATGCGAGCATGGCCCTTGGATCTTCGCCGGTTCCGATGCCAAGCGTGGCGCGTCCAAGTGGCGTTGCCCGACTGGCGAGTGCCAGCCCGTCTCGACGTGGGTCAAGGCTGACCGTCTCCACACCCTCGTCCCTCGCAGGACCGACCGCTGGAAGGCGCTCTACCGCCAGCGCGGTTGCGTGGAGCGTGGGTTCGGCAGGCTCAAGAACGAGTGGGCGATGCTCCCGCTCCGGGTGCGCAGGATCGAGCGCGTGCGGTTGCACGTAGACCTGACGATCCTCGCCCAACTGGTCACGGCACTGGCAAAGGCCAGGGCTGCGGCTGTCCCACTCGCCGCGTAGTCATCCCCTGATCCCGAACCTGGGACAACCGGGGTTTCGTCGCGCGCGGAGATGGACCGGAAAGGTCCNNCCGCGGCGGGAAAACCACGGTCAATCCAACCCCGGACGCAACCGCAACGATACCCTGGCCTAATGCTGGCGAGTTTCGCCGATCGTTTCGCCGAGCCCTACTAGGCTGCGCCGTTCCCGTACGGGCGGGTCAGGATCTCGAGCAGGTGGCCATTGGGATCCTTGAAGTACACACCGCGCCCACCGTCGTTACGGTTGATCTTGCCCGCTTGGTCCATGCCTGGGTCCGCCCAGTAATTCACCCTCTGCCCGGTGATTCGATCGAAGATCTCGTCGAAGTCGTCCTCGGTGACGAGGAACGCGTAATGCTGGGAGGCGATCGCTCCGTCGGTCTCTTGGAAGTCGAGCGAGACGCCATTTGCGGCCTCGACCACGAGGAACGGCCCGAAGTGGGTGGGGGGTCGCAGTCCCAGTGTGTCGGCAAGGAACGTTGCCGAGAGCCGTTGATCTTGGCACCAGACGATCGTGTGGTTGAGCTGGACGCTCACGGGTTCTCCAGCGGGAAGCGCGTCTAAGCGCCGGCCGCGGCGCTCACCTCGGCAACCGCTCCTGTGCCCCGAGCACCTCCCGGTAGAAATTGATGGTGCTGGTGGCGCCATCGACTGTCGGGTACGCGCTAACGCGGGGATAGCCATCGGGGATCGGCTTCACGACAGGCATGACGTCTTCCTCCTCGATAAACGTATGGACAGGTTCTCAACTTTCACCCTAGCCAGCGCGGCCACGAATGGGAACCGCCCAGACACGAACGTTGTGTTTTCCTGACAGGCGGGTGAGGCCGTCGGCGAGCTAGCAGATCAAGTGAGAGGCTTGCCGGCATGGACCTTCACGTCGTACCGATCGAAAAGCCCGAGGACCTGAACGTCGTCCTCGGACAAGCCCACTTCGTCAAGACGGTCGAGGANNACGAGCCCGCACCTGCGTTTCGGGCTTGCGTTCTGCGAAGCTTCAGGCAAGTGCCTTGTACGGCGCTCGGGCAACGACGAAGAGCTGGTCGAGCTCGCCGTCCGAAACGCTCGGGCCATCGGTGCCGGCCATTGTTTCGTCGCCTTGCTTCGCGAGGGCTACCCGGTGAACGTCTTGAACCAGCTGAAGCTGGTGCCCGAGGTCTGCAGCATCTATTGCGCAACGGCCAATCCTGTGGAGGTCGTGGTCGCCGAGACCGAGCTCGGACGGGGAGTCCTGGGGGTGATCGACGGCTCGGTCCCGGTTGGAGTGGAGAGTGAGGACGACGTGGCTGAGCGCAGGGCACTGCTGAGGTCGATCGGCTACAAGCTCTGAGGAGAAACAACCAGCCGAGCGGAGAAGGGGGTAACTGCATGCATGCGAAGGCCGGAGACCACCTCCGCGTCGAGGGTCGCCACGTCGGCGACCGCCCACTGGTGGCTGAGGTCCTCGAGGTTCATGGCCAAGACGCCCAGCCTCCGTACCTGGTGCGGTGGGAGGACGGACATGAAGGCACGTTCTTTCCCGCTTCCGACGCGGTGGTCGAACAGAGACCCGAGCGTGCGACCAAGCGCGGGGGCTGAGGGTCCCCGGCGGTGGGGCTGAGGGCCCCCCAGTCGGTGGGGCTGAGGGTCTCCCGACTGACGGGGAGCCTGACCCGGGAGCGACGCGCTCCTCAGGTGAGCGCAGTCAGCTGAGGCCGACGATCCACGCGGTCCTCCACCGTGGGGAAGCAGGTCGCTGAGACGCTCAGCTCGGTGCTTCGAGGAGGTGACGCGTGAACCAGCTGCTCGCCATGTCGGCGACAGTCTCGAGGGCACCGGGCTCTTCGAAGAGATGCGTCGCCTCCGGCACGATCGACAGCCGGCTCTCGCATCGCAGCTGAGCCTTTGCCTCTCGGTTCAGCTCGAGCACGAGCTGGTCGCGGCCACCCACGATGAGCAAGGTCGGAGAACGAACCTCGCCGAGCCTCGAAGCGGCTAGGTCGGGACGTCCCCCACGCGAGACGACGGCGCCGATTTGCGCGTTGGGTTCGGCAGCAGCGAGCAGGGCCGCGCCTGCACCGGTACTGGCACCGAAATAGCCGACACGTGCGTGTTTGATTGTCGGCTCGCCTCGAAGCCAGTGGGTGACCCTTGCCAGACGCCTGGCGAGAAGCGAGATGTCGAATACGTTTGCCCTATCGAGCTCCTCCTCTGCGGTGAGCAGGTCGAAAAGCAGCGTGCCGAGCCGGTCTCTGTTCAATACCGATGCCACGAACTGGTTCCGGGGGCTGCGACGACTGCTGCCACTGCCATGCGCGAACACGATCACCGATTGTGCCCCTTCGGGAAGGGTCAGGTGCCCTGAGAGCAAGATAGTCCCGGCGTGGACCTCGACGTCCTCGTCCACTTGCGCTTCTCGCGCCTCGCGTCGCAAGCCCGCTTCCGTCGGCTTCTTTCGGCCGCCTGCGCTTTCGAGCAGGGCTACGACCTCGTCGTCGGGTGTCTGCGAGAAGTCGCCGTACCACTGTCCGATGGCGAAGAAGTGCCCCGGCGTTTCGATGCAGACCACTTCGTCGGCATCGTGGCGGAGGCTCTCGAGCGACTCAGGCGGTGCTACCGGCACTGCCAGCACGACGCGCGCCGCCCCTTGGAAGCGCGCGACCCGGCACGCGGCTCTCGCCGTCGACCCGGTCGCGATTCCGTCGTCGATGATGATCACGGTTCGTCCGGCCACGCTCAAGCGTTCCCTGGTGCCGCGAAAGCGCCGCACCCGCCGTTCGAGCTCAACACGTTCTGTCTGCTCGACCGCGGCGACCTGCTCGCTCGAGACGCCCGCTTCGCGTACCACGGCGGCATTCAGAACTCGGGCACCGTCCTCGCCGATCGCCCCCATCCCCAGCTCGGGCTGGAAGGGCACGCCGAGCTTCCGGACCACGATGACGTCGAAGGGCGCGTCGAGCGCCCGTGCCACCTCGAAAGCGACGGGAACTCCGCCCCGGGGAAGGGCGAGGACCACGGGGTGGGTGCCTCGGAGGTGCTCGAGCCGTGCTGCGAGTTGCCGCCCGGCATCAGCGCGATCGACGAAGGGCATGTCAGTCAGCCTTTCACTACGCCCAGTGGCCGCAGCCGCGCCACGCGCCTCGCGAGTCCTGCCCGCTCACACGTAGCGACCACCTCGTCGACGTCCTTGTAGGCGAAGGGCGCCTCTTCGGCCAACCCCCGGCCCGACGTTGTGCGCACGGCGATCCCCTCGTCCTCGAGCTGTTGACGCAGCACAGAGCCTTTCACCTGGCGCGTTGCTGCGTGACGGCTCATGGTTCGTCCCGCGCCGTGACAGGCGGAGGCGAACGCACCTCCGGGCGAGACGCCAACGAGCACGTGTGAGGCGGTGCCCATGGACCCCGGGACGAGCACGGGCTGGCCGACCGTACGCAGGTCCTCGGGGAGCTCGGGATGACCCGGCGGGAGCGCGCGGGTCGCGCCCTTGCGGTGAACGCACAGCAGGCGGCGCTCGCCGGCTACGTCATGGTGCTCGAGCTTGGCCAGGTTGTGCGAAACGTCGTAGAGCAGATCGAGCTTCGCCGTTCCCACCGCCTCGGCAAACGCCTGTCGCACGACGACCGACAACGCCTGGCGGTTCGCTCGTCCATAGTTTGCAGCGGCCGCCATCGCACCCAGGTACGCACGTCCCTCGGCGGAGTCGACCGGTGCGCAGGCGAGCTGCGGGTCGGGGACCTCGATATCGAAGTGGCCCATCGCCGCGAGCATGACACGAACGTGGTCGGAGCAGATCTGGTGTCCGAGGCCGCGAGAGCCACAGTGGATCATCACGCACACCTGGTCCTCGTGAATCGCGAACGCAGCGGCGACAGCGTGATCGAAGACCTCGTCGACCACTTGGACCTCGAGGAAGTGGTTGCCCGATCCCAGGCTTCCCACCTGGTGCAATCCCCGAGCCCGGGCGCGTTCGCTCACCGACTCGGGCTCCGCCTCTAACACCGCACCGCCGTCTTCGCACCGCTCGAGATCGTCCTCTGTGCCCAGACCCTCCGCCACCGCTCGGCGCGCTCCGCCGAGCAGCACCGCTGTCAGGTCGCGCTCGCTCGCGAGATGCCACACGCCTCCCGCGCCCAGCCCCCTGGGAACATGGGCGTCGAGCGCGTCCATGAGCGTGCCGATCCGAGGTCGGATGCCGGAGGCTTCCAGCGGCGACAGGAGCAGCCGCACTCCACAGGAGATGTCGAACCCGACCCCGCCAGGAGAGACGACCCCCCGATCCTCCACGTCGGTGGCGGCGACGCCTCCGATGGGAAAGCCGTAGCCCCAGTGCACGTCGGGCATCGCGTAGGAGGCCTCGACGATGCCTGGCAAGCTGGCGACGTTCACCACCTGCTGTAGGGCCTCGTCCTGGGCGACTTGGGGGAGGAGCATCTCGGAGGCGAAGACGACCCCGGGCACGCGCATGGCCCCGGCGCGCTCGATTCGCCACCGATCGGGCCCGTCTGGGACAAGACGAACAGGCCTGCTCACACGTCCACGACGACTCGACACCGCCAGGTTCCTCCTTCGTCACCCATCCGAAGGCCGTGGTACGACACCGCCTTCGGGACCGGGCCCACGGCTTCGATCTGGGCCGCAGGGACGACTCCGATGTTGCCGGCGACGCCGCCGCCCTCGCTCTCAGTCAGATCGAACTGGACGGGCACGGCTGCGAATACATCTAGGACGTAGATCGCTTCCTCGAGCAGCGCCACGAGCACTTGCGAGTCGGACGCTGCGTTCACCGACACCACCAACGTGTGTGTCACGGGGGTGTCGGTAGGCTCGGCGAACACCTCGATGAGCGCCGTCAGAGCCTCGACGAGGCACGAGATCCGGTCGGGCCCCCACGCCTCGATGATGCAGTCGGCGGTGTGGGGAGCCAGACGATGTCCGGCTGTTCGGCGCACCCTATCCATTTCGTTTGCTGGCAGTGCCACCGACAAGGTTTCCTTCAGGGGGCGAGGCTTCAGGGACGAGGTGGCGGCTAGGCGCGCGCCAGAGGTCGAACGGATCCCAGAGACAGACACATCCACGGTGGCGGGTCAGCGCGATTGTCACCGTCCGTTCCCTCGGTCAGCTCCCGAGCGAGTAGGCGCTCTCGGCGTGCTGGGTGAGGTCTAGCCCGGCGAATTCGTCCTCAGGGCTCACCCGCAGGCCGATGGTCATATCGATGACCTTCGCGAGCAGCCAGGTCACCGTGAACGAGAACGCGACGGCTACAACGGCGGCGAGGATCTCCACACCGAACAAGTGAAGCCCGCCACCGGTGAAGAGGCCGTTTGCGCCACCCGGATTGACGGTTCGGGTGGCGAACAACCCTAGGAGCACCATGCCGACGAGTCCGCCGACCCCGTGCACGGCGAGTACGTCGAGGGAGTCGTCGTAGCCGATCTTGAACTTGATACGCGCGGCCATTGCGCAGAGCACGCCGGCGACGACGCCGATCAGAATGGCGGCCATCGGCGTCACGAACCCGGCGCACGGCGTGATCGCAACCATGCCGGCAACCGCACCGGAGGCGGCGCCAAGTGTCGTCGGGTAGGACGCCCTGACACGCTCGAAGCACACCCAGCTGAGCAACGCTGCCGCAGCCGCCAGTTGGGTGTTGACGAAGGCATATACCGTCACGCCGTTCATCCCGAGCGCTGAGCCGGCGTTGAACCCGAACCAGCCGAACCACAGGATGCCGACGCCGAGCAGGCTCAACGGGACCGAGTGCGGGGCCATCCCCTCGCGGGGCCATCCGCGGCGTCGCCCCAGTACGAGCACGATGGCCAAGGTGGAGAAGCCCGAGTTGATCTCGACGACCGTGCCGCCGGCGAAATCGAGCACGCCGCGTCGAGCCAGCCAACCCTCAGGGCTGAACACCCAGTGGGCGAGTGGCGCGTACACGAGGATGAGCCACAGGCAGATGAACACCACGAAGGCCGTAAATTTGATCCGGTCCGCCGTCCCACCAGTGATCAAGGCGGCGGTGATGATGGCGAACATCATCTGGAAGGTCACGATGGCAAGCGGCGATGCTCCTGAATGCGCGAAGCCCGGGAGCCCGTGTGCCATGCCCCCCAAACCGGCCAGCGAGAGATTGCCGATCAGGCCGTAACCCGCGTCGTGGCCGAAGGCGAGGCTGGCCGCGACCACCGCCCAGAGAACGCTGACCGCTCCTATCGTGATGTAGTTGTTCATCATGATGGCCAGCACGTTCTTCGAGCGGACCAAGCCGCCGTAGAAGATGGCGAGGCCCGGCGTCATGAACAGCACGAGGGCAGCAGAGACGAGGACCCAGGTTGTGTCGATGGTGTTCATTTGCCTTGCTTGCTCCTATCCGTGGCTCGACTGGGCACGTGGCGCCGACACCCTGAACCGAACAGCATCAATGAGCGGTTGTCCTGAGAGAGCGGGCGACGGGAATCGAACCCGCATTACCAGCTTGGAAGGCTGGGACTCTGCCATTGAGCTACGCCCGCGCGTGGAGATGCACGTTAGTCCCTGACGACAGGGAACTCGAAGCCCGCTTATTCTCCAACACGGAGCCGTGTGACGAGGAGCGTGGAGATCGTATGGGCGCCGCATGCTGCCCCTCACCGTCATCTGCTTCAGGGCGGAGTTACGGCTCATTGCGAACGTACCGATGTACTTGGCACGTCGATTAGCGTCGCGGGAATGGGCAGCGTCGATTACGACGAGTTCGGCCTATTCCACGAGAACGCGCAGGAGTTCGGTCTGCCCTTCGATCGTCCTCCCGTCGTGCGGCGCGAGGCCGTGGAGGTGGAACCGGGCCGGCGGCTGAGCAGCCTGGTGTGGGGTGAAACCGAGCCCGAGCTGGTCCTGCTGCACGGTGGAGCTCAGAACGCGCACACCTGGGACACCGTCGCCTTGGCCCTGAGGCGCCCGTTGGTGGCGGTGGACCTGCCTGGTCACGGCCACTCAGACAATGGTCGCGCTGGTTCGTTGTCGCCGGCTGACAGCGCAGCCGATGTGGCGGTGACGATCCGCGCTCTCGCCCCGCGCGCAAGGGCGGTGGTCGGAATGTCGCTCGGTGGCCTGACCGCCATCGCGCTCGGCCGCCAGGACCCGGATCTCGTGCGCCGCCTCGTCCTCGTCGACATCACTCCCGGTGTCAACGCCGAGAAATCGGCGCCCATCATTGCGTTCGTCCAGGGGCCCGCTAGCTTCACAAGCTTCGAGGAGATCCTGGCACGGACCATAGAGTTCAACCCGACCCGGAGCGAGTCCTCGTTGAGGCGGGGCGTTCTGCACAACGCCGTTCAGCGGGCCGACGGCACGTGGGTATGGCGATACCGTCGGTTCCCGTCTGCCACTGAGTACGGCTTGGTGAACTACCCCGCGCTTTGGGACCATCTCTCGGGGCTCACCGTGCCCGTCATGTTGGTGCGCGGCATGCTCGCGCAGTCCGTCGTCGACGACCTCGACGAGGCAGAGCTCCTGCGTCACCAGCCCAGTGCGCGCGTGGAGCATGTGACGAACGCTGGGCACAGTGTGCAGGGCGACGCTCCGCTCGAGCTTGCCAGGCTCATTGCCGACTTCGTGCGTTCTTGAGCGCGATCTGAAAGCGACCGCCCTGCTTCCAGCCGACACCTGCTCAGCCCGACGGACAGGTTCTCGCGTGGGCGGTCACGGCCCCGCATGAACTTCCCGCGGGCGCCGGTATCCACCCTGCCACTGTGCGGCTAGGGAAACGCCCTATGCCCCGCGGCTCCACGCCGCCGTTAACGCTCTTAGCCTCAATCCACC
>PLIG01000202.1 GCA_003139255.1 Acidimicrobiaceae bacterium | reverse complement strand
GTCAGGTGGTACTTTCGGCACACTCACCGAGGACCCCTCGGATGCCGCCGCGAGGCGAGTCGATGTCGACGCCGCGCTCTTGGCGCTGCCCCTGGAGTTCCGGACAGCGGTCGTGCTTCGTGACCTGTGCGACCTGACCTACGAGGAGATAGCACGTGTTCTCGACGTTCCCGTGGGCACAGTGCGCTCGCGTATCGCCCGAGGTCGGTCCGCTCTCGCCGACCTTCTCGGGGCACCCTGGAACCCGCCCGGGTCCCAGAACGTCAAAACACAACTGGGGACCGAAGAGATCAACACGTGACCGACCCACAACGCTGCCCATGACCGAACTACATCTCAGCGACGAGCGACTGTCCGCGTACCTCGACGAGGTGGACGACGCGGCCCCCTTTGGCGTGCCCGAGCTGCAACCTCACCTCGCGCAGTGTGCCAGGTGCAGGGATCGGCTTGCGGCTCTGCGGTCGGCCAGCCGTATGGTTGGCGCGCCGGTGGCGTCTGTCGCACCGGAGCTGAGGGCGCAAGCTGTCGCCGCCGCTCTGCACGCCGCGAGGGAGCAAAGCGGTCCTGTCCGAGGCGAGCGTGACGTTGAACCAGCGCGCACGATCCGTTGGTACCGGAGGCCGCAGGTCCTGGCGGGCGCGGCCGCGGCCGTATTGGCCTTGTGCGTGGCAGTGCCCTTGACCCTCGTTGGTCAGAGCTCGCCGACCTCGATCGCAGCTTCACACGGCCCCGCTCGCTCGAGGACCACAAGCGGCGCCGGCTCGGCCGGCTCCTCGTCCGAGCCGAGGGGGTCCGCGGGTGCGTCGTCGCCTGCCGTGGTGCCAGACCTCGGTCGTGTGAGCTCGGTGAAGCAGGTGCTGTCGCAACTGCACGGGGCGAAGATCTCGAATTCTTCCTCGGGACAGGCACGCTTGTCGTACAACGACGAAACGACATCGACGTACGCCCGCTGTGTCGCGACCACCCGTAAGGCCGCGCGCGGAGGCGATTACGGCCCGGGGATCGTGGCGAGCGTGACGTACCAGGGACGTGCGTCGCTCGTGATGGAATTCTGGCCGATGACCTCCATGCCCGAAGCCGGAAAGACCGTGGTGGCGGTGACGGCGACGAACGGCTGCAGGCTGCTGGCGCGGACCAGCACCTAGGCGGGGTCGCTGCTGCGGTCGGGTGCGCGAGGCACGGGGGGCCACGAGTCGCAGCTGGCCGTGCGAGTGCCGTTGCTCGCGCCGGGCTCTCCCTGAAGACGAGCCATGAGAGCGCGTGTGACGGCTGCGAGGACGTACAAGACACAAGCGAGGAGCACCAGCTGTATCAGCTTCCGAAGCAGCTTGAACATGTCGCCCAGCGTAGAGGATGCTCTCAGCGCCCTCCGGCCGAGGTCAGGCCGGTGTCGTACCAGGCCGCCTACGATGCAGCAGCTTCGTGACGATCAGCCCCCCGAGGCCGACGAGCACCAGCANNCCATCCTCCGGCGACGGCCAGGCCGTCCAAGACGACCAAGGTGTTGTGGCTGGCGTAGTGCCATGCCGCTCTGGCTGCGTTGGTGTACGGGCGGGGCTGGAGACGTAACGGCACCGGCGCGCCCGGAGCAGCCAGAGCGACGGTCACCGTTGCGAGCGCCACGGAGCCTTGAAGCACTGCCTGCTGGGACTCCAGCTGTTGCAGCTGCTGCTGGACCGGCGCCAACTGTCCTTCGATCTGCAAGAAGGTGTTGATGTCGGTCGTCTGAGACAGNNCAGCTTGCTCTGAAGGAGGTTCACCTCCTGCTGGAGAACTGAGATGGTCGCAGCGTTCTCTGCGACTTGGCCGGTGACGTCCTGACCACTCACCTGCTGCGCGCTCAGCGTCCCGAAGGTCGCAAGCCGGGAGAGGACATTGTCGAAGTAGGTGGCCGGCACCCGGATGACGAGGCGGCCGAGGACCGGTGCTGATCGTGCGGTGCCTCCCGACATCGACGAGCTGTCCACGTACCCGCCGTCCAAGGTGACGAGGTAGGCGATCTTCGACATCTGTGCGGCGAGCACCCCTTTGCCGACTCGTAGGTTGACGGTGGCCGTGCGCACGACGTCCGGGCCGACCGGCTGAACCGGAACCGTGGTGACCGAGGTGCGCGCGGAGGAGCCTGTGTGTGCCGTGCCCGCACCCGAGGGTGCGCCCCGGGCGGTTTGCCCGATGCTCTGGTCCGATGTGCCCTTACCCGAAGCGCTCGATCCGGTCGAGATTGCATTCAAGGCCTGCGAAGAACCTCGGGCGTTCACCGTTCCCAACAACGCGCGTCCCCCCGCCGAAGCGCCGGCCAGGACGATGGCGCTCAAGGCGGCGATGCGCAACCTTCTCCTTGTTCGGTCTGCGAACCTGTGCCTCATGGGTGCCTCCTAGGTTCTCTGGTCGTCGTCGGCCTCCTGGTTGGACGAGGCAGGTAGGCGCGAAAGTCCCCCGGGGATCCGAGCGAGGTGTCGAGCGAGGTGTCTGTATCGGAGCGGGCTCAGATGAGACGGACCCGGCAGGGCCAGGCGCTTGACCTGGAGGCTCTTGTTTGACACGATTGGACCGATGCGTGAACGCCTGTTCGTCGAAGGCCTGCTTCTTACCTGAGGCGAACGCGTCATCGCGCTCGCCGTCAGACCCCCTGAGCCGAGAGGCCAGGGGGTTTTTCAATGGTCCGAAAGCGCGACGGATGACAGGGCGAGAATGGCAACTGCAAGAACCAGAGGACGGGGACACCAATGAGCGGGCACTCGAACAGCACACACGACGCCACCGGCCAGGTGCCGGCGGGCGCGACCGGGACAGGTACAGGAGCAGGGACGGGGGCAGGTCCCCCTGGGCACCTCGTGGTCTTCGACACGACCCTGCGTGACGGGGAGCAGTCGCCCGGTGTCTCGCTCGACGCCGCAGAGAAGCTGGAGATCGCCGAGCAGCTCGCGCGTGCGGGTGTCGACTACGTCGAAGCGGGCTTTCCCGTCGCCAGCCAAGGGGACTTCGAGGCGGTGCAGGCCATCGCACGCTCCGTGGGAAACGCGTCCGACGCACCGGCTATCTGTGGTCTGTCTCGCACCCAGCTCTCCGATGTCGACCGTTGCTGGGACGCTGTACACGACGCGCGTCGCGCGCGCATCCACGTGTTCATCTCCACCAGCCCACAGCACATGGAGCACATGTTGAAGATGACCCCGGCACAGGTGCTGGCCGAGACTCGCGCGGGCGTTGCCAGGGCGCGCGAGCACACCGCAGATGTCGAATTCAGCCCACAGGATGCCACGCGCACCTCCTTCGATTTCATGCTCGAGGTGCTCGCCGCGGCGGTGGAGGCCGGTGCAACCACCCTCAACATCCCCGATACCGTCGGCTACGGCATCCCCTGGGACTTCGGAGCCTTGATCCAGCACATCCGCAGCGAGGTGGCGGGCGAGTACGTCCTGTCCACTCACTGCCACAACGACCTTGGCATGGCCACGGCCAACACCCTCGCCGGGGTGCAGGCCGGGGCCCGGCAGGTGGAGGTGTGCGTGAACGGTCTCGGCGAGCGGGCTGGCAACGCGGCTTTGGAAGAGGTTGTGATGGCGATCCGCATCCGCCCCGACCAGTTCCCCGGGGTCGCCACGACCGTGCGTACCGAGGAGCTGGCGCGCGCCTCGCGTCTCGTATCGAGGCTCACCGGCTATCCCGTGCAGTTCAACAAGGCGGTTGTCGGGCGCAATGCCTTCGCCCACGAGTCGGGTATCCACCAGCACGGCGTGCTCGCCGACCGTTCGACGTACGAGATCATCGATGCCGCCAGTGTGGGTCAGGTGGGACGCCAGATAGTGCTCGGCAAGCATTCCGGGCGCCATGCCTTCTCCGACACCCTGGAGAAGATGGGCATAAAGACCCAGGGCGAGGGGCTGAACCGGGCGTTCACGCGGTTCAAGGAGCTGGCGGACCGCAAGGTGGAGATATCCGAAGCCGACATCGAGGCGATCGTCATCGAGGAGCTCGGCCAGGACCTTGTCGACGACTTCCAGCTGGAGGCGCTCGAGGTGTCGGGCGGTACCGTCGGGATGCCCCACGCGAGGGTGGTGGTGAGCCGCGCGGGCGACAAGGTCGAAGCCACGTCCGATGGCGACGGCATGATCGCCGCCGCCAGCGCTGCCATCCGCAAGGCCACCGCGGTTGAGTCCCAGCTCATCGGCTTCAACGTGTCCTCGGTCACCGGCGGGGTCGACGCGCTCGGTGACGTAGTCGTCCAGCTCGAGGCCGACGGGCTCAAGGTGTCAGGCCGCGGCGTGTCCACCGATGTGGTGGAGGCCTCGGCGCGCGCCTATCTGGCCGCGGTGAACCGCCTGTTGCGGATCAGGGCGCGAAATCAGGAGCGCCGGATCGACACCGGCTTCTAAGTCGCTGGTTGCACCACGGATGTGCAGTTGGCGAAACGGCGCGCCGCGGCAGGGATCTGGCTCAAGCACTCCGGGCAGTCGCGGGTGTCAGGTTCGGTCTCCTGTCCCCGGTGGCGCCTCGCCATGAGCGCGTTCACGGGGCGGACCACGAAGAAGAATATGGCTGCTGCCACGATCATGAACGAGACGAGGTCGTTCAAGAAGGTCCCGTAGGCGAACACGCTGTGGCGCACCGTCACATGCAGATCGCTGAAGTTCACCTTGCCGGGGATCGTCACGAGCGGCGTGAGCAGGTTCTTCACGAATGAAGACACCACCGCAGTGAAGGCGGCGCCGATCACGATGCCCACCGCCAGATCGACGACGCTACCTCTCAGTATGAACGTCTTGAAGTCTCTCACCGGGCAGCCTCCTTTGGCTCGGGTCCATGACAGGGAGTATCAGGAGCGTGCGGGAGCCGACGGCATCCAGGTGGGGCGCGCCTGCTCGTAACGGGAGATCGCCTTTTCGTGGCGCAGTGTGAGCCCTATGTCGTCCCAGCCGTTCAGCAGTCGGTCCCGGGTGAACTCGTCGAGTGGGAACGTCCCCGAGAGCCCTGCTCCAGGCGCCTCGATCGTGCCCCGCGCCACGTCGATCGTGAGCTCGAGAGAGGGGTCTTGGATCACCGCGTCGATCAGCGCCCGCCCGAGAGAGGGCTCCACCTGCACCGGCAGGAGACCCTGCTTGGTGCAGTTGATACGGAAGATGTCTCCGAAGCGTGGCGAGACGACCGCCTCGAAGCCGTAGTCCATAAGAGCCCACACCGCGTGCTCGCGCGAGGAGCCCGTGCCGAAGTTCGGACCCGCCACGAGGACCGTCGCCCCGGCGTGCTCGGGGCGGTTCAGCACGAAGTCGCGCCCGTCGCGCCAGTCAGAGAACAGACCTGCGCCGAACCCGGTGCGCTCGACGCGCTTCAGCCAGTCCGAGGGAATGATCTGGTCGGTGTCGACGTCGGAGCGATCGAGCGGCACCGCCCTTCCGCTCACGACCCGCACCGGCTTCATGGGAGCTCGTCGGGGGTTGCGAAGTGGCCGGCGACAGCGGTGGCCGCTGCGACTGCCGGGGAGACGAGGTGCGTGCGGCCTCCGCGACCCTGACGACCCTCGAAGTTCCGGTTGGAGGTCGACGCGCAACGCTCGCCGACAGAGAGCTTGTCCGGGTTCATTGCAAGGCACATCGAACAACCAGGCTCACGCCACTCAAAGCCCGCGGCTATGAACACCTTGTCCAGTCCCTCGGCCTCGGCCTGCGCCTTGACCCGGTGCGATCCAGGCACCACGAGCGCCCGCAGCCCCTCGCGTACCTGACGGCCACCGAGGACCTGGGCGGCCTCGCGCAGGTCCTCGATCCGAGAGTTCGTGCACGAGCCGATGAAGACGGTGTCCACCGCGACGTCGCGCAATGCGGTGCCGGGCACGAGCCCCATGTACTCGAGCGCACGCGTCGCCGCCTCGCGCGCGGAGGGCTCGACGAGCTCATCGGGGTGGGGGACCGAGCCTCCTATGGGGACCACCTGTGCGGGGTTCGTCCCCCACGTGACGTGCGGCGCAAGGGATGATGTGTCGATCCGCACGGTGGAGTCGAAGGTGGCACCCTCGTCGGTCACCAAACCGCGCCAGTCGCTCAATGCTTCCTCCCAGCGCGCTCCGCTCGGCGCGTGCGGGCGCCCTTCGATGTAGGCGAAGGTCGTGTCGTCGGGGGCGATCATCCCTGCACGCGCTCCGGCCTCTATCGACATGTTGCACACGGTCATCCGGCCCTCCATCGAGAGCGAACGGATGGTGGACCCGCGGTACTCGATCACGTGACCGATGCCACCGCCGGTCCCAATCTTCCCGATGATCGCCAATACGACGTCCTTCGCCGACACCCATGCCGGCAGCGCACCATCGACCTCGATCGCCATGGTTGCCGGCCGCGGCTGGGCGAGGGTCTGGGTGGCGAGCACGTGCTCCACCTCCGAGGTGCCGATCCCGAAGGCGAGCGCCCCGAACGCGCCATGGGTCGAAGTGTGGCTGTCGCCGCACACGACGGTCATTCCCGGGAGGCTTAGCCCGAGCTCAGGGCCAATGATGTGGACGATCCCCTGGTTGGAGTGTCCCATCGGGTAGCAGGTGATGCCGAAGGAGGCGCAGTTCGCTTCGAGCACCTCCAGCTGCTTGGCGGAGATCGGGTCGGCCACGGGTCGATCGAGGCCCGTGGTGGGCACATTGTGGTCGGCCGTCGCCACGGTGAGCTCGGGGTGGCGAACGGTGCGCCCCGCCATTCGCAGCGCGTCGAAGGCCTGGGGGGAGGTGACCTCGTGGACGAGGTGGAGGTCCACGAAGAGCAGATCGGGCTTTCCCTCGGTGCGGCTGACGACATGGCGCTCCCACACCTTCTCGCTCAAGGCGCGAGGTTCTGTATGTCGGTCCGCCATGATCACGAGAATCCGATCTGGACGATCTCGACGCGCAGCGTTCCGCCGGGGGCCTCGTACTCGACGATCTCCCCCGGTCCTTTCCCGAGGAGAGCCTGGCCCAGTGGGGAACGGGGCGAGACCACGTTCAGCTCGTCGTGGCGCTCCTCGATGGATCCGACGAGGAAGCGCTCGATGTCGGCGTCTCCTTCGTAGCGGATCGCCACGATCGATCCCGTCGACACCGTGCCCGAAGGAGAGGCAGCTCCCATGACCTCGACGATCGCGGCCTTCGCTAGGGTCGCCTGGATCAGGCGGATCCGCGACTCCATCGCTCCCTGGGAGTCCTTGGCGGCGTGGTAGTCCGCGTTCTCGGACAGGTCCCCGAGCGCCCGGGCGGCCTCAATTGCGCGTGCGATCTCCACCCGGCCCCTGGTCGTCAGGTCCTCGAGCTCGGCCTGGAGACGCTCGTAGGTGGCCCGTGTGAGGTGCGTCTGCTCCTCGGTCACTGGGCGAGGTTACCGGCTGGTGAGAAGGGCACCTGTTGGCAGATCGGGCAGACCGGGGGCCGCCGTGATGACCGGAGAACGCGCGGGAAGGACCCATTGGCAGCGAGCGACACTGCGACAGGAGACGATTGGCAGAGCCCAGGAGGTTGACGGCCTGGTCGGGGTGGGGGAAACTTGTGCCGAGTGAAGCGTACGACCGCAGCCGTAATTATCATCAAATAGGCGCGCACACCCGTGCGCGCCTGCCCGACCGTCCACGAACGTGGGCGGTTTTTCAATTGGGGGAAGGGCAATCGGGGGAAGGGCCAGCCCGACGCCTACCTCCGGTTCCGCGCAGGTGAGCAGGACAGGTGAGCAGGACAGGTGAGCAGGTGAGCCAGAGCAGACGACATCGTGTCGCGGTCGTAGGCGGCGACGGCATCGGCCCGGAGGTGATCGCCGAGGCGCTGAAGGTTGTCGCCGCCGCCGGTGTGGTCATCGAGGAGAAGCAATACGAGCTCGGTGCTGCCCACTACCTGCGCACGGGCGAGGTGCTCCCCGAACACGTGCTCGAGGAGCTGCGCGGCTTCGACGCGATCTTGCTCGGGGCCGTGGGCCCTGAGGTGGGCAGGACCGACGTGCCCTCCGGGCTCTTGGAGCGGGGCCTGTTGTTGCGTCTGCGGTTCGAGCTCGACCTGTACGTCAACTTGCGGCCGTTCGTGAGCACGCCGGGGACGCGTACCGCGCTAGGCACGGGCCCCGTGGACGGCACCGGCCTCGTGGCCGGCATCCCCGCATCGGACTGCAATTTCGTGATCGTGCGCGAGAACACCGAAGGTGCTTATGCGGGTGAGGGTGGGTTCCTGCGAAAGGGCACACCCGCCGAGGTGGCCACTCAGGGATCCGTAAACACTCGCAATGGGGTGGAGCGTTGCGTGCGCTACGCCTTCGAGCTGGCGTCGCGCAGGCCCAGACACCATCTCACACTCGTTCACAAGACGAACGTGCTCACCTTCGCCGGCGACCTGTGGCAGCGCACGGTTGACGAGATCGCGACGGACTATCTCGGGGTCGAGCGCGATTACAACCATGTCGACGCAGCGTGCATCTACATGGTCGAGCAGCCCGCTCGTTACGACGTGATCGTCACCGACAACCTCTTCGGTGACATCCTCTCCGACCTCGCCGGCGCCGTCTCGGGAGGCATCGGTTTCGCCGCCTCTGCCAACCTGAACCCGGCCCGCACCGGCCCGTCGCTCTTCGAGCCGGTCCATGGAGCGGCCCACGACATCGCGGGTACGGGAAAGGCGAACCCTCTCGCTGCCATCCGGTCTGCGGCGCTGATGCTCGAGCACCTCGGTGAGACGGACGCCGCGGAGCGAGTAACGAAAGCGGTATCCGCATACTTGGCGGAGCCTGCCGGCAACACCGAGAATGCAGGCAACGCAGCAGGTACGCCGTTCCCTTCCACCGTCGCCGTCGGCGACGCAATCGCAGAGAGGCTCTGAGAAGTGCCCATCAATCCAACCGACAAGATCTGGTTCGACGGAGAGCTCGTCGACTGGGACCAGGCTCGAGTCCACGTGCTCACGCACTCGCTCCACTACGGCTCGGGCGTCTTCGAGGGCATCCGCGCCTACCCGACGAGCTCCGGTGTGGCCGTGTTCAGGCTGACAGACCACATCCGCCGCCTGCTCGCCTCGGCAAAAGTGTTCATGATCGACGTGCCCTACGGCCTCGCGGAGCTCGTCGCGGCCACGAAGCAGGTGGTGGCGGTGAACGGGCTCTCCGAGGGCTGTTACATAAGGCCGATCGTCTTCCTCGGGTACGGGGAGATGGGCCTCAACCCGTTGCTGTGCCCGGTGCAGGTGGCGATCGCGGCCTACCCGTGGGGCACGTACCTGGGCGAGGAGGGCCTCGCCAACGGTATTCGGCTGAAAGTTTCCTCCTGGCAGCGCCACGACCCGAACGCTGTGCCCACCGCGGCGAAGGGAACGGGAATGTACGTGAACTCCTCGCTGGCGAAGGTCGAGGCACTGAAAGCCGGCTACGACGAGGCTGTGCTGCTCGCTCCCGACGGGCGGGTGTCGGAGTGCACCGGCGAGAACCTGTTCGTGGTGAGAGGCAGGCGCATACTCACCCCTCCGCTCTCGGAGTCAGGGGCCCTCCATGGCATCACCCAGGACTCGGTGATGACGATCGCGACCGATTTGGGGTACGAGGTGGACTTCGAGGGGCTCGTGCGCACCGACCTGTACCTGGCCGACGAGGCGTTCCTGTCTGGGACGGCGGCAGAGGTGGTGCCGATCCGCGAGGTGGACGACCGCCCGGTCGGTGACGGACGCCCCGGCCCGATCACCAAGCAGATCCAGCAGACGTACTTCGCAGCAGTTCGCGGGGAGATCGACCGCTACAAGAACTGGGTAGAGCATGTCGAATGATCAGCTCCAGAGCCAGGTCCACGCTGACAGCCACGGTCTCGTCCTGTCCGCCTTTCCCGAGGCGGTCGACATCTTCGACACCACGTTGCGCGACGGCTCGCAGCAGGAGGGGCTGTCTCTCACCGTCGACGACAAGCTGCGCGTCGCGGAGCAGCTCGACCATCTGGGGGTCGCCTACATAGAGGGGGGTTGGCCCGGCGCCAACCCTAAGGACGAGGAGTTCTTTGCCCGCGCACCTACCGAGCTTCGCCTGTCGACGGCGACCCTTGTAGGGTTCGGCTCCACGCGCCGGGCGGGAGTGCGCGCGGAGGACGACGAGGTGCTTCGCCAGCTGGTGAAGGCGAACACCGAGACGGTGTGCATCGTGGCCAAGGTCTCCGAGCTGCACGTCAAAGAGGCCCTTCGCACGACGCTCACCGAGGCGCTGGCGATGGCCTCCGACTCGGTCTGCTTCTTGCGCGAGCACGGGCTCCGAGTCTTCTTCGACGCCGAGCACTTCTTCGACGG
>PLIG01000066.1 GCA_003139255.1 Acidimicrobiaceae bacterium | reverse complement strand
CCCCTGATGGTTCGACGCTCAGTGGTCCGTGCCTACGTGCTTACTCACTCCGCACACGATCACCCAGGTGCCCCGCAACCAGGCGGCCTGGGGGGTCAGGTGCCCGCTGTCGAGGGTTAGGCCAGGAGAGACAGGGTCGAGGTGGTCAGGGGACGAGAGCTGGGGCGGTCTCGACGTGCCCGGTCAGTCAGGCAGGGCTCAGGGCAGGGTGTGGGGGTGGGTGGGTCAGGCCAGTAGGGCCGGGTCGAGGATGGCCCCGGTCACCCCGTTTAAGCGAGACTCGTTGGGAATGGGGAGTGCCCCGCCTCGGCGTACAGCATCCACTGTCCGTTCTTCTTCACGTAGACATTCCCGTCCTGGTCTTTCCCATAGGACCCTGCCGGGGCCCCGGACGGGGTGGCGGTCGGAACCACCACGGCGGGGAAGTTCTTCGCCCCGCTGGCCGGCGGAGTCCCTCCGGTCGCCGGCACCGAGTTGGGCACGGCAGAGGAGGGGACACCCCCCCCGCCACCGTCCTTCGGGATCGACTGGGCGGCCGCCCAGCGACCGGGGATGCCCAGGTCAAGGAATCCGTAGTTGAACCCCTGGGTTTGCGTCAAACCGTAATAAAACGTCCAATATCCAAAAAATGCGATCGCTATGCCGAGACCGGGCATTAGACGTGCCTCCAGGTCGTACCGGCTGAGAATGGGGTCGGGTTCATCGGCCTATTCTAATGGCCCCTAGTCGGGGACGGCGATGGCTGCCGAGGTCGAGTCCTCCAGGATGTGAGTGTCATCCCGTCTGGTGGTGTGGGACAGGTCCAGTCGAATGATTCACCGGGTAGCTGGGGGCTCCGTAGACGGCACTACTCCCGTGTCTTCTCCACCGTCTCCCCAGTTCGCATGTCGACAGTGTGCACACTGCCGTCGGAGAGGCGTCTCGTCTCGGTGTGGTTTCGCTTCGAGGTCGACAGCACCCGATAGGGTCCCCGCCCCCCGGGCAGATTGACCCCCACCAGCTCCGCCAGGGCCGGCCAGTGGCGACGATGGGGCACGGAGCGGCCGGCTCGCCACTTGGATGCCGCCGAGGTGCTCGCTCCAGTGGCCCGTGCCATGGCGGGCAGGGTCACGGTGGCCAGCTTCGGGAGGACTTGCTCCCTCCACCAGGCCACACCGTCGTCGGCGGTGAGGGCTGTCGCCGCGGTCCGTGCCGCCCAGGCTGCCTCCTCGGCTCGCTGGTGGGCGTTGGCGACCGACCGGGCGGCCTGGGCGTCGGTGGTGTGGCTCGGGAGCACCCCGGTGGCACCGGCGAACGCTCGGGCGTCGGTCCGCCCTATGCGACGCATGTCGGGGATGATCTCCGCCCGGCGCCCGGGCAGGCACTCCTCGCACCAGCTCCGTCGGGACCGGGGGCGGTCTGAGTCGACGGGCAGGGTAGCCCCGCACCCCTGGCAGGAACTTGGCGGCAGGGGCGGCGTCGCTGAGGGCTTGACCCGACGCGTTCGTCCTCTCGGTGGGAGTCCCCCGGGGTTCGGTCCCTGAGGCAAGGGAGAGCTTCGCTCTCCGGCTCCATCCACCCGGCGACGGGCTGCCGCCTTGTGCTTCGACCCTGTGAGTACCGTGGGCACTGGTACGTCATAGGGGGACGACGAGGCCAGCAGGGCCGCCACGGTCTCGGTCACCGGAGCAAGGACAACCGCATAGCTCGGCATGGCCTCGGCTAATGAATGTGTCAAGGGGGCCAAGCACCTCACTACCCCACGGGCGTCCTCGGTGAACTCTCGCTTGCGCAGGGGGCCTGCGAGCACACCGAGCACATGGGCGTCGACCACCGGCCGCACTGCCTCCATGAGGTCGCACGCAAACGATGGCCGGCCAGGGTGGTCGGCGTGGAGGATCCCGAGGCTGGGATCGAGCCCCATCCGTCGTGCAGCAAGGCCGGCCTCGATCTCGGCCAGCTTGTACGAATAGTTCTGTATGGCCCCGGCCGGATCGGTGGCGCTGCGTGGGCTCCCGGGGTTGACCGAGCTGCGCCGGCCGTTGAACTTGCTCCAGTGCCCGGCGATCCTCGGAACGTCCTTCCGGGCGAAGGTCACCACCGCGGTGCGCTCCCATGCGGCGAAGTACACATTGGCAGCGGCCGCCTCCAACTGGCGCACCTCCTCGATCGAGGCGGCCGTCCCGACCTCGGAGGCGAGACTGTCGATCATCGAGGCGGCCTGCTCATCGTGGAAGTGGAGCCGGAGCACCTGGGCCTGGCCGCCCAACTTGGCGCCAAGTAGGTACTTGGTGATGGCCAGCCCCGAGGGGCCGTAGAGGGCGAGGGCCTGGGCCCGCAGCAACCGGGCGTCATCACGTCCCGGCGGCCCGGAGGCCAGGATCGCCCCGTCGTTGCTGAGGACGACGAGAGGGGTGCCCACCGAGCTACACCAGCGCAGGGCGTCGAGGCTGACCGCTCCCACGGTTCCGATCCCGACCACCACCCGACGGGGAGGGTCCACCTTGCTGTAACGCCGGGTCCGGCGATGCTCGCCCACTCCGTCGTGGAGCTCCAGGTGCCCACGCTCGACACCGACCCGGGCGCCGAACCCGTCGACCACGGCCACGTGCTCAGAGTCGGGTCGGGAGTAGGCATCGGCTCGGCGCTCGATGTCGTCGGCGATGTCCTCGTCGGTGAGCGGTGGCGATTGATAGATGATGCGGGGGGCGCTCATGCGGGGTACGCCCACCAGTTCGTGGGGGATGCCGCCAAACGCGGCGGAACGACGGTAGCTTCCGTCCTGTCCATGGAGCACTCCTCCGTGGGCCATGCCCGGGGCCGATGCTGAGTCGGCGCCCGGGCTCTATCTGTGTGTGGTCTATCTGTGTGGCAACGCTACGCCGATAGTTCGTCGTCTTCCGTCGGCAGGAATGAGGGGGCCAACAGCCCGAGATTGGCCCGGTCCTTGTCGCTGATGGGTAGGCCGTACACATCCCGGATCCCGGCATCAGCAAGAGACGTTTTGAGTCCGCATTGTTCGGCGAACGTTCTCAAATGGTGTCGCATGACGATGTAGTCCCCTGGTGCTTTCCTTGCGGCAATGGCGGCCAGGTCATCATCGGTGAGCCGAGCGGATTGAGGAGGGAGCTGGTCGGGAGTCAGCGTCATGCGGGTGACCCTGCAAATTGTCGCCAGTTCGCTCAGAGGCATCGTCTGCACTAGATGATCGACCTCCAGGGGCATCGTCGTCAGCGCATCGGCGAGGATGGCAACTTGTCCAGAGTCGAGGCCGGTGAATGCCCCGACTACCCCTGGGTCGAACATCTCACCATCAGCCAACGCATGCATGACTTGAATGCCGAAGCGACGACCGACCTGTCTCGGTGGGTCGGCAGGAGCGCCGGCCTCCCGGTCTGTCTCGTCGACGGCAAGGTTTCGTGCTGCTGATTTGGCGCGCGCGTTGAGCACCGAGGAGAGAGCGTCGGTGGTGGTCCGAGGGAAGGTGCTGCTCCCGAGAGGCGAGGACATGTAGTCGTCGGTGGTGTCTTCGATCACCCTCGCGATCTCGTCTTCATCTCCACCGGTCAAGGTCGAATCGAGACTGGAATCGACGGGTCCCCACGAAAGAGCAGAGCGGAGTCGCTCACACGGGCAGCCATGCACAGCCATGATCAGCGCCGCACGATCTCGGCTCTTACGGGGACCAGTAAGTCGGACAAGCAGTCGGAGGTACTCGACCTTGCGCTCGTCGGGGACCTCCTCCGGCCATAGCAGGTCCCCCCGGTCCCACGCCTCCAGACGCGTCCCGAGAATGTCGAGACCGTTGTCCGTCGCCAGCTTGACCAGCGTGAGGGCTGGTTCACTATCCCGTCGCACATGGATCAGCATATCAGGTGTACGCGTTGCCAATGGGATAGTCACGTACATCAGCCAGGGTCGCCATGTACGCGATAAACGGGGAAACCCGGAAATCGGCTCTGGGACAGTGGCTCCGTGCCCACAAGAACCCTGGTTCGCCTACCCAGCCAGAAGTCCCCGACACCGGCAAAAGCCAAGCGGGTAGTCACCTGGTCCGTCCCGGCCGGCGTGCACGGCCTCCTGGGCGACGCCTTCTCGGGTGGTCTGGTCTGGCTGTTGGACGTGAGACGCCCCGGTGACGCCCTGGCCGTCGTCCTGCGGCGGGCGCTGTCGATCGACGCCGAGGAGGACGAGTGAGGGCGGGTCCCGGACGGGCGGTCATCCGGGCTTCCCTGCCCGTGGACCTGCTGGACGAGCTGGGCCGCGAGGCAGAACGCCGCGGTATCTCGATCGAGGAGCTGGTCGACCTGCTCCTGGTGAAGCACCTGCCGACGGTGCTGGCCGAGGAAGCGGGCGCTCATCTGCGTTCATCGCTGGCCATTGCCAATCGCCACGCGGTCAACTCCCCCAACACTGCTAACGCGGAAATGGCCCCTGCTCTCGCAGAAGCCACTCCGAACCCGCGAGTTCCCCAACCCCAGGTCACCCCCAGTCTACCGCCGGGCGACCTCGATGCCGAGGACGTCTCCGGTGACACCGCGCGCTGACCCCACCCTCCGAAGCGCTGCCAACCGCTCGCCCACCCCCGGCCGCCACACGCCCAAGCTGCCCCGGTCCCTCCGCCGTTCGGCAGACCGCCCCGCTGTTCCTCGGGGCCATCCACCCCAGCGCCTCCTCGACGCCGCCGAGGTGGGCCTGCTCACCCGCCGGAACACGAAGCCCGGAACAGTCGGCTATCAGGCAGCCAATCGGGTCACCTACCTCAACCGTGCCGCACGCCGCCACCCCGGTGAGACGGTCCGGGAGGCGTTGGGCCACGAACGGCCCGCGGTCCGGGCTGGTGCGGCGATCTCAGTCCTCCTCGACCGGCCGGACCCTTGGACCATCCTCGAAGCGCCGACCCGATTGGAGAAGACCCGGGGAGCCCGATACGACGCTCTGGTCTCGAATCTCGTACAGGGGAAGATCTCTCCACGCGCCTTCCGACGCCGGGTGGAATCATGGAGGCCTATCCGCGGTGAGCGGTGGCTCAGCGACCCCAACCGAGTGATGGCCTTGCTGGAAGGGCGCCGAGCTGCCGACGAGGATCTGTTCATCTACAGGTCGGGGCGGGCCGCCTGATGCGTGCCGACGATCAACAGTGCGTATTTCTCGGCCGTCCCGCCGACCACCTGCACCACCCCACCGGGCGGGACGCCGACGGTGACTACCTCGATCCGGCTCTCGTCGTGCCGCTCGCCCATCGGCAGCACGTTGTGGAGCATCAGGCGTGGAACGTGGCCGGCCTCGGCGATGGTACGGCGGCCAGCAACCTCCTCCGCCTCCGTCGGGTCGGGCACCTCCTCGTCCGCATGGGCGAGCACCACGGGATCGGGTTCGTGGTCCTGCCTGCATCGTTCGTCCGCGAGCTGGGACTGATGCTGCACCGGGTTGCCGACGGCGAGGGGCCGAGCTGATGACCCGGTCGCTCCGGCGCCGCGTGGTGAACTTCCGGGATTGGCCTGGAACCGGTGGCTGGCGGTCGCCGAGCACGCCCCCGCCCTACTCGCAACGGCTCGGCGACCGGGTCGGGCTGGTGCTGGTCGCTGCCTCGGAGCTCGGGCGCATGCCGGCGACCTTTGGGCTCGGCGCCTATCTCGTCATACAGGGTCGCTCCGTGCTCGAAGCCGGGTTCGTCGTTCCGGACGATCTCGACAGCGAGTCCCGATCCGCGGTCACCAGTTGGGCGGCCGGGCACCAGGTCGACACGACAGGCGGCCCGAGGCCGTGGACCGTCGTCACCGTCTCCGAGTTCTTCGACCC
>PLIG01000193.1 GCA_003139255.1 Acidimicrobiaceae bacterium | reverse complement strand
AACGTACTCCGGCCAAGAAGGCAGCGAAGAAGAAGGCTGCGGCCAAACGTACTCCTGCCAGGAAGTCGGCGTCGACGCGAAAGGCCGGCGCCTGAGAAGCTCGGGAGCCCGTCGCCGGCTCGACGCCGAGCTCGTGCGGCGTGGCCTCGCTCCATCGCACCATCAGGCGGTGGAGCTCGTCGAACGTGGCCTGGTGCTCGTCCGGGGTGCGGTGGCAGGCACACCTGCTCGACTCGTGGCAGACGCCGAGCCGATCGTCGTCGACTCGAGGGGCCGTCGCTTCGTGTCGCGAGGCGGGGACAAGCTCGAGGCCGCGCTGGCGCGTTTCGCGATCACGGTCGACGGCAAGCGCTGTCTCGATGCCGGAGCGTCGACAGGGGGTTTCACAGACTGCCTCCTGAGCCACGGTGCCGCCCACGTCGTCGCGGTCGACGTCGCTCACGGAATGCTCCATCCCCGGCTACGTGACGACCCGAAGGTGAAGCTGCTCGAGCGCACGAACCTGCGACATCTCGATCTCGCCGCGACGGGGGACATCCGCTTCGACGTCGTCGTGGCCGACCTGTCCTTCATCTCGCTCACCGTCGTTGTCGAGGTACTTGCCCGTGAGCTTCCAGTGCCTGGTGCGGATCTGGTGCTGCTGGTGAAACCGCAATTCGAGGTGGACAAGGAGGTGGCGAGGCGTGGCCGTGGGGTCGTGAAGGACTCCACCGAGCGTCGTGGGGCGCTCGAGCGGGTAGCGTCCGCGCTGGTCTCCTCCGGAGCGAGCATCATGGGCGCCATGGCATCGCCTCTGCTCGGGCCCGCGGGCAACGCCGAGTACTTCTTGCATGCGCGGGCGCTTTTCGCCGCGCCTGCGGGAGCAAGCGCCGTGCCCGGTGCGGTTCTCGACGCGGCGATAGGTGCCTCCCCGGACATCCATACCGGCACCGTCGCCGGCACCGAGCCCCATCTCAGCGAAGCAGGCCAGATGCTCCGCGAAGACCGGTAGCGGTCGATGGTTGCCGTGGCGTTCGTAGTGCACCCGGGTCGTGCTGAGGCGGCGGAGATCGCGGCACGAGCCAGTGACTGGTTGTTGTCACGGGGCCACACGATCGAGAGCATCGTGAGCGATGTCGCCCACTCCCACGAGGAGACGCAGAGGCCGATGGTCGGGCGGCCCCGCGATGCCCCCGACGTGCTCAACGGCGCGCCCATCGACCTGGTGGTGAGCCTCGGCGGGGACGGGACCATGCTGCGGACCGTCGCTGCCACGGTCTCTCGGGGTGTGCCGGTGCTGGGGGTGAACCTCGGCCACCTGGGTTATCTCACCGAGGTGGACCCGGACGCGTTGGAGCGCGCCTTGGAACGCTTCATCGCCGGCGACTACCAGATACAGGAGCGCATGACGCTCGACGTGCATCTCGAACGCACCCAGGCACGCACGACCACCGACGAGAAAGAGCCGTCGTACATAGTCCTGAACGAGGTGGTCGTCGAGAAGACGGAGCCGGGGCACACCATCCGGGTTGCGACCAGCGTTGCCGGAAAACCCTTGGTCATGTACGTGGCGGACGGGTTGCTGGTAGGCACCCCGACAGGCTCGACCGCGTACAACCTGTCGGTTCGCGGGCCTATCGTCAGCCCCCAGCTGCGGGCCATAGTGGTCACCCCGATCTCCCCGCACATGCTGTTCGACCGCCCACTTGTCCTCGCTCCCGACGAATGGCTACGCCTGGAGCTCGCCGAGCCGCGGGCCGCGCTCGTGGTGCTGGACGGCCGGTCCATCGCCAGGCTGGAACCCGGTGACGCTGTGGTGTGCCGCGCGGGCGAGACCCCGGCCCGACTGGTCACCTTCGGTCCACGGGACTTCCATGCCATCCTGAGAGCACGGTTCCACCTGGGCGAGTGAAGGTCGTCTACGGTACACTGGTGCCCTGGTGGTGCGAAGCGTGACAAAGTTCGTCTTCGTCACCGGAGGCGTGTCTTCTTCGCTCGGTAAGGGTCTCACCGCCTCCTCGCTCGGTCGTCTGCTCAAGTGCCGCGGGCTGCGGGTAACGATGATCAAGCTCGACCCGTACATCAACGTGGACCCGGGCACCTTGAACCCCTTCGAGCACGGCGAGGTGTTCGTGACCGAGGACGGCGGCGAGACCGACCTGGACCTCGGTCACTACGAGCGGTTCATCGACGAGAACCTCCACAGAGACTCGAACAGCACCACCGGATCGATCTACTCAGCGGTGATAGCCAAGGAGAGGCGCGGCGACTACCTGGGAAAGACGGTGCAGGTCATCCCGCACGTGACCGACGAGATCAAAGAGCGCGTGATGTGCCTGGCCTCGGACGAGATCGACGTGGTCATAGTCGAGGTCGGGGGCACCGTCGGCGACATCGAGATCGTCCCGTTCCTCGAGGCCATCCGGCAGTTCCGCCAGGATGTCGGCCGCGACAACGTGTGCTATGTGCACCTGACCCTCGTACCGTACCTGGCGCCCTCGGGGGAGCAGAAGACAAAGCCGACACAGCACTCGGTCACCGAGCTGCGCAGCCGAGGCGTTCAACCCGACGTCATCGTGTGCCGGTCCGACCAACCGATCTCCGATGCGCTCAAGCGCAAGGTCTCGTTGTTGTGCGACGTGCCCAGCGAGGCCGTGATCTCTGCAGTCGACGCCCCAAGCATCTACGAGATCCCCCTCGTTCTCCACGACGAGGGTTTCGACCGCGTCGTGTGCAAGACCCTCGCTATCGACGAGGCACTGCATCCAATCGACTTGTCGCGATGGGAGCACGTCGTCTCCCAGGTCTCGGCGACCGAGCGCACGGTGAGGATCGGCGTCGTGGGCAAGTACGTCAACCTGCCGGACGCGTACCTGTCGGTGGTAGAGGCCTTGCATCACGCCGGCTTCTACCACGCGGCGAACGTCGAGGTGGACTGGATCCAGGCCGAGCAGATTCCCGACCTCCTGGCCATGGACCGCCTGTCCCAGCTCGACGGCATGGTCATCCCCGGGGGCTTCGGCGAGCGGGGCATCGAAGGCAAAATCCAGGCGGCGCGCTATGCCCGCGAGAATCAGGTGCCCTACCTGGGCCTGTGCCTCGGCATGCAAATCGCCACNNGCTTCGGCGAGCGGGGCATCGACGGCAAGATCGCGGCCGCCCGGTACGCGCGCGAACATGACATCCCTTGCCTGGGTCTGTGCCTCGGGCTGCAGGTGATGGTCATCGACGCGGCGCGCAGTCTCGCCGGGCTGGAGGGCGCCAACTCGCGCGAGTTCGACAGCGTGACCCCTTACCCGGTGATCGACCTCATGGAGGACCAGCAGAACGTGGTCGACAAGGGCGGGACGATGCGGCTCGGGNNTCTCCGAGCGTCACCGCCACCGCTACGAGGTCAACCCCCGCTTTCGCGCTCGCCTCGAGGAGGCCGGTCTGGTGTGCTCGGGAACCTCCCCGGACGGTCGTCTCGTGGAGTTCATCGAGCTACCGGGGCACCCCTTCTGGACGGGCACGCAGGCGCACCCGGAGTTCAAGAGCCGACCCGATCGGCCTCACCCGCTGTTCCGCGAGCTCGTCAAGGCGGCGCTCGTGCGCGCCGAGGGCCGTCTACCGCACCTCATAGCAGTTGACGCCGACCTCGACGCCGTCTCCTGACGGCGTGTCGTAGGACCGGACAGACCCAGTCGAGCGAGGGAGCAGGCGCACGAACCGCACCACCGCTACCTCTGCAGCTAAGAGCCCGCAGGGTTTTCGCCACCTGAGCGACCTGGCTCGCTTCGAAGGCTGGCGTATATCGGTGGTAACGGCGACGTTCGAGGCCCCCGACGGCACCCAGTTCACGCGCGACGTGGTGCGCCATCCGGGGGCCGTGGCCGTCGTCGCCGTTACCGAGGACCGTCGAGCATTGCANNTTGCTGGTCCGTCAGTACAGAGGCCCGGTCGACCGGGAGCTGCTGGAGATCCCGGCGGGGACCCGTGACGTCGATGGCGAGCCACCGCAGGAGACGGCGCGCCGTGAGCTGAGCGAGGAGGCCGGCGTACGCGCCAGCGACCTGCGTCTACTCGCCAGAGTGCTGAACAGCCCTGGCATCTGTGACGAGGAGACGTTCTTGTTCCTGGCCACCGGTCTCGAGCCCGACCAGGCACCACGTCCCGAAGAGCACGCGGAAGAGGAGCGCTTCATGGAGGTGATCGAGGTGCCCTTGGGTGAGGTGGACGACCTGATCAACTCGGGTCGGCTGATCGATGCCCAGACGGTGCTCGGTTTGCTGCTCGCGCGCGACGCACTGGGAGAAACCGCACGTTGACCACCACCGTCGGTGCCGCCAGGGGCTCCTTGGCTGACTGTCCGAGAGCTCTGAGCACTAGCGGCGAGGAGTACTTGACGTGGCTCGCTGTCGAGCAGGGGCGCTCACGCAACACGTTGGTCTCGTATCGCCGTGATCTGCTCGCCTACGAGTCGTTCTTGGCGTCTCGAGGAAGCGAGGTGCAGACCGCCGACATGGACCTCGTCGAGGAGCATCTTGCCGACAGACGAGGTGCCGGTCTCGCACCAGCATCCGTCGCGCGCGCTCTCGCCGCCATTCGCGGCTTGCACCGGTTCTGCCTGGAGGAGGGGCGGGCAGTCTCGGACCCGACCACCAACGTCAACCGACCCCGAGCCGGGCTTCGCCTGCCCAAGGCTCTCGAGGAGGACGAGGTCTGCCGCCTGCTCGACGCCTGTGGCGGGGAGGACGCCTTCGCACGCCGGGACAGGGCGATCCTCGAGGTGCTCTACGGCACCGGCATGCGGGTGTCTGAGCTGGCCGCTCTGTCCCTTGCAGACCTGGGCTCGGACACAGGCCTGGTGCGGGTCCTCGGCAAGGGAGCAAAGGAGCGGCTCGTGCCCCTCGGCCGGTGTGCGCGCCGCGCGCTCGAGGACTGGCTGGGGCCGAGGGGGAGGCCGGAGCTCGAGCCGAGACGCTGGGCACGGCGCGGCGACGCCGAGGCGGTCTTCCTGAATGCACGCGGGGGGCGTCTCACGAGGCAGGGGATCTGGGGAGTGTTGAAGAAGCGGGCGGCCTCGGTGGACCTCACGAGCCGCGTGCACCCGCACGTGCTGCGTCATTCGTGCGCGACCCACATGCTCGCCCACGGTGCCGACATCCGGGTGGTCCAGGAGCTGCTCGGGCACGTGTCGGTGGCCACCACCCAGATCTACACGCGGGTGTCGCCCGAGCACCTACGCCGGGTGTACGAGAAAGCACATCCGCGCGCCGGGCGGCGGGTCGCGCAGTAATGTTCGGTACGTGCCCGGGGAAACATCCATGGTCGACTATCGCGCCCTCCTGGACGAGGAACGCAAGGATCTCCTGGCCAAGCTCGAGGAGCTCGGCGTGGGTACTGGTCGCATGAATTACGACTCCAACTTCGCTGACTCGAGCCAGGTGACCGCTGAGCGTGGTGAAGCCGAGGCTCTGGCCGGCAAGCTCCAGGAAGCCCTGGAGCAGGTGGAAAGCGCCCTGGGGAAGCTCGAGAGCGGGACATACGGAGTTTGCGAGGACTGCAGCCAGGCCATCGACCCTCTGCGCCTCGAGGCGAAGCCGGCGGCCCGCTACTGCATCAACTGCGTGTCGAAGCACTGAGTCTTCGAGAACCAACAAGCGCGTGCCGATGAGTGACGGCTGGGGTTCCCCGGCGCCAGCTCCGCGCCGGCGGGGAATTGACCCGCGCACGACAGTCTGGGTGATCGCTGGCCTGGCGCTCGTGGTGGTGCTGGTTCGCACACATCACCTGACCAGGGTCGAGATAGTCCTGTTCTGCGCGTTGATCCCGTCGGTGATCTTGCACGAGGTGTCACACGGTGCGCTAGCCCTCGCGTTCGGAGACGACACCGCCAAACGTGCCGGTCGGCTGACGCTGAACCCGATTCGTCACATCGATCCGTTCGGCACGATCATCCTCCCGGCCCTGCTGGTTCTCAGCGGGGTGGGTGCCTTCGGGTACGCGAAGCCAGTTCCGGTGAACGTGGCACGCCTGCGCCATCCCCGCAACGAGGGTGTCATGGTCTCTCTGGTGGGACCGGCGGTGAACATTCTCCTGGCCCTGGTATTCGGACTGGCGTATGCCCACGTGGTGCCCTTCTCGATCAAGGCGCCGGTGCTGGAGACAGGAGACATTTCGCTCCAGCCGACGTGGTCCCTGGTGATCTTCCTCGCGGGATACATCAACGTGATCCTCGCGGTGTTCAACTTGATCCCACTCCCACCGCTCGACGGGTCGGCTGTCGTAGAACGTCTCTTGCCTCGGCACCTGCTGCCCGGCTACTACCGCATCCGGCCGTTCACGCTCTTCTTGCCGCTGATCGTGATCCTGCTGTTCCCGCAGGCGTTGAGCGACATTTTCAACCCCGCCTTGAACGAGTGGGCGCGGGTGGTCGGGCTCTGAGTGGCGTTCTTGGAACGTGAGAGGCGCTAGGGACTGCTCAGACGCTGAAGCCTCCGCGAGGTGCGAGCAACCCGATCGCTCGCATCGCCCGGTCGAGGGTGGCCCCGGCGACGGCGCTCGCTTTCGCCGCACCGTTCGCGAGCACGGCCTCGACATGGCCGGGATCTGCGGCGAGCTCGAGATGGCGTTCGCGCACAGGGCGAAGCAGCTCGACCAGCGCCTCTGACACGTCGCGCTTGAGCTGGCTGTAGCTCGTGTAACCAGGCGCCAGCTCCTTCGGGTCACCTCCGTTGGCGGCCGCCAGCAGCTCGAGGAGATTCGACACCCCGGGCTTGGTGAGCGGCTCGTAGACCACGGCGGTGCCGGCGTCGGTGACAGCGCGGCGGACTTTGTGGTCGATGTCCTCTGGCGGGTCGAGAACCCCGATCGTTCCCAGAGGAGAACTCAGCGACTTCGACATCTTCCTCGCCGGCTCCTGGAGGTCCATCACCCGCGCCGCCACTTCGGGCACCGCGAGCTCCGGGACCACGAAGGTCTCGCCGTAATGGTGGTTGAAGCGGATGGCGAGGGTACGGGTGAGCTCGAGATGCTGGCGTTGGTCCTCGCCCACCGGTACGCGCTGCGCGTCGTAGAGCAGGATGTCGGCGGCCTGGAGGACTGGGTACGTGAAGAGCCCTGCTCGCACGCTCTCGTTCTCTCCGCCCTTCTCTTTGAACTGCGTCATCCTCCTCAGCTCGCCGAAGGTGGCGGTGCACTCGAGCAGCCAGGTCAGCCGCGGGTGCTCCGGCACGTGGCTCTGGACAAAGAGCGTGCACACTGACGGGTCGAGCCCCACGGCCATGAGGTTCGTGGCCGTCTCCAGGGTCCTGGAGGCGAGGAGGGCGGGGTCGTGCTCCTGGGCCAGCGCGTGGAGGTCCACGACGCAGAAGAAAGCCTCGTGGCGGTGCTGGTCGGAGACCCACGTGCGAAACGCGCCCAGGTAATTGCCGAGGTGCACGTCGCCGCTCGGCTGGACCCCCGACAGCACCCTGGACATTGGGTGCCATGGTACGGGAAGCCGGCGTCGGTCCTGATCGTCGGGCATGCACTGCGCGGCGAAACTCACCCGGTATCGTCGCTTATGTGGCTGCTCATGTCTGCACGCCTGTCTTCGAGGGGCCATCCGACGTGCTCTTGCGGCTGCTCTCGGAGCACCGGCTGGACGTCTTCGATGTGCCGGTGGCCCCCCTGGTGGACGCCTTCATCGCAGAGATGTCAGCGGCCTCGTCCCTGGACCTGGAGACCACGACCGAGTTCCTGGTGATCGCCGCCGTCCTGGTCGAGCTCAAGTCGAGGAGGCTTCTGCCCGCTGCGGAGCAGGACGAGGACGACGAGGAACTTCTGTCGGGCTTCGAAGAGCGCGACCGCCTGCTGGCGCGGTTGCTCGAGCTCCAGGCCTACGCAGGGGTCGCCGACCACTTCGTCACGATGATGGACGCTGCAGCCCGCTCGGTTCCGCGCATCGCAGGGCTCGAGGAGCGCTTCTGTGACCTGGCACCCGATCTCCTCGCGGGTATCACGCCAGCTCGACTGGCGGCCGCCTACCTGAGGGCCGTTGCCCACGGACGCACCGAGACCCTCGACATGTCTCACATCACGGTCGAGGCGGTGACGGTCTCCGAGGCTGTCGCCGAGCTGGAGGAGCGCCTGCCGGCTGAGCACAGGATCACCTTCCGTGAGCTGAGCTCCCACTGCACCACGAGGATGCAGGTCATCGTGCGGTTCCTGGCCTTGCTCGAACTGTGCAAGCGCGGCCGAGTGGCACTGGACCAAGGCGAGACCTTCGGCGACCTGGTGGTCACCTGGATCGGTCACCAGGGGGTCCTCGCCGTCGTGGGCGCTGCGGACGCGGTCGAGGAGTACGAAGGCTGAGCGAGTGGAGCTGTCCGAGGAGCACCGGGCCCTCGAGGCCGTGTTGTTGTCCGCCGTGGAGCCGGTTCCGCCGACGCTCCTGGCCGAGCTTCTCGAGCTGCCGTCTGAGCGCGTGGAGGCGTTGTGCGATGAGCTCGCTCTTGGATATGAGGCACAGGGGCGCGGATTCGTCCTAGTGCGCGTGGCCGGTGGATATCGGTACCAGACACATCCCGACATGGCACCGTTCGTCGAGCGCTACGCCATGGAGGGTGTGTCCTCTCGACTGTCCTCGGCCGCCCTCGAGACGCTCGCGATCGTCGCCTACCGCCAGCCCGTGTCTCGCGGCCAGATCTCTGCGTTGCGTGGCGTGAACGTGGACGGCGTGGTGCGACTGCTCGAGCAGCGTGGCTACATCATCGCGGTGGGCCAGGCTCCGGGACCCGGCCAGCCGATCCTCTACGGCACGACACCCGCGTTCTTGGAGAAGCTCGGGATCGACAATCTCGGCCAGCTGCCCCGGGCGGAGGATCTCCTGCCGGGGCCCGAAGCCATGGAGGAGCTCGAAGAGCGCCTCCGGCCTGTTGCCGACACCTGACGGATAGCTCACCTGACGAACAGGGCGCTTGCCCATCGGGCGCCTGCCGAGAGCCCCCTTCCCAAACGTTTCCGCGCAAACGTCACGGAGGGTCCAAAAGGTGAGGTCGGTCGACATTCCTGAGCCACCCTCGGCGAGGGCCCCGTGGGCTCATCCGCCTGCGGATCTGTGTGGGCTCTTACGCTCTCGAGAAGTGGCGAAAGGGCTCGAGGACCGCGAGGGGCAGGATGAGGAGCCGTCCGACAAGCTCCAGAAGGTGTTGGCCCGTGCAGGATTGGGCAGCCGGCGTGCCTGCGAGGAACTCATCTCAGCGGGGCGCGTCACGGTGAACGAAGAGCTCGCCACGCTCGGGCGGCGGGTGAACGTGACCAGCGACAGTGTCGCCGTCGACGGCGTGCGGATCGGTGTGCTCCCCGGCCTCGTCCATTACCTCCTCAACAAGCCACGAGGTGTGCTGACCACGGCTGACGATCCACAAGGCCGGCCTACGGTCACCCAGCTCGTTCCCGACCATCCGCGGGTGTTCCCCGTGGGCCGGCTGGACGCGGACTCCGAAGGCCTCCTGCTGATGACGAACGACGGGGAACTTGCCCAACGTCTCACCCATCCGTCTTTCGGGGTGGAGAAGGAGTACCTCGCCCAGGTGGAGGGCGTTCCTGGCAGAGCAGCCCTGCGTCTTCTGCGCAACGGGGTCGACCTGGAGGATGGTCCGAGCGCGCCGGCGTGGGTCGGCGTCGTGGGCGACGATCGCGACGGTGTGTTGCGGATCGTGGTCCACGAGGGGCGTAACCGACAGGTGCGGCGCATGTGCGAGGCCGTGGGCCATCCCGTTCGGCGCCTGGTGCGTGTACGCGTCGGACCGATCGCGCTCCGCGACCTCGGGCCCGGGGCCTGGAGGGAGCTCTCCGCGAAGGAGGTGCGCTCTCTCAGCGAGGCGGCTGGACCGGGTGCGGGCCTTGCCCCGAGGGCCCGCTCGGAGCCAACCCCATCCGGTCGCCGACGTGCCCAGCGATCTGGTCGAAGGCAGCGTCCGGGGTGATCGGTAGCATTCGGAGCCATGCCTCTCGCTGTGCGGGCCCTTCGCGGAGCAACCACCGTCGATGCTGACGTGCCGGAGCAGATCTCGAGTCGCATCACCGAGCTGCTCACCACGATGCTCGAGCAGAACGGGCTGAGCCACGACGACCTCATAAGCATCGTGTTCACGGCGACGGGTGACCTCGTCTCGATGTTCCCCGCCGCGGCGGCACGCGTGATGGGCTTGGGCAATGTTCCGTTGATCTGTGCCCGGGAGCTGGACGTCGTGGGATCGACCCCACGCTGCATGCGCGTCCTGGCGCACGTCACCACGCACAGGGCCCGCGACGAGCTTCACCACGTCTACCTCGAGGGAGCACGGGGGCTGCGCGATGACCTCCCGGAGTGAGGCACCTTCCTCAGGCTCTTCGAGGCGTGCAGCGGTAATTGGTACGGGCCTCATCGGCGGGTCGGTCGGAATGGTGCTTCGGGCCCGCGGCTGGCACGTGACGGGCCGTGACACCCAGCCCGAACAAGCCGAGCGCGCGCTTTCGTTGGGTGCGCTCGACGCCGTGGGGGACGATCTCGAGGCAGAGGTCATCTTCGTAGCCACGCCGCTCGAGTGCGTCGCCAGGGAGGCGATCGCGGCCCTGACCAGAGGGCTACGGCCGGATGCGGTGGTGACCGACGTTGCCGGCGTGAAAGCTCCCGTGTCAGAAGCCATCGACCACCCCAGGTTCGTGGGAGGACATCCGATGGCCGGATCGGAACAGGTGGGCGTCGAAGGTGCTGACCCTGAGCTTTTCGTCGGCGCCACCTGGGTCCTCACCCCGACCGACAACACCGACGCAGCTACATACGCCCGCCTGAGGGCGGTGGTCGGGTCCATGGGAGCCGAAGTCGTGGCGCTCTCGCCGGCACAGCACGACACACTGGTCGCCGTGGTGTCGCACGTGCCGCACCTCACGGCGGCAACTCTCATGAACCTCGCTGACCGCGTGTCCGAGCGGCACGCGGCGCTACTGCGCCTGGCTGCAGGAGGGTTCAGAGACATGACCCGGGTGGCCGCGGGGCAGCCGGCCATCTGGCCCGGCGTCTGCACCGAGAACTCCGCGGCCATCGTCGCGACCCTCGACGAGCTGCTCTTCGACCTCGCCGTGATGCGCGACCGAGTGGCCGAGCAGGATCGCGAAGGGCTGCTCGTCGCTCTGGAGCATGCGGCACAGGCTCGTCGTTCGCTTCCCACCGGCGCAGTTCGCCCAGAGCGCCTCGCCGAGATGAGGGTGCCAGTACCCGACCGGCCTGGAGTGCTGGCAGAGATCACCACGCTTGCGGGGGACCTGGGCGTCAACATCGCCGACCTGGAGATCGCCCACAGCGCGGAAGGCGACCGCGGGGTGCTCGTGCTCGTCGTCGACGCTGATGCCGCCGATCGCCTTAGCGAGGCTCTGACGGCGAGGGGCTTTCGCTCGACCGCCGGCCGCCTCATATGACCAGGCACACCGGCACCGCGTTCGCCATCGAGGGCGGTCGGCCCTTCACCGGCCACGTGCAGGTGCCAGGTGACAAGTCCATTTCCCACCGGGCGGTAATCCTCGGCGCCTTGGCAGACGGCGTCTCGGTGGTGCGAGGGCGCTCGGAGGGCGACGACGTCCGACACACCGAGGAGGCCGCACGGTGCATGGGGGCGCACGTCGACGAGGAGCGCATTTGCGGGGGAGAACAGGTACTTCGGTCCCCCGACGCCCCGCTCGGTCTCGGCAATTCGGGCACCAGCATGCGCCTGCTCGCGGGAGTGGTGGCCGGGCGGCCCTGGACGGTTGAGCTGAGAGGCGATTCCTCGCTCTCCGCGCGCCCCATGGATCGCGTGGCCGTTCCGCTGCGGTTGATGGGGGCGCGCGTGGAAGGCCGCACGGAGCGTTGCCTGCCACCGCTGGTCGTGCGTGGAGGATCGCTGCAAGGCATCGACTACTCGCCGCTCGTCGCCAGCGCCCAAGTGAAGTCGTGCGTGCTCTTCGCGGGCCTGCGGGCGGAGGGTCAGACGGTGGTGCGCGAACGGGTGCTCACCCGCCAGCACACCGAGGAGCTCCTATCTCTTTGCGGGGCAGAGGTCTCGGAGTCCTACGAGGGGGGCGACCACGTGGTGAGGGTCCTTCCCGGACAGCCTCAGGCGTTCGAGCTCGACGTCCCCGCCGACCCCTCCCAGGCCGCCTTCTGGGTCGTGGCCGCCTGCCTGCTTCCGGGGAGCGAGATCACCGTCGCGCGTATGTACGTAGGCGCTGCCCGGCGGGGCTTTCTGGACGTGCTCAAGCGGATGGGAGCACGTCTCGACGAGTTCCCCACGACGCGGCCGGACGACCTCGCCGCCACGGCGGACGTCGTCGTTCGTTCGGCGCCGCTCTTTGCGACCGAGGTCGACGCGGCCGAGATCCCTGGTCTCGACGAGGTGCCGGTCCTGGCTGTCGCGGCGGCGCGCGCCGAGGGCACGACGGTCTTTCGCGGAGTCGGCGAGCTGCGGGTGAAGGAATCGGACCGCCTCGATGCAGTGACGGAAATGGTCCGGGCATTCGGGGCGAGCGCGCAAGTCGACGGGGAGGATCTCTTCGTCACGGGCGTGCGTGCGCTCAGCGCCGGACACGTCGACGCGCGCGGCGACCACCGCATAGCGATGGCAGCCGCCGTCGCGGCCGCGTCCGTCCCCGAGCGTGCGACGCGCATCGTGGGGTGGGAGGCGGTGAACAGCTCGTACCCAACCTTCGCGCAACACATGGCCCAGCTGACCGGAGGGCGCGCCACATGATGCAACGACCGAGCCCCTCCGCACGCAGCCCGGTCCCGGACAAGGACCCTCGCGTCGTGGCCATCGACGGTCCCGCGGGCGCCGGGAAATCGACGCTCGCGCGCCTCGTCGCCGGGCACCTGGGGCTCAAGTGGCTCGACACGGGTGCCATGTATCGCGCGGTCGCCTACTGCGCGTTGGTCAAGGGGATCGACCCCGGCGACGCACCGGCGGTCGCCAAGTTGGCTCGCGAGCTCGTGCTCGAGATGGGGGAGCAGCCCAAAGTGGACGGAGTCGACGTTGCCGAGGCGATCCGCGCTCCTCAGGTAGATGCCGTGGTCTCGACGGTGGCGGCGAACCCCGAGGTGCGCGCCGAGATGGTGGCGCGCCAGCAGGCATGGGTCAAGGAGCACGGTGGGGGAGTGGTGGAGGGCCGTGACATCGGGACAGTGGTGCTCCCTGACGCGCAGCTGAAGATCTACCTCACCGCCTCGGCCGACCAACGCGCCCGCAGGCGCGCCCTCGAGAACGCCCGTCACGACCTGCCCGCGGTCGCAAGAGCCCTGGCTCTGCGCGACAGGCTCGACTCGACCCGAGCGGCCTCGCCACTCCCCGCCCCTCAGGATGTGGCGGCAGACGCGGTGGTGGTCGACTCTACGGATCGCGACGCGACCGAGGTCCTCGAGGAGGTCCTGACGTGGCTGTGAAGCACGGGCCCTTTCCCGAGCCGCACGACGCGGACGCCGGTCGCGCCTCGGTCTCACCCCCGACGCACGAAGAGACTCGGCTCGAACCACCCATCCGCGTCCCGGGCGCGTTCTACGGCGCATTGCGAGCGCTCGCACATTTGATCAACCACTCTTACTGGCGGGTGTCGGTGGAGGGAGCCAGCGTGCCCGAGACCGGCGCGGTGATCCTGGCTCCGGTGCATCGCAGTCTCATCGACTTCTTCGTTGTTTCGGAGGCCGTGGCTCGTGCTCGCAAGCTCTTCTTCATGACCAAGGACGATCTCTGGCATTCTCGTGTCCTCGGGACGTTGCTCGACTCGGTGGGGGCCTTCCCCGTTCACCGTGAGGGGACCGACCGTCTCGCGCTGAGACGCGCCGAAGATGTGTTGAGACACGGCGAGGTCTTGGTGATGTTCCCGGAGGGGACCCGCCGCGCGGGACCGTTGGTCGAGAACCTCGAAGAGGGCGCAGCGTTTCTTGCAGCCCGAGCCGGCGCCGCGATCGTTCCGATCGGTGTCGGCGGCACGACCGAAGCATTGCCCAAGGGCTCGAGACTGCCTAGGCCCGTGAGGGTTCATCTGGTCATAGGAGACGCGCTCGTGGTTCCACAGCGCGCGAGCGGCCGAACGCCGCGCCGCGAGGTACGAGAGCTCAGCGCGCGGCTGTGCTCGGAGCTACAGCGCGTCTACGACGTGGCCCGATCACGCGTCCGGGACTAGGGATCCGGGGCGATCTCGAGGTCCGACATCGCCGGAGCGGGCGCGACCTGGATGTTGCATTCGTGTTCGAGCCGGCGCCGCAGTGCTGCGTCAACCGCTATGGCCTTGCCTGGAGCGCGGCGTGCCTCGCCAGAGCGCCCGAAGTGCGCCACACCACGTGCGGCCTCGGAGGTGTCGAAACGGGTCCTGTAGCGGATGGCGGCGAACCTGCGCTCATGTAATGCCTCCGCCCAAGCACACGGCACCACGTACGGCGTCATCGTCGACAGCTCGTTGGTCACACCGAATCCAGCTGCCCGCCTGCTAGGCAGGTCCGCCGCCTNNTTGGCGGGCGAACTCAGCGTGAAGGAGAACAGCCGGCGGGCATCCAAGAACTCCGCTGCGACCACTCCGTTCTCGAGCTCGGGCCCGATCACCTCCAAGATCCCCGCCAGCTCGTCGGTGCCGACGTAGCAGGTCCCGAACGGCTCGACCAGGTCGAAGCGGCAGTCGCCGCGACTGCAATACCACCAAGGCGTCTTGCGGGCGGCACGCCACAAGCGCGTGCCCGCGCGGTAAGTCCGGGCTGGAAAGCCGCTGAGGTCAGCCGGGGGAAGGCCCTGGACCTGCCGGGAGCGCCTGCTCAGCGCGACCAGCGCTCCGCGGCGGCACTGGCCAGCTCGATCACCTGTTCGTCGGCACCTCTTCGCGCGAGGTGCTCGACGACACTTCTTCCGCCCAGCGCTGTCTGTGGCGCCCGAAGCCATGACGCAAGCGTCCAGTCGTCCGAGGTGTCCGAGACGCGCTGGAGAACCTTCGAGAGCCCGGGTGTCACCTCGCGGCCGCTGAACTGGAAGGCGGGGTAGACGAGGTGCCCGTCGCTGGTGCGAAGGGCAAGCAGCGTGCGACGTCGAACGCGGTCGCCGACCGCCTGGCGGGAAGGCGCGCCAAGCAGGGCCCGCACCTGTGGTGTGCTGTACACAGGCCCCACGACCGCGCCCCACGGGGAGTGCGAGGGAACGAGGGAGACCAGACGCTCGGCCGCTTCCTTCGGGGGCCCCAGCTGCTCTTGCATATCCAGCCTGCGGGCCATCTCGAGCAAGCTGTTGCGCACCTCGGCGACCACCTCGTCCACGTAGTCCTGCTGGAGGGCGCTGAGATCCTCGGCCTCGTCCAAAGCGACTCGGTTCACCCCACCACCCTAGGGAGGTGAGGAGGCTGCGTCAAGGGCGTCAAGGACAGAACGTCAAGGGAATATTCACCTTCGCACATGGCGCAGCCAGGTGACCCAGACGCGTAGCTATCGGTGGTGTTCGCGCAGCCAGGTGCGCAGGATCACCCTGGCGTACTGCAGGGCGAAGAACGTATTGTGCCCCTTCTTGGACTCGCCCGACGAGCGCGCATGGCGCGCCGTGGGCCGCTCCGTGATGCGCCAACCCCGCGACGCCGCCGAGATCACGAGCTCCGCGGTCTGATACTGGTCCTGCTCGAGCGTCACGTCACCGAGAACCTCGGCCCGCAGGGCACGAAGGCCCATCGAGGTGTCGGTGAGGTGTTGTCCTGTCAGGAAATTGATCATGGTGGCGAAAAGGATGACGCCGGCACGTCGAAGGGGGTCGGTCGACTCATCGCTGCCCAGGCGCCTGCTTGCTATGACGAAATCGGCTTCATCGGCGACCAGCGGGAACAGAAGGTCGCCGATGGAGGATGGGTCGTCCTGTCCGTCGGCGTCGATGGTGACGACGAAGCGTGCACCGTGCGAGCGTGCCAGCTCGTAACCCAGGCGCAGGGCGACCCCCTGGCCCATGTTGACAGGGAGAACTGCACAGTAGGCGCCCATCGCGCTCACCACGTCCTCGGTACCGTCCTCCCCGCCGTCGACCACCACGAGAATCGAGACGCCGAGCCCGCATACCTCGCCCGGCACCCCCTTCAAGACGTCGCCGATGTTGTCCGACTCGAGGTAAGAGGCGACGAGCACGACGACCGGAGCAAGCGTGGCGTCGCGATGACGGCGACGGAAGTCCTGGCGCCCCAGCTCCATCACTAACCGGCTCAGGTCTTCATGTCGACGCCTCTGTCGCGCGCGGGCGCGTCCGAACGGTGCAAGCGAACGCGACCTCGCCATCAGCCGGCCAGTTCCGCGAGCACGTCGGCGGCGGAGAGGTGGCGGTCAGAGGCGAAGGGCCCGCCGTCGGGAGCCTCTGGGCTCTGGAGCCGAACCTCGTCCGCGCTCGTNNGGGGAGGGAAGTACTCGTCCTCCTCGGTGGCCCGGATCTCCGTCACCCCGGCTGCAGGTGCCAAGCGCGCCACCACCTCTTCGACGAGCTTGTGCGGCGCAGAAGCCCCGGCGGTCACACCCACCGTCCCGCAGAGGTCGTCAGGTAGCTCGTGCGCCTCGTTCACACGCAGCACCCGTGGACAACCCATGGCGAGCGCCACCTTCTCCAGGGCCCGGGTGTTCGAGGAATTGGCTGACCCGATCACCACCACCGCGTCGGACTTTCCGGCGATCGCCTTCAAGGCGGCCTGCCGGTTCGTGGTGGCGAAGCACAGGTCGGACCGGTTCGGCATCCATAGCTCCTCGAAGTGCTCCTTGGCTCTGTTCATGATCCCCGACCAGTCGTCATGGCTCAAGGTGGTCTGGGCTAAGAGCGCCACGGGCGTGCCGGGCTCGATCTCGGCGGCAATCGCATCGACCTCTTCCTCCGAGCGCACGAGCCGCACCGATTCGGGGGCCACCGCCATCGTCCCTGCGGCCTCCTCGTGCCCCTCGTGGCCCACGTAGAGCACGGTGTAGCCCTTCTTGGCGCGGACCTTCAGCTCGCGGTGCACCTTCAACACGAGCGGGCACACCACGTCGACGACCGTCCTGCCCGGTTCACGGGCCGCAGCCACCACCTCGGGGGCTGTTCCGTGCGCCGAGAGCATGAGCGGCGCCCCGGGAGGCACTTCTTCGACATCGTCGACGAAGATCACTCCCTGAGAGCGGAACTTCTCGACGACGTAGGAGTTGTGAACGATCTCGTGATAGCAGTAGACGGGCGGTTCGAACACGCGCACCATCCATGCCAACGCCTTGATGGCCTTCTCGACGCCAGCGCAAAAGCCCCGGGGGGAAGCCAGGAGAACCCGCTCGACCGGCACACGACCAGGCTAACCGCCTACCCGGGTGAGCTGGTTCGAGGGGTAACCTCGGTTCCATGCCGGCAGCCCGGGTCGTCTCGGTGGCGCGCGACTCCCCGGCGCAGCGAGCAGGCTTGCGGGTCGGCGACGAGCTGCTCAGTATCGACGGGCAAGCGCTTCGTGACGTGATCGGGTACCAACTGCTCACCGACGGGCAGGACCCCGAAGTCGAGGTCCGTCGTGGCGGCCTGGAGGTGTCGGTACGGGTCGAGAAGGCCGCGGGAGATCCCCTCGGCATCGGGGTGTCCTCGGCGCTGTTCGACCGGGTGCGAACGTGCGACAACCACTGCGAGTTCTGCTTCATCCACCAGTTACCCAAGGGCATGCGCCGGAGCCTGTACGTGCGTGACGACGACTACCGCCTGTCTTTCCTGTACGGGAACTTCACCACGCTTACCCGGTTCACCGAGCTCGACCTCGAGCGCGTCCTCACCGAGCGCCTCTCTCCTTTGTTCGTGTCCATCCACTCCACCGACCCGCATCTGCGCGCGCGCATGCTGCGAAACGCCCGCGGCGCGACAAGCCTGAGGTGGCTGCGCGCGCTGCTCGACGGCGGGATCGAGGTGCACGGGCAAATAGTCGTGTGTCCAGGTGTCAACGACTCACAGGCGCTGGAGACCACGCTGGCCGGCATAGCCGACGAGTACCCGGAGCTGGCCACCGTGGCTTGCGTTCCTCTCGGGATCAGCCGCTACACCACCGAGCCCGAGCTGCGAGGCCATGGCGCGACCGAAGCGGGCGCGGTCATCGACCTCGTGGAGGAGTGGCAGGAGCTGTTCATGACCGCGATAGGGCGCCGGATGATCTATGCCGCGGACGAGTACTACCTGCTGGCCGGGCGCCCCTTCCCTCCGAGCGCGGCCTACGACGGCTTTCCTCAGCACGAGAACGGGATAGGCATGGCACGCGCGTTCGCCGAATCATTCTTCGGCCATGTAGAGCGGGGGTTCAGCGTGCGAGCGGGCTTTTTCTCCTGGGTGGACGGTGCGCCCGCCTACGGCTACCGCGCCCGGCGCGTCGTCGCATTGAAGGAGGGAGAGATCGACGAGCGAGGGAGGGTCACGACGGTCATCACCGGTGAGTACGGGGCGCGGGTGCTCGGGCCGTTGCTCGCGGGCTACCGCGAGCGCGCAGACGTCGCGCTGCGGCTTCTCCCGGTGCACAATTCCTTCTTCGGTGGGAACATCGCGGTGACGGGGCTGCTCACCGGCATCGACATAGCGGGCGCCCTCGAGCGAGAGCCAGACGACCACCGGTACCTGCTCCCCGACGTGTGTCTCTCCGAGGGGCGCTTCCTCGACGGCTCGACCGTTGCCGACATGCCGCGCCCGGTGGAGGTTGTCGGCACCGACGGGTTCGCGCTCCGCCGCGCGTTGGAGTCAACCCGACAGCGCCGCGGGTGATTGCGATGGCACCCGCGCGAACAAGGCCCGCACCGGACACGGCCCGCCAAGGGCCGCGTCTTCCGGTAGTGGTGGTGGCCGGGCGGCCGAACGTGGGGAAGTCCACGCTCGTCAATCGCTTCATCGGTCGGCGAGCGGCTGTGGTCGAAGAGCGCCCCGGCGTCACGCGCGACCGCCTCGAGCTCGAGGCGGAGTGGAACGGACGCGCCTTCCTGCTCGTGGACACGGGGGGTTGGCTGGGCGGCGGGAGCTCGTTAGAGGCGAAGGTGGCACAACAGGCACGACGCGCGATCGAGGCGGCGGATCTGGTGCTGGTGGTGGTGGACGTCACGGTCGGGGTCACAACCGAGGACGAGGACCTGGCCCGGCTCGTGAAACGAGCCGATGTACCTGCGATGCTCGTGGCGAACAAGGTTGACAATCCCGCGCGCGAGGTCGAAGCATGGGAGCTCGTTTCGCTCGGTCTCGGCGATCCCCATTTGGTGAGCGCGCTGCACGGGCGTCGCACCGGCGACCTCCTGGACGAATTGGTAAGGCGCCTGGGGCCCGCCACCGAGCAGCAGGTGGAGAAGGCGCCTGCAGCCAAAGGCCAGGCTTGCCCGCGAGTGGCCATCGTCGGACGGCCCAACGTCGGCAAGTCGACCCTCTTCAACCGTCTGGTGGGCGAGGAGCGCTCCGTGGTGCACGATGTTCCCGGCACGACCAGGGACGCGATCGACACGGTTCTGGACACCTCCGAGGGCCCGATCCGTTTCGTGGACACGGCCGGGATGAAGCGCAGGTCGCGCTCGGCTGTGGGGACCGAGTACTTCGCAATGGTACGAGCACTTCAGGCGCTCGATGCCGCCGACGTGGTGCTGCTCGTCATCGATGCAAGCGAAGGGGTGACCCACCAGGACCAGCGCCTGGCCGAGCGCATCGGTGCCTCGGGTAGTCCGGTGGTCGTCGTGCTCAACAAGTGGGAACTGCTAGCAACCGAGGCGCGCAGCACTGTGCTGGTCGACGTCGGGGACCGTCTGGCCTTCTTGGGGGAGTCACCGGTGCTCAAGGTGAGCGCGCTCAGTGGCCTCGGAGTGCATCGCATACTCGGCGCGCTTGGCCAGGCGGTCGACGCGTACCATCGGCGCGTTCCAACCGGCGAGCTGAATCGGGTGCTCGCGGCCATCCAGGCGGCGCACGCCGCACCAGGTTCGCGTATTCGCTACGCGGTCCAAGGTGCGATCGACCCACCGACGTTCACCCTCTTCGCGACACACAGGCTCCCGGCGACCTACCTCCGTTACGTCGAGCGACGCCTTCGCGAGGTGCTCGACTTGGGCCCCACCCCACTCAAGCTGCGGGTGCGGCTCGGAGGTTGAGCTACGTGATGCCTTGGTGTGAGACATGCGAGCGCATGGTCGCCGACGACGAGCTCACCGGCACGGGCGCCTGCCCCACGTGCGAAGAGCAGTTCGCGGAGAGGCGGAGGGTCCCGTGGCACTTCAAGCTGCTGGTCGTAGCCACGGTCGGCTACCTGGGATGGAGGGCATACCAGGGAATCGGCTGGCTGGTCCATCACCTCTGAAACTCTGGTGCCTGGAGAACCACCTCAGCGGACCGTCGAAGAGGCCCGTAGCGGGTCAGTAGGCTAGGTCTTTGCATCAACGGGCTGTGGCGCAGCTTGGTTAGCGCGCTTGACTGGGGGTCAAGAGGTCGCGAGTTCAAATCTCGCCAGCCCGACGCACGGCCAACGCGAGCCGTATCCCACGCGAGGCACGCTGCTCTGCGTGTGAAACTCCCCATCACGACTCAGTCGAGGATCACATCGATCACTAGCGGAGCCTTGTAGTAATTGCCATCAAGGGCGTGAAGGTCACTGCCAGTGTTTGCGTTCGACCCCAACCTGGCCAACAACGCCGCAAAGGCGACCAGGAAAGTTTGACGGGGTTCTAAGGCTGGAGCCCCGTATCGTGTTCGAGGGGGGCGGGGCGACCGAGATGGAAGCCCTGTCCGTAGTCGACGCCGAGGCGGGCGAGCAGGCGGGTGGTCTGCTGGTCGCCGACGAACTCCGCGATGGTCTGTTTGCCCATGCCGGTTGCGATGTCTACTGCGGCTTTGATCAGGAGGCGATCGGTTTGGCTGTTGCGGCAGCCCTTGACGAATTCGCCGTCGATCTTGAGGAAGTCGAAGGGGAGGTGTTTCAGGTAGTAGAAGGAACCGTAGCCGGCGCCGAAGTCGTCCAGTGCGAACCGGCAGCCCAGCCGCGTGAGGGAACGAGCGAATTGGCCAGCGCGGGTGATGTTTATGACCGCGGCTGTCTCTGTGACCTCAAAGATGAGGTTGTGCGGCGGAACGTTGGTGCGCTCGAGCTCGCGACTGATGAGCTGCAGCAGCTGAGGATCTCCAATCGAGAGGCCGGAGAGGTTCACCTCGAGTGTCAGGTCCTCGCCACGCCTGCGGCCGTCGGCTACTAGGGTGATCGCCTGTTCTGTGACCCAGCGGTCGATCTCCTGCACCATCCCGAGCCGCTCCGCGATGTAGAGGAACGCGCCCGGCGGAACGAGGCCGCCGCGCTCGTCGCGCATCCGCAGCAGCAGCTCATGTTGGCTCGTACGGCCGGTGGCGAGGTCGACGATCGGCTGTGCCAGGAGCGTAAACCCGCCGTGCTGGAGCGCTTCTCCGATCCGTTGCGCCCACGTGACCCGGCCCTTCATGCTTGTCGGTTCGTCCTCGCCGGTGGCGTAGAGCTCGACGCGGTTACGCCCGGCGTTCTTGGCGTCGTACATAGCCAGGTCAGCCTTGACGAGCACGTCCTCACCGCGGATGTCCTGTTCGCTATCGAAGAGCGCGATGCCGGCGCTCGCGGAGAGCGGCCGTGGGTGGCCACCGAGCTCGACCGTCTCTGCCCGTAGCGCTTCGAGCAGCTCCTCGGCCACGAGCAGCGCCCTTGGCGCGTCGGCGCGCGGGAGCAGTACTGCGAACTCGTCGCCGCCGAGCCGTGCGAGCACGTCAGTCTCGCGAAGACGCGAGCGAAGAACGTTGGCGGCTCGAGCGATCGTCTCGTCGCCCGCGCTATGCCCGAGCGTGTCGTTGATGAACTTGAAGTGATCCAGATCGAGCATGATCGCGGCGCCGTCGCCGCCGTAACGCTCGGTGCGCGCCTGGTGAGATTCGACCTCGCGCTCGAAGCTGCGCCGATTGAGCAAGCCTGTCAGGGCGTCATGGTCAGCAAGGTGGCGCAGCCGGTCTTCGTAGCGTCGGCGATCGGTGATGTCCTGAATCTGGGCGAGAACGCTAAGCGGGTTACCCGTGGAGTCGTGCAACAGCGTCGCTTGCATCGCCACCAACACGGGCCGGCGCGTCGCGTGGAGGAGACGCTTCTCCAAGCGCTGACCGGCGGGCCCACTGGCGAGCACGCGCCCGGTCTCCTGCTCCTCCACGCTGAGGTCATCGGGGTGGGTGATCGCGTCAAGGCTTGTGGCTTCGAGCTGGTCGCGTGAGTAACCGGTGATCTCGCATAGAGCTTCGTTGACTTGGACGAAGCGACCGTCAGGATCGAGCATCGCCATTCCGATTGGTGCCTCCTCGAACGCCCGCCGGAACCGTTCCTCGGCCTCGCGCAACTCGGTCTCCGCCCGCTTTAGCTCCGAGACGTCCTGGATCGCGGCCGACACGAGCCTGCCCTCAACGGTCTCTAGAGGGCCGAGCGAGATCTCGACCGGAATCTCGCGGCCGTCCTTAGACAACGCGTACAGTTCGAGCCCCGCCTTCATCGGACGTGGATGGGGGTTGTCGAAGAAGCGCTTCATGTAGTCCGCATGGGGCTCCCTGAAGCGCTCAGGGACGAGTGCTTCGACCGTGAGCTCGAGCAGCTCCCCGTGGGTGTAGCCGAACATCACCTCGGCCGGGGCGTTGGCCAGCACCACACGGCCCCGCTCGTCGACGATCAGGACCGCATACGGCGCCGCCTCCAGCAGCCCTCGGAACTTTGCCTCCGCCCGCTTACGGCCCGTGACATCCCTGAGCGAGCCGAGCAGTGCGGGCTCGCCATCCCATTCGATCATGACAGCACGCATCTCGGCCGTTCTGGGCGACTCGCCGGCGAGAACCTCGATCTCGCCCAGCTCGCCCGCGACCACGGGGAAACCGAGCTGCGTGCCCTCCAGAGATCCGTCCTGCCTACCGAGCAGCCTCTCGGCGGCCGGGTTGGCGAAGCGCACGACGCCCTCGCGATCGATCACGAGCATCCCATCGGCGTTCTCGTGGATCATTCTGCGGAGGCTCTGCTCGCTGATCTCGGGTTCGACCGCCGGCTCCACCGTCGGACGCCTGCGGCTCACCACCGCGCCTCACAACGAGCTCCGCTGGTTCGCGACCGACTCGCCAGGGCACCATCCCAAGAATCCGCAACGGCGGTCACGCTGCCATTTTCCCCCATCCGACGCGTATTGCCAGCGATGCCGCGAAAACACTGACCGGAAGGCTCACGCTCCGATCAAGAGCTCACACAGGGCCAGTGGTGCCCAGGCACCGTGAGATGGGTTCGAGCAGGTTAGGTCACGGGATCGTAGAGGCCTGCGCGCCGGCGATCACGGCCGCGCCGTCGAACCGGGACATCGAACGATTTGATCGAGTTGGTCAAGAGGTGTAGCGGATGGAACCCGCCGGCTCGGTCGGTGCGCTCTGGTGATGCCGAGTCCCGCCACGTGACACGATGCGGAGATGACAAACGACCGGCTGGAGGTCCGCCGGACAATTGCTGCGGACCCGGCCACGATCTTCCAGCTGCTGTGCGACCCGCAGGGTCACGTGGCGATCGACAGCTCAGGGATGCTGATGCACGCCACGGGCGAGCCCGTTACCGCCGTCGGCGACAGCTTCATCGTGCACATGGATCGCGAGGCCCTTAACGACTACCCGATGGGCCGCTACGACGTGACCGTCACCATCATGTCGTTCGTTCGCGACCGGGAGATTGCTTGGACGATCCTCGGCCAGATCCGCCCGCAGATAGGTCACGTCTACGGCTACATGCTCGCGCCCATCGACGATGGCACGCTCGTCACTTCGTACTACGACTGGTCGTCCATCGACCCGGTCTGGAA